>JAZNJM010000081.1:0-63580 GCA_045578045.1 Eubacteriales bacterium | reverse complement strand
TGGACTATCCATTGTCATAAGGCGGGTGGACACGGACCACAGACTTTTGCACAAACGTTGCAAAATTCTTGTAACCCCGCTTTTGTAAAATGGGGCGCTGATATTGGAAAAATGACTTTCCTTGAATATTATGAGGCTTTTGGATATACGGATAAAACGGGAACGGATATGTATGCCGAATCTTATACGGTATATTTCAAAACAACGGAAACACAGTTTGAACAAACCGAACTTGCAACCTATTCCTTTGGTCAGACGTTTAAAACAACGATGATACAGCAAATAAGAGGAGTTTCAACAGTTGCAAACGGAGGAACTCTCGTTACACCTCACGCGTGTATCGGAACCGTTGACAGCGATGGAAACATAATTGAAAAATATAAATACAGCTCAACGCTTCAGGTTATTTCTAAAGACACTTCTGAAAAAATTCTCAAGGTTTTGGAAGAAGGTTCAACTATGGGAACAACGAAAAATGCAACTGTTGCGGGGTATTCCATTGCGGCAAAAACAGGTACTTCCCAGAAGAGAGACCAAAGCGATGAAAGCATCTATATCGGTTCTTGCGTTGCTTTTGCCCCCGCAGAAAATCCTGAGATTGCAATTCTCGTTGCCATTGATGAACCAAGGGGAAGAGATGCAAACGGAAATTTGCTTTTCTACGGCGGCGTTATTGCGGCTCCCGTTGTTTCAAAGGTTTTAACTGAGGTTCTCCCATATCTTGAAATTCCAAGAAGTGATACGTCAGCACCTTTAAACGTTAAGGTTGAAGACTTTGTTGGTTCAACGGTTGAATCTGCAAAGAAAAAGATTGAAGAAGCTGGATTTGAATGTCAGGTTATGGGAACGGGAAGAGAGGTTGTTAAACAAATTCCTCTCGCGGGTGAAAAAATTATATCCGGAAGCAAGGTAATTATATATACAGAAGAAATTGAAGAAGAATACGTAACAGTTCCAAATTTTATAAACAAAAGATTTGACGTTGTTGAAAAACTTCTTGAAAAAAATTCTCTTAATTTATACTATTCAGGTGCGTATACGGGAGCTGGTATACCAAAAGCCGTTTCACAATCAATTCCTGAGGGAACAAAAGTTAAAAAAGGAACGGTTATAGAGCTTGAATTTTTCTATGACGGAATTGTTGGATAAATATAAAAAAGGGTGTGGTGGTATGAAATATACATCAGGAAAAATTGCTGAATTAATGTCTGCGGTTTTAGGAAACGAATTTGATAAAGATAAAAATATATCGTATATTCTTTCAGATAGCAGAAAAATCCAAGGTGAAGGAATGCTTTTCGTTGCTTTGAGAGGGGATAGGTTTGACGGTCATTCCTTTGTTTCTGATATAACGAAAGACGGAAAACATTTTGCTTTAATTGAAGATGAAAATTATATATCAAGAAATACCCTTTTGGTTCCCGATGTGCGAAAAGCTATGTATGATTTTGCTCTTTTCCATAGGAAAAATGCTCTTTCAAAACAAAAATGCGTTGCAATAACGGGAAGCGTTGGAAAAACTTCAACGAAAGAATACGTTTCTTCCGTTTTTTCTGAAAAATATAAAGTATATAAATCCCCCGGAAACCAAAACAGCTATACGGGCTTACCAATGGTTATACTTAATTGCGATGAAAATTCCGAATATATGGTTCTTGAAGCGGGAATGAATACGGCGGGAGAAATTTCAAAAATTTCAAAGTTGATTAAACCCGATATTGCAATAATAACTAACATTGGCTGGTCGCATAGCGAATATCTTGGGGGAAGAGATAAAATTTTTGAAGAAAAAACAGATATAACCGTTGGAATGAATGGCGGAATTCTCGTTGTAAACGGAGATGACGATTATCTATCGGGAGATATAAACAGAGACTGTGAGGTAGTTCGTTGTTCTTTTGAGAACAAAAAATGTGAATTTTATTGCAGTGATATAGAGTCAAAAGACGGTCTTTTATACTTTAAAATAAACGGAAAAGATGCTTACATAAGACAAATAGGAATACATAACGTAAAAAATTCACTTCTTGCGTATGCGGCGGGTATAAAATCGGGTTTAACTCACGATGAAGCTGCGGCTGGAATATCCGTTCTTTCGCCAAATGAAAGCAGAATAAAAACATATATGGGAAAAAATGGATGCGAAATAATCGAAGATTGCTATAACGCTGCTCCCGAATCTATGAAAGCTGCCCTTGATTATCTCAAAACGAAAAAAGGAAAAAGAGTTGCAGTATTAGGCGATATGCTTGAGCTTGGTGAATTTGCAGAAAAACTTCATAAAAACGTTGGAGAACATTCTGTTGGATGTTGCGATATTCTTTTCTGCTATGGTGAGCTTGGAAAATATATAGCAGAGGGTGCTGAAGCTGCGGGATGTAAAGAGGTATATTATTTTTCTATGGATAAAAGAGAAGAGCTTGTTTCTTCCATTGAAAAAATAACGAAAGAAAACGTTTCTTTGCTTTTTAAAGCAAGTAACAGAATGAGATTCGGAGATATAATAAAATCTGCAAATCTTATATAATTTTAAAAGAACTGATTTTGTAAATACTGTTAAATAATTCAATAAATCAGAAAAATAAAATGCATTGGGGATATTTTAAATGAGCTTGACAATGAAAACGTGTTTCGCATTTGTTGTTGCTTTTGGTGTTTCAGCGATTCTTCTCAAAATTTTTATTCCAATTTTGAGGAAAGCGAAATTAGGACAAAAAATTCTTGAAATAGGTCCGTCTTGGCATAAATGTAAAGAGGGAACACCAACAATGGGCGGTCTTTTCTTTATGATTGGAATATATATAGCCGCGGGAGTTTTTCTTCTTCCAGAAGATATAAAAAACGGAGATTATTTTTTGTTAATAAATATGATATTTTCGTTTTTATACGGAATGGTTGGTTTTATTGATGATTATGTGAAACTTTTTAAAAAGCAAAACAAAGGACTCACTGCATCGCAAAAGCTCCTTATACAAACGATTGCGACGGTTATATATCTCATTTTGCTTGTCAGGTTTAAATACGTTGATACGTCTTTGAAAATCCCATTTTTCGGAGACCTAAATCTTGGTATTATATACTATCCAATTTGTACTTTAGCAATAATGTACCTTGTAAATTGTGCTAATTTAACAGACGGAATTGACGGACTTGCAGGTAGTGTTTCTGCGGTTATCTTCCTTTTCTTTGCGTTGCTGTCATATAAGCTGTTTTTAACAACTCACGAGAGCTTGTTTGTTTTGTCTGTTGCGTGTATTGGTGCAATTCTTGCGTTTCTTATATTTAATTTTCATCCCGCAAAGGTTTTTATGGGTGATACCGGCTCTCAATTTTTAGGAGCTTTGATTGTATCTATGTGCTTTTGGGTGAATGCGGGTGTTTGGTCAATTATTGTATGTTTTATATATTTAATTGAAGGTATTTCCGTTATTCTTCAAGTTATGTCTTTTAAGCTAACGGGAAAACGAATTTTTAAAATGGCTCCTATTCATCATCATTTTGAAAAAAGCGGTTGGAGTGAAGTTAAAATTGTTTTTGTGTTCTCAACCTTAACCGCAATATTTTGTGCATTAACTTACTTTTTATTTTCTTAATAATATAATTTAGCATTTTGCATATTTTAAATTAGTGATTTACGTATTTTAAATTAGTGATTTACGTATTTTAATTAGTGATTTACATATTTTAAATTAGAAATTTACATATTTTAAAAATCAATTTGGAGAAGAAATGTTTGGAATAAAATCAAAAAGAAAAACAAACAAAGATAATAAAAACACTTCTCTTTCTGTAAACGTAGAGGCAAACGCAATAGAAAAAGAGCCGCAACAGAAGATAGTCAGAATCCTTGGGGAAATAGATAAACCATTTCTTATTCTTGTTTTATTACTTGTTGGAATTGGACTCATTGCAGTTGCGAGTGCAAGTTATTCATATGCCGAAGCAACTCAGGGAGATAGTTACCATTTTACAAAAAAACACGTTTTTTTTGTGTTGTCTGGTCTTGTTTTGATGATTGCGGCAATAAAGGTTGATTACAGAGTGTATAAAAGATTCAGTAAATTGATTTTTGCCGTTGCAATACTTCTTTGTGTTGCCGTAAAAACGCCTCTTGGTCATACGAGTGGCGGTGCAACACGTTGGCTTAAACTCGGCTCAATAACTTTCCAACCATCAGAAATATTGAAATTTGCTGTTGTTGTTATGTGTGCTTCATATGCATCAAAGGTTAAAGAAAAAATAAAAGGCTTTAAATGCCTTGGATTTTACGTATTACTTTTTGGAGCGGCGGCGGGTGTTCTTTTGCTTCAAAAACACATCTCTTGCACAATAATTATTGCTATGCTTATTGCGTGTATGATGGTAATGAGTGGCGTTAATTGGTTTATTATCGGTGGATGCGGTGCGGGTATTTTTGCTATAGGTGGTTTTGCTATATCCTTTTTTTCACACGCTATGGCAAGACTTGCAGTTTGGTTTGATCCCTTTGATCCTCTTTATTTTAAAAATGACGGTTGGCAACCTGCACAATCTCTTTTTGCTATAGCATCGGGAGGATTGTGGGGAGTTGGCCTCGGACAGAGTAACCAAAAGGACGGATATATTCCAGAGCCTCAAAACGACTATATATTTTCTGTTATCTGTGAGGAAATGGGATTTTTTGGTGCGGTTGCAATAATGGCAATTTTTGCGGCTTTAATATGGAGAGGACTTTATATTGCAAAAAAAGCTCCTTCGCTTTTTTCGGGACTTCTTGTTGCGGGAATTGTTTGTCAGATTGGAATCCAGACGTTGCTTAATATTGCCGTTGTTTCAAATACATTACCAAGTACGGGTATAAGTTTACCGTTTTTGAGCTACGGTGGAACGTCCTTGTGGATTTTGCTAATACAAGCGGGGGTTGTTCTTAGCGTTTCAAAACATTCTATTATTGAACAGGGGTAAAAAAATAATGAATAAATCAGATAAAAGAATGAGAGTTGTATTGTCTTGCGGTGGAACGGGAGGACATATATATCCTGCAATATCCATAGCAGACTGTATAAAGAATACTTATCACAATGCGGAAATACTTTTCGTTGGAAGTAAACGAGGAATGGAAAAAAAGCTCGTTGAACAAGCGGGATACAAAATTGTAACAATAGATATACAAGGATTTACAAGAAAATTAACTCTTTCAAATATTGCAACCGCTTTTAAGGCTATGACATCCGTTAACAAGGCGAAAAAGATAATATCGAAATTTATGCCAGATGTTATAATCGGAACGGGGGGATATGCAAGTTGGGCGGCTGTTCGTGCAGGGGAAAAAATGGGAATCCCAACGTTAATTCACGAACAAAACGCTTTCCCCGGAATGACAACGAGAAAGCTATCCAAATCTGCAAACAAAGTTTGTTTGAGCTATGAAGAAAGCAAAAAGTATTTTGAATCAACAAAGGGCAAGGTTATAATGACGGGAAATCCTGTTTCACCTAAGTTATATTCATATGAATATAGCTTGAATAGGGCAGAAATGGGAATATCTTCAGAGAAAATATTCGTTTTGTCTTTTGGTGGAAGTCTTGGGGCGGCGTGTATAAACAACAACGTTTTGAATACCGTTGGAAAACTTTTGGAAAAGTTTCCCAATATGATATACAGACACGTTTCGGGAAGAAGAGATTACGAAAGATGCAAAGAACTTGCAGAAAAAAACGGTCTTGATAAATTAGAAAATTTCTTCCTTTACGAATATATGTATGACCTTCCAAAACAGATGGCTGCGGCAGACATTATTATTTCAAGAGCTGGAGCAATAACAATAACAGAGGCTTCTTTTCTTGGAAAGGCTTCAATTTTGATTCCATCTCCAAACGTTGCTGAAAACCATCAGTATAAAAATGCGTCTGTTCTTGAAAAGGCTTCTGCGGCAATTTTGATTGAGGAAAAAGATTTAACACCCGAAGTTCTTTTTGAAAACATTTCAACCCTTGCTTCTGATAGTAAAAAAAGAAAAACCTTATCAGAAAATATAAAGCGTTTTTCAGATGAAAATGCTGTTGAAAATATTGTAAAAGAGGCTTTAAGTCTTATAAAATAATAAGATATATAAAAAACGTAAGCTATTATATTTAGAAAACGCAAACTAATAATTTTGAGTTGGATAAGAAAATGGATAAGGATTATAAAAAAATAAATGAAACCCATCAAATAGAGGGTGCGAGACAAAAAAAACTTAAAAAAAGAAGAATAAGTTATTTTATCCTCCTTCTCATAATTGCGTGTTCTTTTTTCTACATTTGTTATAGGTATCTGTTTAAAATAAATTCAATTGAAATTATTGGAAACAGATACTATTCAACCGATATTCTTTTGAAAGAATTTGGAATAAAAGAAGGGGACAGGTTATTCAGCTATTCAAAGTCAGATAAAGAAGAAAAAATTCTCGATGCTTTTCCATACCTTTCTGAATGTGAGATAAAAAGAAAAGTTCCTGATAAAATAACCATAACAGTCTCAGAGCGTGAGAGCGTTATGTTTACGTACGTTTCTGAAAAATACGTTGTTTTTGATATAGAAATGCACGTTGTTGAGCTTTGCGAAGAACGCCCAAAAGAGCTTTTTGAGGTTGTATTTGAAGATGAAATAATTGTTAAATGTATTCTTGGAGAAGAAATAATATTCAACGATAAAAAAACGGGTGTTGGAGTTAGAAGAATATATGAAGCTATTTCAGAATCTTCTATGAAAGATAAGATAAATAAGGTTATATTAAAAAGCAGATTTGATTATTATCTCGATTATGACGGAAAATATACCGTTTATCTTGGCGACAGCAGAGATTGTCCTTCAAAACTTTTGTTTCTTGGGGGAATATTGAAAAAGCTTCCTGAAGATAGCGGCGGAAAAATTGACGTTTCCAATCTGAAAGAGGGATATTTTAAAGAAGAAAAATAAATCTATAATATAGTTATTTCAAAATTATAGAAAATAAATAAAAAAAGAAAAAGATAAAATAGAATCGAAAAAAATCGAAAAATCAAAAAAAACAAGA
Source organism: Eubacteriales bacterium (assembly GCA_045578045.1). Taxonomy (GTDB): domain Bacteria; phylum Bacillota; class Clostridia; order Oscillospirales; family CAG-382; genus SIG653. The sequence continues at coordinate 56,544 of JAZNJM010000081.1, read as the reverse complement.
AAAAAAACAAAAAAAATATAAAAAATTAAAAAAAAGCTATTGCAATTATGGAAAAAACATATTATAATAGACGCATAAGTGAAAATAGGAAGTATATTTGGAGGAAAATTAAATGGACAAGTCTTATATCAATCAACCACCTGTTTTAATTAAAGTAATTGGTGTTGGCGGCGGTGGTGGAAACGCTGTTAACAGAATGATAACAACATCTGGCAGTTCTGCTGTTTCTGCTCAGAAAAGCGATGCTTTTGCAAGCGTTGAATATATCAATATCAATACAGACCTTGCTATTCTTCAAAAGTCTGTTGCTCCCATTAAAATTTCTATTGGTGAACGCATAACAAAGGGTAGAGGTGCAGGAGCTAACCCCGAATTGGGCGAAAAAGCTGCTGATGAATCAATCGAAGCTATAACAGAAGCTATTAAAGGCGCTGATATGGTTTTCATAACCGCAGGTATGGGCGGCGGAACAGGAACAGGTGCAGCTCCAATCGTTGCAAGAATTGCAAAACAGCTTGAAATATTAACAGTTGCTGTTGTAACAAAGCCTTTCAAATTTGAAGGTGCAAGAAGAATGGCTCAGGCTGAAGCTGGTATTGAAAAACTTCGTGAATACGTTGATTCTCTTATCGTAATTCCTAACGAGCGTCTTAAAATGCTCACAGATAAAAAAATAACTCTTCTTAACGCTTTCCAAGAAGCAGACGATGTTTTGAAGAAAGGCGTTCAGAGTATTTGTGATCTTATTCTTGTTGATGCTGAGATTAACCTCGACTTTGCTGACGTTCAAACAGTTATGCGCGGTGCCGGTCTTGCTCATATGGGCGTTGGTTCTGCAAAGGGTAAGGATAAAGCAGAACAGGCAGCAAAACTTGCTATGTCTTCTCCTTTGTTGGAAACAAATATAAGCGGTGCAAAGGGTATTATCGTAAACATAACTGCTTCTCCCGATGTTGGACTTGATGAAGTTGATCAGGCTGTTGAAATGATAACAAATGAAGCTCAGGCAGATGCTCAGATTATCTTCGGTGCTGCTTTCGATCCAACGTTAGAAGACGAAATGAAAGTTACTCTCGTTGCAACTGGTTTTGATGTAAACAAGAGAACTTCTGACTATAGAAGACCTGTTTATACAGCTCCTGTTACTCCTGTTGCTCAGGAAACTCCAGCTGAAGCTGCTCCTTCTTCAAAAAATACTTCTGATTCAGGAGATGCAGATTTCTTCGATATTATCAATAGAAGAAACTAATTAGAAGGAATTATTTACTTAAAATAAATTAATATTCCGTTTGGACTGCTTAAAATGCAGTCCAACGGAGATTGATTATGATGTGGAAATGCGCCGAGCTTCTCGGCTGTATAATGCAAGCCCGCCCTTTCCAAGGTGGGTTTTTCTTATAACTGATTATTATTTTTATTGTTTAATATCAAAAGCTCTATAATTTGGATTGGATTTTAGTAATATGAAGAAAAAAATTTTGATATTCGGTTTGCTGTTAACCACGTTTATCTCTTGTTTTGCTTTTGCATCTTGTGGAAACGAAGTAACAGTTGATGATTTTCAATATAAAATCAATGATAAAAAAATTGCTGAAATAGTTAAATATTTTGGTGATGAAGAAGTTGTTAATATACCTGAAAAATTTGGCAATAGCACTTCGTTACTTCTTGACAGTAAAACCTTCACGTCTTCCAAAAATGTAACGGAGGTTTATATACCTTCAACAGTGAAGGAAATAAAGGGTAACCCTTTCAGAGATTGCACATCTTTGAAAAAAATTATCGTTGATGAAAAAAACCCGAATTATAAATCTGTTGATGGCTGTCTTTATGACAAATCGGGCAGTATTCTTATATCCTGTCCTGTTATGGTAGATTTAAAGTCTTTGAATATTTCGGGGGTTTCTGAAATCCTTGATTATGCTGTGGAAAAGAATTGCTTTATAGAAAACGTTTCCTTTTCTTCTTCCGTTTCTAAAATAGGAACAAAGGCTTTTTCTTCAATGAAAGCCTTGAAAACAGTTTCTTTTGAAGAAGGTCTTAAAAAAATTGGAGATTTTGGTTTTTCAGATAATGCTCTTCTTGACAATGTAAAACTTCCCAAATCTCTTACAGATATGGGAATTGGAATATTTGAAAACTGTCTTTCATTAAATGAAATTAAATTTCAAAAGGATGAAATAATAATTCCTGAACGTGCTTTTTATAATTGCAAAAAACTTTCTTCTCTTCCACAAGGAAATTTGAAAGAAATTAAAGCAAATGCTTTTAATAATTGCGATTCTCTTGAAAAAGTTTCTATACCTGAATCTGTTACGTTTATTGGCAAAAACGCATTTGACGGATGTGATAATCTTAACACGCTTGATATGGGAAAAGCCTTGGTGGAGGAATATGCTTTTGCTAATTGCCCTTCATTGAAAACTGTTCATATAGAAACGTCAAACGGAATTGTTCCTAAATATGCATTTTATTCTTGTACGGCTCTTGAAAACGTAACTTTCGGAAACTCAGTTAAAGAAATTAAATCATATGCTTTTTCGTATGGTGCTATGAAAGAGGTTTCAATTCCCGATTCTGTAACGAGTATTGGCGGAAGCGTTTTCCTTGGTTGTAAAAAACTTGAAAAAGTTTCAATGACAGATTCTGTTTCAGACGTTGGAACATATGTTTTCTATGATTGTCCTTCTTTAAAGTCTGTCAGACTTTCGGATAATTTGAAAACCATTCCTGAATATTTCTTCTGTCATTGCTTGAAGCTCACCGAAGTTAATATTCCCTCTAAACTCGAAACAGTTGGAAAATATGCCTTTTTCTGTTGTAGAAAACTTCCAAGCGTATCTTTCCCAAAAGGATTAAAAACTATTGGAGAATATTCTTTTTCATATTGCGATAGCTTTTCCGATATAACTTTGCCTTCTTCTCTCACAAGTCTTAAAAAAGAGTCTTTTGCTAATTCAAAGGGGTTAAAAACAATATATATCCCTGAAAGCGTTTCCACCTTAGGAGCTGATATTTTTAAATCAAGCAAAGCCTTAGAAACGGTTTACGTTAAAAAAGGCTCAAAAGCAGACGAATGGCTGAAAAAGAACAAAGGTTCATATAAGATAGAATATAAGTAAAATAATCTCTTAATTTGGAAATTAAAAAAATCTTTTTTCTGAATTATTATTCTTTGTTCAGTAAACATTAAAATAACTGAAAGATAATAGAGGAATAAAATATGTCAACGGCTTTTAGAAATTTTATAATAACGTTTGCTCTTGCGGCAATACTTTTTGCAGTTGTTAGTTATCTGGCTGTAAACGGGATTCTTGAAGGACTTTTCAGCGGTGTTGAAAACGGTTCGGAAGATCAAACTGAATATTCATATGAAAACGCAGAGTCATATTATGACGGTGAAATAGACGGTTCAGAAGAAGTTATTCCATCAACGGAAGAATTTGGCGATGCATACGTGATTTTTTATGAAGACCATAATAAATCTTTGGTTAATGCTAAACTTTTTTGCCTTAATGAAGAAACAGGAAAGCTCGTGTTTGAATCTATTCCCGTTGGAAGCACTTTGACTGTAAATGGATATACAAGAAGTATAAAAGAGGTTTATGCTTCTAACGGAGAAAAATATCTTTGTGGAAAACTTCAATACGTTCTTGGTGTGTCTGTTAAAGGATACGTTGTTTTTGATACAGAATCAATGAATCGTTTTTTCACAGAAACAACAATATGTAAAGATAACGAAATTGAAATTGTTTGTAACCTTCCATATGAGGTTAAATATGAAGATCCTGAAATGAAAGATTATAACGAACAGAATCCCGATGATATTCAGTATATAACTCTTGCTGGAGAAGCTGTTATAACGCCTGAAAATGCAAATGCTATTTTCACGGAAATTCCTGAGGATTCATATGATTCTAACGCGGCTTCTGATATGTTTGGTAAGATATACGATAGCATATTCAATTCTGTATTTTCAAATGAAAAGATAAGAAATTCTTCTGATATAATTTCAGACTTTTTCTCTTGTATTGAGAAGAATACTATAAATAAAGAAGAATATATGGTTTTGTTTGCAATATATGACGGTTTGCACGAAGTTAAAAACTTCCCTGAGCTTGCGGCTTCTTCGGGAAAAGAACTAAATTGGGCAAATCTTCCAACAATTCTTGAAGCATATTTAAAATAATATATTTATAGTTTTGTATAAATTTTGAAAGGAAAGCGTTTTTTGTCAAACGCATAAAGCTAAATAAAATGAGAACAGAAACAAAATGTATAAGAGCGGGTTATAAGCCTGAAAACGGAGAACCAATGGCTTTACCCATATATCAGAGTACAACATATTCATATGATACAGCCGAAAAGGTTGGGGCACTTTTTGATCTTGTTGAAGACGGACATATGTATTCAAGAATTTCAAACCCAACTGTTGCTTGCGTTGAAGAAAAAATAGCCGCTTTAGAGGGTGGCGTTGGAGCTCTTTGCACTTCTTCGGGACAAATGGCATCTATGATGAGCCTCCTTAATATTATGGAAGCGGGAGATCACTTTATTTCTTCTTCAAAAATATACGGTGGTACTGTCAATCTATTTATGGTAACTTTGAAGAGATTGGGAATTGAATGTACCCTCGTTGACCAAGACCTTTCTGAAGAAGAGCTTGATAAATTCTTTAAACCAAACACAAAAGCACTTTTTGGCGAATCTTTGGCAAATCCTGCTCTTTCTGTTTTGGATATTGAGAAATTTGCAAGAGTTGCTCATAAACACGGAGTTCCCCTTATCGTTGATAATACTTTTCCAACTCCTGCCCTTTGTCGTCCGATAGAATATGGTGCTGATATTGTTGTTCATTCAACGTCAAAATATCTCGATGGACACGCTGTTCAAGTTGGCGGTGTTATCGTAGATAGCGGTAATTTTGATTGGGCGGGAAATGGATATACTTGCCTTTCAACTCCTGATGAATCATATCACGGAGTAACTTATACGGAAAAATTCGGAAAATCTGCATACATAGCAAAAGCAAGACTTCAACTAACAAGAGATTTTGGTTCATATCCCCCCGCAATGAGTGCGTTTTTGTTGGATTTAGGAATACAAACCTTAAGCGTTAGAATGAAAGCTCATTCTGAAAACGCTTTAAAGGTTGCTGAGTTTTTAGAAAATTCTCCAAAAGTTGAAAAAGTATTATATCCAGGGCTTGAATCTGATTCATATAGAGAATTGGCTAAGAAATATTTTGACAATGGAAGTTCAAGCGGAGTTGTTTCCTTTATACTTAAAGGCGGAAGAGCGTCAGCAATGGAATTTATGAAATCCTTAAAGATGGCAACAAACGCTGTTCACGTTGCTGCGGTTAATACTATGGTTCTTCATCCTGCTTCTGCAACACATAGACAATTAACAGACGAACAATTAGTTGGTGCAGGGGTTCATCCTGGTCTTATCAGATTTTCCGTTGGAATTGAACATATTGATGATATTCTCGATGATGTTCGTTTGGCTCTTGAAAAATGCGAATAACTTTAATTTTTTGTGGAGATACGGGTGCTGAATATTTTAATACGGCTTCAAAGGAATATGAAAAAAGAATCTCAGCATTTTCAGAAATTGAAACTGTTAAAATTCGCCCTGAACCCTTAGATGAAAATAAAACCTTGTCTGATGCGGTTATAGAAAAAGCCCTTGAAAATGAAGCAAACAAAATAATGTCTGCAATTCCAAAGGGCGCATACAAGATAGCTTTATGTATCGAGGGAAAGAAAGTTTCGTCTGAAGATTTATCAATGCTTATTGATGAAAAAAGAGAATGTGGATATTCGTCTTTTGCTTTCATAATAGGCTCCAGCTTCGGTTTATCACAGAAATTAAAAAATATGTGTGATTTCAAACTTTCTATGTCTGCTATGACCTTTCCACATCAACTTGCCCGTGTTATGCTTCTTGAACAAATATACAGAGCTTTTACAATTTCTAATGGAAAAAAATATCATAAATGATAATAATTTAAAAAAAATGTATTTATAATATATAACATCTTGTGCTTTTTTATTGTTTTATCGTTCTGAAATATCGTTTTATATTTAAATTTAGCTTATTTTGAAAAAGATTATAAAAAGCACTTGAAAAATATAATTATTTGTGGTATTATATACTCGTATAATACATATACAAAAAAACCTTAACGGAGGAATTACTTATGGCATACGTAATCGACAAAGACACTTGCATCGGTTGTGGAACTTGCGAATCTGAATGTCCCGTTGGAGCAATCACTGTTGATACAGATGGAAAATATGTTATCAACGCTGATGAATGTCTCGGATGCGGCGCATGTGCAGGCGCTTGCCCCGTTGATGCTATCAAAGAATAGTATTTGCATAAAACAAATCGTTCAACTAAAACTGTTGCAGACCTTAAAAGTCTTTGCAACAGTTTTTTTGCTGTTGCATTTTTCTGCGTTAATTCATTTTATCATCATCTTTTTTGATATTACAACGGATACAACGGAAATAACGTTGAAAAATCATTGACATTCCCACAGCTTTATGCTACAATACCCTTATGTAAATAATATTTTTACGGAGGCTTTTATGAGATTAGCAATGTATAAAATATGGCAATGCACATGGGGATTTTTTCAATCTTTGTTGGGCTTTATTGTGTTTCTGATGCACCGTAAGAATAAACATTTTTGGTATCATGGGGCATTAGTTACGGTTTGGAAATTAAATACAAGTGTATCCTTGGGGATGTTTGTATTTCTCACTGCTGAACCTTTTTTTGCAAAAAAATACGAGGGGCAAATGAGTGTTAAAGAACTTTCAAATCAAATTTTGGTGCATGAATATGGACATACAATTCAATCTCTTGTGTTGGGACCGCTATATTTGATTGTTATCGGAATACCTTCTACGTTGTGGGGGTTTTTAGGTGGAAGAAAGCGCAGAGATAAGCAAATTTCATATTGTTCCTTTTTTACCGAAAAATCGGCAAATAATCTTGGAGAGTGGGTTACAGGTGAAAAATCTATTGGTAATTTGGTTTTATAATGAGATGTTACCAAATTCCAATATGCAAAACAGCCGGCACGTTCAAAGGAGTTGTCTTTAAAACCATATAACAAACTATGGAAAAAAGGCATATAAAAAAGTAAATCTCTCAAAATCAAGCTAATTTGGAAGAGATGTAAAAAAATTTTAAGAAAGCGATACTGAAAATTATAACATTTAAAAAAACTTGATATTTAGCTTTTTTCTTAAAATAAATAGCTGTAATATAATTTTAACCTAAGTGTATTTTCATAAAACAAATTGTTCAACTAAAACTGTTGCAGACCTTAAAAGTTTTTGCAACAGTTTTTTTGTTGTTGATATTTTAGAAAATGATGTTATATAAATATCTCTATGTTACTTTTTAGCATAATGTGAAATGATGGTATAATAAACTTTAAAAAAATATTGTTAAAATTGGCATAAACCTCTTGAAAATGTAAAAAAAATATTGTATAATATTGCTAAATAAAATAGTTCGTTTCTTTCTATATAGAAAAATTATTATTAAAAGCATCGAGAGGAGGTTTTTTATATGGCAAAAATGTTTATATCGCCGTCTGAAATATCGGGTATTATTAAAGCACCGCCGTCAAAATCTATGGCTCATAAAGCGTTGTTCTGTGCTGCTCTTTCGGGAACAGAATGTAGAGTCTCAAACGCAGGAGTTAGTGATGACGTTAAAGCAACGATTTCTTGTTTAACACAGCTTGGAGTTATTATCGAATATGATGGAAACGATTTGATAGTCAACGGAAAAGGATTGTCTAATATAAATCGTGAAAAGCATTTTGATTTTCATTGTAAACAAAGCGGAGAAACGTTAAGATTTGCCGTTCCTCTTGCTGCTGTTTTGGGTATAAACGCTTCATTCTATGGAACGGGAAGTCTTCCACAGCGTTCCGTTGAGGAATTTAAGGTGCTATTTTCCCAAAGCGGAATAGAGGTTTATAAAATTGATTCTGAAATAATTTCCATAAGAGGAAAGTTAAACGCAGACAAATTTTTTGTTCCAACAAATTCTTCTTCCCAATTTTTAGCGGGTATGATGATTGCGTTGCCATACAGAAAAAGAGAATGTGAAATATTCCTTTCTGAAGAGGTTTCGTATAGAGAATATATAAGTCCCGTTTCTTTCGTTCAAAATGCTTTTGGAGTTAATTCTGTTTTTGATTCTGAGAATAATAAAATAATAATTCCCTCAGATGGATATTCTTCGGGCGACTTTTTCGTTGAGGGAGACTATTCACTTTCTGCTCCGTATCTTGTTGCGGGTGCTTTAGGCGGTGGAGTAACTGTTGATAATTTGTATTCTGCTTCTCATCAAACGAATAGAAGAATTATCAATATTCTTTCCGATTTCGGTGCAAACGTGATACAAGCTGAAAATTTTGTTTCAGTTTCAAGAAATAAAATTTCTCCAATTCACGTTGATTGTGCTGATATCCCTCATCTTGTTCCAATTTTGGCTGTTTTGTCGTGTTTTGCAAAGGGAAAAAGCAGATTAGAGAATTGCGGACAGTCATTCTATCGTGAGAGCGACCGTTTACATCAGGTTTGCGATGCATTGACATCTTTAGGAGCAGATATTGAAGCAATAGGGGATGACCTATATATTCTTGGTAACGGTTGCTTAGATGGTGGAGAGGCTTTCGACTTTGGAGACCATAGAATTGCTATGGCTTTGTCTATTGCTGCTGCGTTTTCAAAGGGGGATAGCGTTATAGAATCAAACGATTCTGTTAAAAAATCATATCCTGCTTTCTTCAGCGACTTTACAAAGGTGGGCGGAAAAAGACGTTTACCGAAAAAAGAGATTATTTGGAATGATGATGAATACAATTCAGATGATTTTAAAGAGGAAAAAACAGGGAAAATATATATTGACTAATACCATATAGTTTTTTTAAAAAGAATCGCTTTGGCGGTTCTTTTTTTATGTAAACTTTTTTAAAAATAAATTTCTTTAACAAAACCTGTTGACAAATAAAAAAAACGTGGTATAATACTTTTAGAAAAGAAACATTTTGTTTCCTATGTGCTTTAATGCTTAAGGCTGTTTAGTATAAATAAAAGAACGAATAAAATAAGTTGATACTATAAAACTATTAAATATATAATCAGAGAAAGAATTGATATGGGCGGAATAAGAAAAAAGAATCCTGAAATAATGAAAAAAATAATCGAATACGTTGAAGAATACTATTTTATCCATAGAAGCTCTCCGTCTATGGCAGAAATATCTTCTGCGTTAAATATCGGTCGTTCAACAGCATATAAATATTTAGTTGAAATGAACGAAAAAGGAATTTTATCGTATGATGGAAAAGAGATACTAACATCAGGAATGGCTAAAATAAATTATAACGTTAATAAAGCGCCCGTTTTGGGGAATATTGTTTGCGGTGTTCCTGAATATGCGGAAGAAAATTTTGAAGAATACGTTGCTCTTCCCGAATCTCTTTTTGGTAAAGGAGATTTCTTTATTCTCAGAACACACGGAGATTCTATGATAGAAGCGGGGATAGAAGAGGGTGATATGGTTGTGGTGAAAAAGCAAAATACGGCTGTTCACGGAGAAATAGTCGTTGCTCTTGTTGAGAATGAAACAACTCTTAAAACTCTTTGGATAGAATCCGGTGGGAGAATTATACTTCATCCTGAAAATCGGAATATGGAAAATATATATCCAAATGAATGTTATATCCAAGGAGTTGTTAAACATATAATAAAATCTATTTAAATAAAGCTATAAAGAGATATCTAAAAATTTAAAAAAACAGAATTAAATCTATTTAAATATGAGGCTATAAATAACTATCTTAAAATTGGAAAATAAAAAATAAAATCTGTATGAAAGTCGGAGAAAAACGTGAAAAAACAGTATCTTTGTATAGATTTAAAATCTTTCTATGCTTCTGTTGAATGTGTTGAAAGAAATCTTGATCCATTAACAACGAATCTTGTTGTTGCAGATACAGCGAGAACAGAAAAAACTATCTGTCTTGCTGTAACCCCTTCTTTAAAAAGTTTTGGAATTTCAGGAAGAGCAAGGCTTTTTGAGGTAATTCAAAAGGTTCGTGAAATAAATAAAGAAAGAAGAAATAAACTTGAAAAAGGATTTTCAGGCTCTTCTTATGATTTAAACGAATTAAAAAAAGATTCTTCTCTTTCTATTGATTTTATTTCTGCCCCTCCGAGAATGGCTCTTTATATAGATTACAGTGCAAAAATATATAAAAACGTATATTTGAAGTATATAGCTCCTGAGGATATTCACGTTTATTCAATTGACGAGGTTTTTATAGATTTAACGTCATATTTGAAATATTCAAAAATGAATGCGCGTCAAATGGCGTTAAATATAATTAAAGATATTTTAAAAAATACAGGTATAACCGCAACAGCGGGAATTGGAACAAATCTTTATCTTGCAAAGGTTGCAATGGATATAACAGCGAAAAAAATGCCAGCAGATAAAGATGGAGTGAGAATAGCAGAGCTTGACGAAACTTCATATAAAAAAGAGCTTTGGTCTCATAGACCGATAACTGATTTTTGGAGAATTGGAAAAGGCTATTCTTCAAAATTGGAATCCTTTGGATTATATACAATGGGAGACGTTGCAAGATGTTCTTTAGGGAAACGAACAGAAAAATATAATGAAGATTTACTATATAAACTTTTCGGAGTTAATGCTGAACTTTTAATTGATCACGCATGGGGTGTTGAGCCTTGCACAATTTCTGATATAAAATCATATAAGCCAACTTCTAACAGTATAAGCTCAGGACAAGTTTTGCAAGAACCATATTCATATGATGACGCAATGCTCGTTATGCGTGAAATGGCTGATCAGCTTGTTCTTGACCTTGTTGAGAAAGATTTAGTTACAGATCAGATTGTTATAACCATAGGGTATGATTCTTCAAATTTGTCTGATTGTAATAAAAAAATATTATATTATGGAGATACAACCCTTGATAATTATGGAAGACTTATTCCAAAACATTCCCACGGAACTGTTAATCTGAAAAAACATATTTCTTCAACGAAAATAATAACGGAAGAATCAGTAAGACTTTTCAAAAGAATTGCAAACAGAGAGCTTTTAGTGAGAAGGCTTAATATTTGCGCCAATCACGTTATTTCTAAAGATGAAGCAAAAAAAGAAAAATCTCCAAAACAGCTTTCTCTTTTTTGTGATTATGAAGCTATGGAGAGGGAAGATAAAAAAGAAAAAAAAGAATTTGAAAAAGAATGTTCTTTGCAAAAAACTCTTATAAATGCAAAGAAAAAATATGGAAAGAATATTATAATGAAAGGTATGAACTATAAAAAAGGTGCAACCGCAATAGAACGAAACGGACAAATTGGCGGTCATAAGGCATAAAAAAATGAAAAAAGATTTTTTGCGTAATGATGAATATACAGATATAATAAATGAAAACCGCCCCTATTCTTTATATCATATGCCAATGTCTCTTTCTGAGAGGGCGGCTCAGTTTGCTCCTTTTTCTGCTTTGAGTGGATATGAAAGGGCGTTGATTAAAGCCGAAGAGATTAAAACTGAACGTATATTAAGGTTTGACGAAAGTATAGGGGATATAAACAGAAAAATAAAGATACTAAAGGAAAATATGAATTTAAAACCGAAAATAAACATTGTTTTTTTTGAACATACCGAAGATTCAGGTCTTGGAGAATATAAAAAGGAATCTGTTAAACTTGAAAAAGTTGAAGACTTTGAAAAAAGAATTGTTTTTGAAAACGGACTAACTGTAAATTTTGAAGATATATACAGTCTCGATGGTGAAATTTTTAATAATATAGGATTATTATAAAACGAGATAAATATTTGAAATAATATTTTTTATTCCTCTTGACTTTATGTTTATTAAGTATTAAAATAATACTGTGAAAAAAAGAGTGGATAAAATTAAATTGAATTATAATTTGAATGAATTTATATGTGAAAAATATTAGTTTATAATTTAATTTAAAACGTAAGGAACTACGCTATGAGAATCGCAACACAAACAAGTTATTTAGGTCAGCTTATTGGTGATGTTGAGGCTGTCAGACTTTTATCTGAGGTTGGATACGGCGGAATAGATTATTCTATGTTTTATATGAATGATGAAAGCTGTCCGCTGCATAATAAAAATTATATGTCTCACGTAAAAAAAGTGAAGGAAACAGCAAACGAATGTGGTATAGTTTTCACTCAAGGTCATTCATATTTTCCCCATTACGTAGAAAACAATGATAAATTGTCTAAAGAGGTATATAAATACGCCTTGCGTTCCTTGGAGATAGGTGCATATTTAGGAATAGAAAACATTACAATGCACCCCGTTGCATTTGAAAATAATCAAACTGAGCGAAATATAGAAATATTTTCTTCGTTCATTCCATACTGCAAAGAATATGGAATAAAAATTGCCATAGAAAACGTTTTTAAAAATAATAGGGGAAGTCTTTGTAGTGATCCCGAAACGTTAAATGAATATGTTGACAAGTTAAATTCTGAAGGGGAGCATTTTGTTGCTCTTGTTGACGTTGGACACGCTGAATATGCAGGTTTTGAAGCGGCTGATTTTATACGAAAAGTTGGACATAACAGATTGAAAGGACTTCATATTCAGGATAGCGATGGAGTTTATGACCTTCATCAGCTTCCTTTTACGCAAAAATTTGATTGGAACGATATAACTAAAGCCTTATCCGATATTGATTATACGGGTGATTTGACCTTTGAAGCAGATAAATTTTTAAGAATGTTTCCTCCCGAAATGGTAAAAGATGCATCGTTTTTTATGCTTAAAGTTGGAGAACAGCTTGTTCGTATGATTGAGAAGCATAAATCAAAAATAAATTAATAAATAAAAGCTACGGTTTTTTCCGTAGCTTATAAGATGATTTTGAATATTATTTTTTGAAAACCCAAGGAGAAATTTTTCCTTTTGTTATCATATAGCTTTCTCTTGCAATAAGTGCGAGGGGCGTATCAGAATAAGAATCAGAATAAAATTTTTCAATAGTTGTATTTCCGTATACTTCTCTGAATCTTTTAACTTTCTCTTCGCCTGAGCAGTTAAGACCTGTAAATTTTCCCGTTTTTTTGTCAACTCTTGATGCCATATAGTTTTTAATCCCAAGTCTTTTACACGCAGGAGCGATTAAAAATTCGGGTGAGGCAGAAATAACAAGATCATCTTGTTTTTGAACATTCTGATACCATCCGTGAGATTTTTTTATATTGATATCCCAAAATTCTTCAACGTATAAATCAACATTTTCGATTTTTTTCAGATATGAAAAAACTTTTTCTTTAAATTGAGTAAGGCTTTTTTTTCCAGCCTTCCAACCTATGAAGTGTGGTAACATTCCTATAGCGTTGAAAACCAAAGATGGTTTTCTTTTTAAACAAAAAAAGAAAAAGTCTGTTGAACAGTCGGTCAGGTTTATTGTTTTGTCAAAATCATATACGTTCATTTTATTCTCCAAGTTGTGTTTTTAATATTTATATTAAGGGTGTTAAGATGACAAAAGTCAGTATAATAGTTCCCGTTTATAAAGCTGAGAAATATATATCTAAATGTATAGAAAGTCTAATTTCTCAAAAGTTGAGAGATATAGAGATAATACTTGTTGATGACGGTTCTCCCGATAAAAGCGGTATAATATGCGATGAATATGCAAAAAAAGATAATAGAATAAAGGTTATACATAAACAAAACGGTGGCGTTTCTTCTGCAAGAAATAAAGGAATTGATGTAGCAACCAGTGAGTATATCCTTTTTGTAGACAGCGATGATTGGGTTGAAAGCGATTATGCTGAGCGTTTGCTTAATGTGAAAAATAAATACCCTGAAAATGAGGTAGCTTGTGGTTTCAAGACCGTTTCAGACTATGAGGGAACGCTTATTTCCAACGTTATATTTTCTGAAAAAGAGACCGAATCAGTAATTCCTTTAGAAAAATATATGGATTTAGTTTCCGCTTGGTTAGCTCAATCGCCTTGTAATAAGCTCTTTAAAAGAAACGTTATATTAAAAGAAAATATACGATTTTTAGAGAATATTTCTTTAGGCGAAGATATGTATTTTTGTCTTGAGTATTATTCATTTTGTGGCTCTGAAATAATAAGGTGCATAAATAAGCCTTTATATAACTATATAAGAACTGACAAGGAATCTCTTGATAATAAATATTATCCGAATATTCTTGAAATTGATAAATTAATATACGATAAATTAGAAAGCTGTCTTATATCGTGGGGTGCAGACGAAGAACAGATGAAAAAGTATAACAACGCTCGTTTTTATCGTTACGTTTATGCTTTGGATAATACGTTGAGAAAACAAAACAGCTCTTGTTGTATAAAGAAAATAAAAACTAATAATAAAATACTTCGTTCTGAGGAATTTAAGAATTCTTTATCAAAAGTAACCTCCCGTATTCATCCAATACATAAAACTGCGTATAAAAGCGGAAATTGGATAATAGTTAAATTAGCGTATACAATAACTTCTCTAAAAAATAAAATTATAAAAAGGAAATGAAAGATTATGTATAAAAGAGCAGAAGAACTTGGATTAAAAATCGGTTCAATGAAAAAAGGAAAACTTAATAAAATAACGGACGTTCCTGGCGTATCCGTTGGACAAACAACAATTAAAAACGATTTGAATAAAACGGGAGTAACCGTGATTATTCCACATAATGAAAACGTGTTCGACAATAAACCCGTAGCTTCTTCATTCGTTTTGAATGGATTTGGTAAAACGTCAGGATTAATACAGGTTGAAGAGTTAGGAAATATTGAAGCTCCAATTGCGTTGACTTCCACATTAAACGTTGGAATAGTTATGGATGCAATGGTTGAATATACTTTGAAAAATGCAACTTCTGAAATAACGTCTGTTAATACCGTTGTTATGGAGTGTAACGATGGCAGAATCAATTCACCTTTCAACAGAGCAGTTAAGGCTGAACACGTGTTTAAGGCTATAAGCGAAGCTTCTTCTGATTTTGAAGAAGGGGACGTTGGAGCAGGGACGGGAATGATTTGCTATGGCTTGAAAGGTGGAATCGGCTCTTCTTCAAGACTTATTCCCATTGGAAAAGGGTATACCTTAGGCGTTCTTGTTCAAACGAACTTTGGTTCATTGAAGGATCTAATTGTTTGTGGAAAAAGCGTTGGTGAAGAAATAAAGAACGAAAGTCTTAACAACGAAGAAAAGGGTTCTGTTATCGTTGTTATGGCAACTGATTTACCAATGAGCTCAAGACAGCTTAAACGAGTTTTGAAAAGAGCTTCCGTTGGACTTGCCAGAACGGGTTCGTTTATAGGACACGGAAGCGGGGAAGTTTTTTTAGGATTTTCTACTTCTAATATAATGAGATCAGATGAAAACGATGACGTTTTATCTATGTCTATGATAAACGAATCAAAAATGAACATTGTGTTCCGTGCTATTGCTGAGGCAACGGAAGAAGCTGTTTTGAATTCAATGTTGATGTCTTCTCCAAACGTTGAGAGAGACGGAAAAGCGGTCAGAAGCCTTAACGAATTTATTGATTTGTTGAAATAAGTATATTTTATAATATAAAACTCAATTGCTTTTGCAGTTGAGTTTTTTTATAATATTAATCCTTAAGCAATTCTTCTAAATTTGTTTTCTTTGGTTCGTTTGCTTTTCTTTTGTCTGAAATATAAGCGAAATACTTATTTCCTGTTAAAAAATCTATTAGCTGAGAAAAGCAGCTTACAATTGCCGTTGCAAATAATGCGCCGTCAACAATTCCGAAAAATCTTCTTAGAATAAATGTGAAAATACCGCATAATAAACCAAAAATAATTTTTCCGTTTTTTGTTATAGGAGAGCTGCAAGGTAGAGATGCAACAAAAAACGAAGCAAAAATAACCCCGCCTGAAAGAGTTTCTGCCGCAGAGCTGTATATTGCCTCACAGTTTCCGTTTGGAAAGAAAAATGAAAGTAGAAAGACAGTTGACACAAATATAACGGGTATATGATATGAAATATATTTTCTCCATATTATGAAAAATCCGCCAATAATAATAAGTAAAGCAGATATTTCACCCATTGCTCCCGCATCTCTTCCTAAGAAAGTGTTAATTAACGTAGAATCGGTTATACTGTCATTTCCGTTTTTTATAGATTGTAAAATCGTTGTAACGTACTTACAATCATGTGTAGAAAGCTGGTTAAAGGAAAACGTTTCAAAAGGTGCTGTGAATCTGTTTACAACCGATTCAAAAAGTCCGTAGAGAATAATTCCCGATGCGGCAACGGGGTTTATTATATTTGCAGAACAGCTACCTTTAAGAGAAATAAACCCAATTGTTGATGAAATAAATCCCCCCATAGCAAACGCCCAAACAGGAGCAGAAACGGGAAGCACTAAAGCGGATAAAAAACCGTATATCAAAGGCTTTAATACTGAAAAATAAGACAAATTTTTTGAAAGAAAGGATAATAATAAATCAGTTAAAATAGCGCAAAGAACTGATACAGACAATAACGTAATAGTTCTTGTCCCAAAGACGTAAACACTCCATATTATAATTGGTATCAATGCAATAATAATGGTTGATTGCGTATGAAACACTGTATCTTTGTTTAATTTGTGTGGAAACATAAAATCACCTTTAAAACAAAAAGAAAACTATAAAAATTATAAAAATTATAAAAATTATAAAAAACTATAAAGCTATAAAACTATAAAACTATAACACTATAACACTATAAAGCTGAAAGACTACAAAACTATAAAACTATAAAACTATAAAACTATAAGGTTGTTTTATTTGCAGAACCAAAAATAATATTAGCGAGAGGGATTTTGGAAGGGCAAACATATGAGCAACATCCGCACCCTATGCATTGTTTAATTCCAAATTGCTCATTTTTTTCTGCTTTGCCATAAATAATATTAGAGTAAAGGAGTAGAGGCTTTAGAAGCATTGGGCAAATATCAACGCATTTTCCGCAACGAATACATTTTTTTGTGGAGTATTTTTGTTTTTGAATAAGAGTTATGGAATTAGTGTCGTATTCTACAACGTCATCTGGTAAAATTGGGGTTCCTGTCATTATTCCATTTTTTAAAATAATATAATTATCTGACGTTGAACCGCCGCAATATTTAATAATATCATCTATTTTCGTTCCAACGGAAACTAAAAGATTTTTGGGATTATTAATTCTGCCTGAAACTGTAATAAGTTTTTTAGTAAAAGGGGTTCCCTGAGATATACAACGATATAAATTAACAACGGTTTCCCCTTTTAAAACAAGACATTTGCTTTCTTCAACAAAATTTTCTTCACTATATTCTTTTCTTGTAAGAGCAAAAACTAAACATTTTGAATTAGAAGAAGGATATCTTGATTCAATAATACGTGTGGAAATGAGATTAGAATCTGTAACGTGGTTTTGTATCAATTTTGATAAATCTTCACAAGTATCACCAAGGGCAATAATTCCCATTCTTGCTTTAACAGCGTGTATTACAATCTTAATCCCTTTAATAAGCTCGTCTATATGCTCAAGAATAATATGACGAACAGTTCCCTCAGTTGGTTCTGAATCAACGGCGTTGATTATAATATTTTCAACCTTGCCTGTAGAATCGTTAAGTTTTTGAGAAAGGGGAACAGAATTATCATATATACAAAACGAATCAGCAAGATTTTGAATATCTTTTTCAGAAAGCTCGAAAATAGTAGAAGAAATGGTATAACCGTCAAGAATATTTGATTCAAAGTCGTTTTTAACAGTTATAACGTTTTCAGATAGTTCTTCAACAGTTCCTGAAACGCTTGAACGTATAGGCGGACAAAATTCACCGTCAGCAGATGCGACAGCTTCTCCAATACAAACTTTTGTTCCTTTATTAACTTTTAAAGAATACCCATCAGGAATTTTTAGATAAACGTATTCAGGAGAGGGCATTGACTCAAAAGGCAGCTTTTGAATCTTATCAATATTATAAAAATTGATTCCGCCTAATATGGATAACATTTGAGTTTCACCTTTCAAATAATTGATACAAAATTATTATATAACATTTGTGTTATTTTTTCAATAGATTTTTTCTTTTTTCTATTGCATAATTCAGAAATATGTGTATAATATAGTAGGATATGTAGAAATAAGGCTTTTTTTGTCAAATTATCCCAAAAATAATATGGGAAAGGTCGAATGATATGAAAATCATCGTTGGAAGTTTTGTATGGCAGAGATGAAAGACAGATTTCAGATAAAAGTTTTTATATTATATCTCTTAAAAAACATTCGTGAACCTCTTGAATATAAGATAATAAATGATATGGTAATGCAAGACGGTTTTGTTTCAGGAAGAGATTTTCCTATCTGTTTTTGTGAGCTTTTAGACCTTGGGCAAATAATCGAAGAGAGAACGGATGGCAAAATGCTTTACAGAATTTCAGAGCTTGGTGCTCAATCTGTCAGCAGCGTAGAATTTAATCTATATGATTCTGTTAAAGAAAAGGCGTTGCGTTCTGCCCATAGACTTCTTGCATTTTACAAAAACGGAAATAGAATAGATTCTGAAATTGTCCCTGAGGGTGAGGGATATATGGTTAAATGTTCAATAACTGATAAAAACAAAACTCTTCTTGACTTAAACGTATATTTAACTGATGATAAATATGCAGACGATATGAAAGAAAACTTTATGGAAAGAGCTGAGGTTATTTATAAAGGTGTTCTTGCTCTTCTTTCAGGGGACGTTAATTACATATTTGATGAATAGTTTTTATGGATAATAATAAAAAAGCAGATTTTGTTTTAGAAAAATTAAAAGAGCTTTTTCCTGAGGGAGAGTGTGCGTTGAAATGGGAAGGAGATCCTTTTCGACTTTTCGTTTTAGGCGTTCTTTCTGCTCAATGTACAGATGAAAGGGTTAACGCGGTTTCTATTGAGTTATTTAAATCTTTGCCCGATGTAAAGGCGTTTGCTGAAAGCAAAGAGGGGGAGTTAGAAAAGCTCATACATTCTGTTGGACTTTATAATTCAAAAGCTAAAAATTTAAGAGAAGCCTCAAAGGTCATACTAAATAGATTTAATGGCGAAATTCCTTGTGAAATGGAAGATTTATTAACATTACCTGGGGTTGGAAGAAAGGTTGCCAACCTTTTAAGAGGTGATATATATAATTTGGGCGGTATCGTTGCAGATACTCATTGTATAAGAATTTGCGGACGACTTGGATTTACAGAAAAAGATTCGCCTTTGGAAACCGAAATGGTTATGAAAACTTTAATTCCCCTTGACGAGCAAAGCGGATTTTGTCATAGAATAGTTCTTTTTGGAAGAAAAATATGCTCCGCAAGAAAGCCTTTATGTGTAGAATGTCCATTTTGTGATTTTTGTTTGTTTTATAAAAACCTGAAGAGCGAAAAAAAACGATTCTTCAAAAAATAATTAAAAAGCGGTTTGTTAAGTGCAAACCGCTTTTCTTGCTGTGTTTTTGGTTAATTATTATTTAGAAAATAGGAATATATACTTTCTTTTCCATCGTCAGTTAATAGTTTATATTGTTCTCTCCACGATAGCTTATACAATATAGTATCTTTTTTTATAATATTATTGAATTCAGAAGATATTAAATTGTCATTAAACGCTTTTTGCAAATCGTCTCTATTAAGGTTGTTAATTGGAATATCATCAAGCAAACTTCTGATTGTTGAATTTTCTTGACGTGCAATTTCTATTAATGCATCAAAAAAAAGATAATCTATGGCATAATCATATTTTTCCCAATATTCTTCAAAAGCGTCTTTTAAAAATTTATAAAAGACGTTTTGCTTCCATCCTCCTAAAACAAACGTTACCCAGCGTTTCTTCGATAAATAACCACATTCTGTTGGAACGCTTTTGCACGTGAAAACTGGCATATTAAAGTAATCTATTGGTAATTGCTCCGTACAGTATATAGTTGCATCAAGCCATATTCCTCCATATTTTTCAAGAAGAGAAACTCTGATATAATCACATAAATGGGCTATCAACATCTTATTATCATTTATTTTTTTTAGCATATATTCGGGTATGGTAATATATTTTGTATATGTATCCTTATCAATAAAATTAACGTTATATTTTGGGGAATTATTTTTAATGCTTTTGATACATTTTTTTACTAATTGAGGGGCTGAATCTTCGCCTGTCCACCAACATACCCATATTTGTTGTTTTTCTTCGGATGGAACGCCCGAATTGTTATTATTTTTATTAAAAGATATTGTTTTTTTGATATTGTTTTTCAGAAAACTAATCATCCAGTCGTATCTTTTATTTCTTATAACTGATGATAGTTTATACATTCTGATTGTTGAAAAAAAGTTTTGAAAAAATCTTAGTAATGCATAATAAAATGAAAAACGATAATCTGCTTTAAACTCTTTAA
Organism: Eubacteriales bacterium; assembly: GCA_045578045.1. Taxonomy (GTDB): domain Bacteria; phylum Bacillota; class Clostridia; order Oscillospirales; family CAG-382; genus SIG653. The sequence continues at coordinate 36,022 of JAZNJM010000081.1, read as the reverse complement.
AAGTTGATTTAATTTTATTTTTAACTTTTAAGAAAAACTTATTCACTTTTAAATCTCCTTTTTATTTTTTTAAAGCTGAGTAAAAGTTTGCAAAATAAATGCATAGATACTGCACTTCCAGTTATATAGAAAAAATCTTTAATAGGAATAGATTTTAATTCTTTAAATTCAAAATCTATTTTTTTTCTATATAGTTTAATTTTTGAAATATATATTTTTTTTTCTTCCTTTGGGAACCCTAAGGCTGATTGGTAAAAGCCAATACAAGCGTTTACAAAAGAAACTTTGTCCAAAAGATAAAGAGAGGGATATTTATTTTTTAGAAAACCAATTCTTATAAATTGAGCTTCAAATGAATCCAAATGCTTCACAGAAAAAGAATTCATTATGCTTCCGCTTCTTTGAAAATAATAATAAAGAGTTTTTCTTGTATAGGATAGCTTTTGAGCCTTGGAAATAATTCTGTAGGTGAAAAACTCGTCTTCGTGATACTTTCCAACCTCAAAATATTCGTTTATCAACAGCTCTTTTTTGTAAAGTTTATTCCAAACAACAGCTCTGAATCCTTTCCCCTGAATTAGTGAACGGAGAGCATCTTCGGGATAACAGCAAAAGCTATCGTTATTAAATTCGGAAATAGAAAAAGCTTCACCTTCATAAGCTATTGATATATCACACGCTGAAATATCTGAGCTGTATTCAATAAGGGTATGATATAAAGAAGATATATAATCATAATGTACCCAATCATCGCTATCAACAAATGCTATAAATTTCCCGTTTGCATTATTTAATCCAACATTTCTTGCGTCAGATAAACCGCCGTTTTCTTTATGAATGACCTTTACTCGTTTATCTTTTATTGCCCATTTATCACACATAATAGGACAATTATCAGTTGAGCCGTCATTAATTAAAATAATTTCTAAATTGGTGTATGATTGGTTAATTATTGATTCAACGCACCTATTTATATATTTTTCAACATTATAAACAGGAACTATGATGCTAATAAGATCCATAAAAATTTCCTTACCGTTGTTAGTAGATGAAATATAATAATAACATAATTAAGGTGCGATATAAATATCAAGAACTTTGCTATAATATGGCGTTTTCCAGTCTAAAATAAAATACATTAAGAGATAACAAGCAATACAAGCAGTTTTAACGAAATTATTAGTTTTATGGTCAAAAGCGTTATCAAGAAGCCAAGGGAGAGATATAAAGCTGTATAACTCAAAATAAATGGGAAGTCTTCCAAAATGTATTCCAGACGTAAATGAAGAAATAAAATAAATACACGCAGAAATAAGAGACATATTTATACATACGTTTATATATTTTGGAGCAATTTTTTCAATTTTATTTCTTGATAGCAATGCTAAAACAGCTGGAACTGCGGCTATTGGAACTCTGAAAATATTTGAGCCTGAATTTCCTTTCAAAACAGAAGTATCATATTCTGTAGATTCAAGAATAATATCGAGTATATTTGTAAAGGAAGATAAAAATACAACCGCTAATAATGAAGCTACAAGAATTAAAAGCATTTTCTTGTTCCAAGGCTTTCCGTGTACAAAGAAATAAACGGGTAGAACAATTAACGCGGAGGTATGGAAAAAAGAGGCAACAATAACAAAAGCTGCAAATTTAAAAAATTTCTTTTCCATAAGAAATTTGCATCCCAAAAGAATAATGCAACTCGCAAGGAACTGTTTAACTCCATTTACCATCCAAGTATGTTTTCCTGCCGCTAAAAACAAAAAAACAGAAAAAGCAAAATTACAAGAGTATTTTCTGAATAAGTATAATACTGCAAAACAGTCAAAAATAACAAGAAACAAATTAAAATGGAGAAATTCTGTTGATATATAGCATTTAAACAATACTTGAAGTCCGTGAAAACCCGGATATTTTGTTACCGTTTTCATATATGAAGGAATCTCAGATGGTTCAGAGGGTAACCCGTTGAACCCAAATTCATACATTGGAAGGTCAAAATGACCAAAAAACGTTCCCATAAAAATTGCAATATATCCCATTATAAGAATTGCAAAAAATGGATGAATACGTTTTTCAATTTTTCCTTCTATAAGATAATCGGTTTGTGTGTCTTTGCTGAGAAAACCGCATAAAGCAGTCCACAACATCATACTGACGTAAACAAACATATTCTATGTCCTTTTAATTTATAAATCTTTGAAAATATATAGCTAATGTTATAAGCTGTTTAAATAGAATTGAGTTAAATAATCAGCAGTGTATGAAACGTCATATGTTTTCAGATTAAGCTGATTATTCATAATCAAATTTTTTCTTTGAGCAGTAAGAATTGCTTCAGCCCAAACGTTAGGGGATTCTCTTAATGAAATAAATCTGCAATTATTTGAGAAATTAATTTCTTTTGGAAAAGAATTGCTGATAATACAAGGAAGAGAATTGAATTGAGCTTCTGAAACGGAAATCCCAAACCCTTCAAATAATGAGGGCGAAACGTATACGTCAGCCATATTATAATAATCCTTAACGTTTCTTCTGGAATCTAAAACAATAACGTTTTCTGAAAGCTCCATTTTGGAAACTCTATTAATGAAAGATTCTCTTAATTCTCCGTTTCCAATACAAACAAGCATAACGTTTTTGTTTGTTTTAACAATCTCTTTCAGAATTTTCAATAGAAAAAAATGATTTTTTTCCTTATAGAAACGAGCAATATTTAGTAAAACAAGTTTGTCTTCTAAATTGAATTTTTTTCTTAATTCTATTCTTTTATCTATAGAAAAAATGAAATCATCCGTTTTAATACCGTTTATAATAACCTTATTGTTTTTAAAGTTCTTTCCGTAAAGCCAATTGGAAGCAATTTCACTACAAGAAAAAAAATCTGTTGCAGAATTTTTAATCATACTTTTAAAAAATCCTTTAATTGCTTTTTCAATTAAGGGATATTTTGGATAAGCTGTATGTGAATGGGAAATTCTTGTTTTTATTCCGCATTTTTTTGCACAATTAAGTATAGGTCCGTTAAAGGTATTTACGTGGCTGTGTATAATATTATATTCGGAATGACTTTTAAAAAAATCCAAAAGATTATCTATAAACTTAAAATACCCGACTTTTTTCATTGAAGGTATTTTGTAAATACGTCCGCCGAGCTTTAATATTTCGTTTTCAAAAATACCTTTGTCTTCTCTTATAACAAGAAAATCAAAAACAATATTATCTCTGTTTACATTTCTGAAAACATTCATAATCATAGTTTCAATTCCGCCATAGTTTAAAACAGAGGTAACTTGAAGAATTCTAATTGGGGGCATTGTTAATTCCTGCTTTTGATATATTGATTCAAAAATATTTTACCACTTGTTATTCTTTTTGTCAAGGAAAAAAACGCAAATGCAAATTTTTATATTGATTTTGTATCAAAAATATGGTAAAATGAAAAGGTAAAAATCAAAAATTAGTCAGGAGACAAATGATGATAAAAAAAGTTTTTTCTGTTGTTATTGCCTTAACGCTTTTAATTTGCAACGTTGTTACAATATTTGCAGACGATATTTTATCAGGAGATGCAATAAACGAGAATTTATTGCAAAAGATTGATTTTTCATACTATTCTGCGGCAGATTCAATAACTACTTGCTATTATACCAACGATTATTTTTCAGAAAGTTCATACGTTTATAATCAATCCCTTTCAACAATGTCTTTAAGCCTTGCGTTTTCCGCTTTTGGAAGCAGCGATGGAGAAGAGGGAGATTATTCTGAAAAAAGCTCTAATGCAAAAGAATTGCTTGAAAAAATTGGTGTTCCTTCTGAAAATATAGAAGTTAATAGTTGGTATACTGTGAAACCAACTCAAGATTCTGTGGGAGTTATTGCAGGAAATATGCCAATTAAGGTTAACAATGAAGAATATACTTTAGTTGCTATTGCAGTGCGTGGTGCTGGATACGAAAGAGAATGGTCAAGCAATTTCACCATAGGAACTGTTGGACAGCATAAAGGCTTTTCAGAAGGAAAAGAAATTGTTTTAGAATTTCTCAGAGGATATTTTAAAAATCAAAATATATCGGGTAAGGTTAAACTTTGGATAACGGGATATAGCAGAGGAGCTGCTATTGCAAATCTTGTAAGCGGTGCTATTGATGATGGCGCAGTTTTAGATGATGATATTACATATGACCTTGATGACTTTTATTCATATACTTTTGAAACACCCGCAGGGGCATTTACTGATGATCTTGAAGGAACGTCAAGATATGAAAATATTTTTAATATAATAAACCCAAACGATCCCGTTCCTTTTGTTGCTCCTTATGAAATGGGATTTAGCAGATATGGCGTTGATATCTATACTCCAACAGCAGAATCAAACCCTGAATCATATGAAGAACAGAAAGCTAAAATGCTTGAGTTTTATTTTGATTTTGATGGAATAACAGGATATACTGTTGATGATTTTCAGATGAAAAAACTTGGAATGAAAAATTGGCTTCCGGGTGGAGAAAAAATTGAGTATATCGTTGACGATACAGATAACGATTACTCTCAGAACGTTTTTTTGTCAAAATATATTACAATTCTTTCTAATGAATTTCTTGTAAACCGCGAGAAATACGTTGCTAATTATGAAGCGGAAATAAGGGAAATATGCTCTGTTATTTTTGGATGTTCAGGTGATCAGCAAAAAATACTAATGGAATCATTAGTTTCTCAGGCTCAGGCTAATTGGGGAGCTTTGGCGTGGTCATACGTTTGGAATGCGGGACTTAACCCGTGGGGCGAGGAAGAAGACGCTCTTCAAATGGTTTCAGATTGGCTTAAAAAAGCTATAGATGATGCTGGTATAACAGATTATGACGAGGCTGTTGTAAATTCTGCGGGAATTGCTATAGGAGATTTAATGCTTGCTCTTGTAACAAGTCATCCAAATTATTTCAGCACCGCTGTTATGAATGTAGAAAAACTTGCCGAAGCTCATTATCCGGAGCTTTGCTTTGCTTGGATGAAATCTCTTGATTCGAACTATACAAACGTTAATACAGAATATACGTTGAATAAAAACGCATATAGAATAGTTTATCTTGACGGAAACGCAGATATGAACGTATATAAAGAAAACGGAATTTCCGTTGCATCATTTGTAAACGGCGAGGCTGTTTCAATTGACGGATATGATTATTCATATGGACTTGATAACGGTCTTAAATACGTTATTTTACCCATAGACCAAACGTATAACGTTGTTATAAATAATACAGAAGGGGAATTAAGCTATACAGTAAAAGAGTATAATGCGTCTGTTGGATATACGAGAGTTGTAGAGTTTAATTCTGTTTCAGCTTCTGAAAGTGAGTTAATAACAGGTGTTATTCCATCATATTCAACAGAAGAAATTGAAAGCGGAGCTATGTATGGCTCAGCGGTTGAATATACACTTTCAACACAAGCTGAAAACGTTGAAAAAACAAATGATATATCAAGAAAATCCGAGTTTGATATAAAAGTTATTTCATCTGATGAAAGCTATGGCACAGTAAAAGGCGGAAACGTTTATAAATATGGTGAGAAAGCTGTTCTTGAAGCAGAAGCCGCATATGGATATGAGTTTTTAGGATGGTATGAAAACGATATTCTTGTTTCAAAAAATGAAGTTTATGAAATTAAGGCATATGGTAACCACAAGTTTATTGCACTATTTCAAAGTAAAGAATTAACTCCAAAAGCAGGAAACGGAATAAGCGTTGTTGATGGAAAAATCTATGGAATGTGGGATAAACTCACTCTTGAAGCTGCGAAAGAGCTTTTTGAAGATTCTGATGTTCTTGAAACAAATGCTGTCCGCTTTATTGGAACAGGTTCTCAGATTCAATATTATAATAAAACGTATACAGTTGTAATAATAGGCGAAGTTGACGGAGACGGAGAAATAACTTCAACTGACTATATGAGAATAAAAGGAAACCTTTTGGGTACTTTGACTTTGGAGGAAGTATTCAAAGAAGCGGCAGAAGTTGATAATGATGGCGTTTTATCCACAACAGACTATCTAAGAATAAAATCATATTTCCTTGGAGCTTTCCAGCTTTACAGTAATAAAATTGCATAGTAAAAACCGCCCCCAATCGTTAGGTTGTGTTCTAACTTTTTTGGGGCGGTTTATTTTTGAACATTCTTTTTTATTCTAATAAAAAACTACTTATGAGGTTTGTATTTGAAAATATCAAATTTATATTTTTTGCAAGTGTCAATCGGTTCAACAACACCTTTTTTCTCACAGAGAAAATATTCCATTCCCGAAATTTCTGTTGAGAATTGACAGTTAGCACAGATTCTTGGGATATCATCTTTTGTATAATCATTGTTTATCATATAAAAGCTCCTTGCATACGTGGTAAATAATAGAGTTTGAAACAAAAAAGCCTTTGTCTGTCAGTGAAAAAATACCGTTTAAATATGTTGCAAATCCATTATCAACAAATTTTTTAAAGCTATCTGGAAGAGAATCAAGAAATAGTCCCTTTGATGTTCTTAAAGAAAGCATAATTTCTTCTTCCTTTTCTTCTTCGGCTGATATCTTATCAAATCGGTCATATCCTAAAGCAGATAAAAAATCTTTGTTTTTAATCTTTTCTATGAATATATCTTTATTTGAAATTGAAAAAAAGCGTTTGTTTTCCCAAAGGGAATGAGCCCCTGAGCCAAAACCAATATAATCACGTCTTGACCAATACCCGCTGTTGTGTTTTGACCAATATCCGTCGATAGCAAAATTTGAAATTTCATAATGAGAATATCCTTTTTGATTAAGTATACTGCATATATTCATATACATATCAAATTGCATATCCTCATCAGGAAAAATAAATTTTTCCCTTTGATTAAAAAGGGGAGTTTCTTCTTCTAAGCTCAAAGCATAAGCAGAAATATGATTAGGCTTCAAAGAAAGTATTTTTTCAACGTCTTTTGAAACGTCTTCTGTTTTTGAATTTGGTAAACCGAATATTAAGTCAACAGAAATATTAGAAAATCCCGCTTTTTTTAAAACTTCATATGATTCAACAGCATCTTCCCAGCTATGAATACGTCCTATATCTTCCAATCTTTTGTTGTTGCTTGATTGTATTCCCATAGAAACGCGGTTAAAACCGCTTTGATATAATAATGAAGCATCATCAATATTAACGGTTTTAGGATTCGTTTCAACCGTAATTTCGCAATCTGACGAAAGGTTATAATATTTTTTTATGTGTTCTAAGAGACTGCATAAAAGCTGAGAATTTATGGAAGTTGGAGTACCACCGCCAAAATATATTGTTTGGACGGTGGTATTTTCAGCGTTCTTTGAAAAAAATTCCAATAAATCTTTTAATGAATTTATATATTCATTTGCTGATTTTTCGTTGTATTTTTCGGAATAAAAAGCGCAATATTTACATTTTGAAAGACAAAATGGAATATGAACGTATATGGAAATCGGTTTAGTCATCATCGAGCTTAAGAACCGCCATAAATGCTTCTTTTGAAACCTCAACGCTTCCGAGAGAACGCATTTTCTTTTTACCCTCTTTTTGCTTTTCAAGAAGTTTTTTCTTTCTTGTTATATCACCGCCATAGCATTTTGCGAGAACGTCTTTTCTCATAGCCTTAACTGTTTCACGCGCTATAATTTTTCCTCCAATAGCGGCTTGAATTGGTATTTCAAAAAGCTGACGGTCAATATTTTCTTTTAGCTTTTCGCAAATGCGTCTTGCTCTTGGATATGCCTTATCAGAATGAACGATAAGGGAAAGAGAGTCAACTCCTTCGCCGTTAAGCAAGAAATCTAATTTAACGAGTTTTGAAGGCTTATATCCTAAAGGTTCATAATCAAGAGAAGCATAACCTTTTGTTTTAGATTTAAGCGTATCAAAGAAATCGTATATAATTTCATTGAGAGGCAATTCATAATGAAGCTCTGCTCTGTCTGAGGTTATATATTTCATATCAACAAACGTTCCTCTTCTGTCTTGGCAAAGCTCCATAATGTTTCCAACGTATGTTGCGGGGGTAATTATTGTTGCTTTGACAACAGGTTCAGACGCAACGTCAATTTCTTCGGGGGATGGATAGTTTGAAGGGTTATCAATATGAACTATATTACCGTTGTTCAATTTTATTTCGTAAATAACGCTTGGAGCTGTTGTTATAAGGTCGAGATTAAACTCTCTTTCAAGTCTTTCCTGAATAACTTCCATATGAAGAAGACCAAGAAAACCGCAACGGAAACCGAATCCAAGAGCTAAAGAGGTTTCGGGTTCAAAAATGAAAGCAGAATCGTTTAATCTGAGCTTTTCCAACGCATCTCTTAAATCTCCAAGTCTTGAACCATCAGCGGGATAAATACCGCTGAAAACCATAGGTAAGGCTTTTCTAAATCCATCGAGAGGGACATCAGTTCCGTTTTCTGCAAATGTAACCGTATCTCCAACCTCGGTATCAGAAATGTTTTTTATACTTGCGGTGAAAAAACCAACCTCACCTGCGGAAAGAACGCCTGAATTGTTAAATCCGAAAGCGGTAAGAGTTCCTACCTCAATTGTTTCAAAAACCTTTCCCGTATTCATCATTTTAACGGTATCACCAATTTTAAGAGTGCCGTCAATAACTCTTATATAAACAATAACACCTTTGTATGAATCAAAATAAGAGTCAAAAATAAGAGCTTTAAGAGGGGCAGACGGATCTCCTTTTGGAGCTGGAATATATTTAACAACCGCTTCGAGAACGTCTTCAATATTAATTCCGCATTTAGCAGAAATGAGAGGAGCATAATCAGCGGGAATACCAATTATTTCTTCAATTTCTTCTTTTGCTCCTTCGGGATTAGCACTTGCCAAATCAATTTTATTAATAACGGGAACAATTTCCAAATCTGCTTCTATAGCAAGATATGCGTTTGCAAGACTTTGTGCTTGAATACCTTGGGTTGCATCCACTACAAGAAGGGCACCTTCACAAGCCTTTAGAGAACGGCTGACTTCATAGTTAAAGTCAACGTGTCCTGGAGTGTCGATAAGATTGAAGGTATACGTTTCTCCGTCATTTGCCTTATATTTAAAGCAAACAGCTCTTGCCTTTATAGTTATACCTCTTTCTTTTTCAAGCTCCATATTGTCGAGGATTCTATCGTCCATTTCTCTTTGAGAAATGGAATTTGTTTTTTCTAATAATCGGTCAGCTAAAGTAGATTTGCCGTGGTCAATATGTGCAATAATTGAAAAATTTCTTATTTTATTTATATCCATTAGTTTAATTCCTGACTTTTTATAGTGTAAACAGCATTAATATTTTTCAGAAAGCTCCATATTTAGCTTTTCAACCAGCTTTCCAATTTGAATAAATGCCTTTGTATCGTATACAGAACCGTTAATTCTTGTAAAAATAAGCTCTAAATAGGGTGAGGGGGCATAAACTATTCCCATATCGTGAAAAGCCTTTCCTTCATAAATAAAACCAAATTTATGAGCAACATCGTGAGAAACTGATTTGGGAATTTGCAAGGAATATGAACAGTTTTTCATATGTTTAATGAGAGTCTTTCCTCTTTCTGTTTCTTGATAATTATAAATATCAAGAAGAAAAGCTGCCATTTCGCGAATTTTGCAAGTTGTATATCCTCCGCTTGGCAATTTGAAATCAACTCCAAGTTTTTTTGCATATTCTCTGAAACCTTGTGTGCCGAATCTTTCAAGAAGCATTGCATACGCTGTATTATCGCTTCTTGTTATCATATAGCGTATAAGCTCAGAAACAGTAAACTTGCTTCCTGCTTCTTTGTTTTTTAAAACTCCGCTTCCTGTAAATATATGTCGTTTTTCCATAACAAGAACTTCAGAAAGGTCTGCTCCGCTTTGGAGAATGTAAGCGGCGTATGGAGCTTTTATGGTACTTGCTGTATTATGTGTCAAATTAACGTTATATGCAAAGAAATATTTTTGTTCAACGTCTGTATAATATACCGTTGTTTTATTATACTCTGATGCAGTATCTGCAATTTCCTCCATAATGTTTAAAACTTTATCATCTTTGCAATTTGTTATAAAAACATTCCCCTTAGACGTTGTATATTCAAATCCAATGGGTTCTGAAAAGATTTTATCTTTAATTTCGTCTGAATCGGCAGAACTATAATTATCTTCTGAATTTTGTGAATTAAAAGAACTTTCAGATTCTTCAAAACTTTCAAAGATTTCAGAGCTATCAAAACTTTCGTAGTTTTCAGAGCTTTCATAACTTTCATAGCTTTCGTAGCTTTCAGAAAAATTGCTTTCGGTTGAGATATCAGACTCACAAGATGTTAATTTATCTGACGTTTCATTACTTTCATTGGAAAAAACGTTGCTTTGATTTTCAGATAAGTTTTCAGAAAGAGTTGAATTATCAAGCTCGTTTGACGATAAAAGTTCCTCTGAAATTTTAGAATTTTCATCATAGCTGTTATCCTTTTCAGAGCAAGATGCTCCAAAAAGGATAATTGTAGATGAAAGTATTATGAAAGCAATTTTAAAAATACGGTTATCAAGTTTTTTTATCATAAATATACGTTTATTTTTTTGTAGCTTCTTTGATAAATTCCCAACTGTCTATACACATATCTTCAAGACCAAATTTTGCTTTCCATCCTAATTCATTGTATGCTTTATCGGGACAAGCATAAACAGCGGGAACGTCTCCTGGACGGCGTGGGCAAATTTTATATGGAATTTCAACTCCGTTTACTCTTGAGAATGTGTTAATAAGGTCGAAAACGCTATATCCGTTTCCTGTTCCAAGGTTATATGTGAGTGCACCCGTTGAAACCATAGCTTTCTTTAAAGCGGCTGTATGACCGTCTGCAAGGTCGCAAACGTGGATATAATCTCTTACGCCCGTTCCGTCTGGAGTTGGATAATCAGTACCGAAAACTGTGAGTGATTCTGTTATTCCCAATGCTGCTTGGCAAAGACGAGGCATAAGGTTGTTTGGAATACCATTTGGATTTTCACCAATTTTTTTGCATTTATGTGCACCAATGGGATTAAAGTATCTAAGAAGAACAGCACAAAAATCTTTATCAGCAACGCAAACGTCTCTTAGGATATTTTCAATCATCAATTTTGTAGAACCATATGGATTAGTTGTTGAAGTTGGCATATCTTCGTTGACAGGAACAGTTTCGGGATTTCCGTAAACAGTTGCAGAAGAGGAAAAAACAATTTTTTTGCAACCGTATTTTTTCATTTTTTCGAGAAGAATAAGAGTTCCTGTTATGTTGTTATGATAATATAAAACAGGTTTTTCAACAGATTCGCCAACAGCTTTAAGTCCTGCAAAATGAATAACTGAATCTATATTGTTTTCTGCGAAGATTTTTTCCATTCCTTCTTCATCTAACATATCAACTTCATAAAATTTAAAGTCTTTTCCTGTAAGCTCTTTTAAAACTTTAATATTTTCGCGTCTGCTATTAACAAAATTGTCCATTCCAACAAAGTCAAATCCTGCTTGAGAGAGAGCATACGCCGTGTGAGAACCAATGTAACCTGCAATTCCAGTAATAAGTACCATAATATATTCCTTTCGAAACGTAAAAAATAATTTATTATATTTGTGATATTATATTATTTAATTAGTGCTATTATATGGTGAAAAAGCGGTAGCATAGACAAATGTCGGCTACCGCTTAAAAAAACATTATGCTTTTTTTGTTTTTTCTTTTTTATTCTGTTTTGCGTTAACTTTGAAAATTTTGTTGAATTTACTCCAAAGGGGAGCACCAAGGAAAACAGAAGAAAATACACCTGCGATAATACCAATGATAATAGGAAGAGCAAAGTCTTTAATGGAATCAACGCCGAGAATGTAAACCATACCAATGGTAAGAAGGGTTGTTATAGTTGTGTTGATAGAACGTGCAAGTGTCTGTTGAACAGCAAGGTTTGCATTATCGTCAAATTCTGCCAACTTGAATTTTCTGTTGTTTTCTCTAACTCTATCGAAAACAACGATAGTTGCATTGATAGAATAACCGAGAATTGTAAGACAAGCGGCAATAAGGTTTGAGTTAACAGGAATTTGCAACAAAGAGTAGAATGCAAGCATTGTGAAAATGTTAAATGCAAGACAAACAATTGAAGAAAGACCTGATGTAAATTGGAAACGAATTGTAATATAAACGAGAATAAGAGCAACAGCAACAAGACAAGAAACAATAGCTGTTTTCTGTGTATCACCGCTTATTGTTGAGCCAACTGTTTCAATAGAGTCAAATGTCTCAGCAGTGAGGTTGTATTTTTCTTTAAGTGCTTCAAAGAGTTTATCTGTTGTTTCGTTTGAAAGCTCTTTTGTTTTGATAATAGCCTGATTTGCATCAGAACCTGATTTTGCAACAGAAGATGCTTCTTCACCAATAACGTCTTTAACAATAGCTTTAATGTTATCAAGCTCAGACGTAACGTTTTTGCCAATGGAAATTGAAAGCTCAGTACCGCCAGCAAAGTCTATATCAAGGTTAAAACCTCTGATAAGCATAGAAAGAACACCTAAAACAAGGACAACTGCTGCGATAATAAATGCTGTTTTGCTATTTTTCATAAAGTTATAATTCTTCATTTTGCAGCCTCCTTCTTAGGAATTTTTGTCTGCGTTTGCAGAAATGTCTTTAATTTTAACACCATACGCAGAAGTTTTTGTAATTCCAAGGTCAATACCAATTTTGAGGTATGATTTTGTAACAAAAACAGATGTGAACATAGAAACGATAACAGACATCATAAGAGTAACTGCAAAGCCTTGAATTGGACCAGAGCCGAGATACCAAAGAACACCTGCTGCAATAAGTGTTGTTATGTTAGAGTCAATAACAGCGGAAAGAGCGTTGGAGAAACCAGCTTTAACAGCGGCTGCTGTTGATCTTCCTGCTCTGATTTCTTCTTTAATTCTTTCAAAAATAACAACGTTAGCGTCAACCGCCATACCGATACCAAGGATAATACCTGCAATACCCGGAAGGGTGAGGTTTGCTTTTGTAACAATAAGAAGAATACCCATAATTGCAGTATATGCAAGAAGTCCAAGAGAAGAAATAACTCCAAGGAACTTATACATAATAATCATAAAAATTAAAACAAGGAGAATACCAATTCCGCCTGCAATAAGGCTTGTTTCTAAGGAACGTTCACCAAGGGAAGCAGCAACAGAGCTAAGACTTCCGTGTGTTCCATCACAAAGAAGGTCATAGGGGAGAGAACCACCGTTAATAAGAGCAGCAAGCTCTTCTGCGTATTCTTGATCAAAATCACCGCTTATAGAAGCATGTCCGCCTGTGATTTTTCCGCTAACAGATGCTCTTGAAATAACGCTGTTGTCAAGATAAATAGAAATATAGTTTTTGCTTTGTGATGAAAGAGCAGCTGCTTTTTCAGTTGCATTTGCAAATTTAACAGCTCCGTCATCATCAAGGTTGAGAGAAACAGACCATTCGGGAATACCATCGTTGTCCGAGTCGTAATATTGGGCATATGCACCATCAACGTTGTCTCCGGTCATAAATTCTTTTCCGTCATCATCTGTGAAGGAGAGCTTTGCAGTAGAACCAATTGTTTCAACAGCTTTTGTTGGATTTGAAATACCGGGAATCTCTATACGGACACAGTTGTCTCCGATGAGGTAAACCAATGCTTCGGTATAACCCATATTGTCAAGACGTTTACGCATAACTTCTTCAACGTCTGCCATACCATCTGCTGTAATTTTCCCTTTTTCATCTTGGGGAACAGCTTCATAAGTGATGATTGAACCACCATTAAGGTCAAGACCTAAAGTGATAGCACCTTCTTCAAAAACGCCCAAAGAACCCAAGAATGCAACGTCTGGAGTACCTAAAAGGACGATAGCGAAAAGTAAAACCGTACAGAGTATCAAAAGCAAAAACTTTGATACGGAGACTGCTTTAAACCAATTCATAATTTTAAACCTCCCGGTAATAAATAAGTTGCTTATGCAATTTTCAAGGGATGCATACTCCCCTTGACCGCATTATAAAAAACATACAGTCAACGGGAGTATTATACACAATTTTTTGTATTAAGTCAAGTATATTTTAGAAAAACATAAAAAAAATTGGTAAAAAGATATTAAACTTTTTAAATATAAATATAATTGAGAAAAAAACAGAGCAGTTTTTATATAGCTCTGTTTTTAGATTAGCTCAAATACCAACCATATTTATAATTCCTTTAAGGTTTGTTATAACAATTTCTTTGTATTCACCTCCGTTTTCACCGTCAAGAGACCAGGTCATTGGAGAGTTGAGCTTAATTTTTATTTCTGTTGAATATTTAAGGTCAACGTATTCTGAGTTAAGGCTTTCGGTGAGCAATCCCGTAACCAATTTGCTTTTTTCAGAAAAGTTTGTGGGAGCTTTAACGAGAACAAACTCAAATATTCCGTCATCAATCTTTACTTTTTCAGGATCAAGTCTGAAAATTCCTCCAAGAGACGTTGCGTTTGAAACGGAGGCGTATAAATAGTCTCCTTCGATAATGGAATCTCCAACCTTTGCTTTTAAATGAAACGGTTTTAGCTTTGCAAGACTTTCAACTCCTTTAATCATATACGCAAGAGAGCCAAGGTATCTTTTTTCAGCGGGAGTTGCTGCATATGATGCCTGAGTAAATGCTCCAACTGCGGCAACGTATACAAAATTTTTTCCGTTGAATGAACCGCAATCTATTTTTTTAACTTTTCCTTTTACAATTGCGTTTGCGGCTTTAAGAGGAGAGGAAGAAATTCCAAGGGTTTTTGCAAAATCGTTTGTTGTTCCTAAAGGAATATATCCAAGAGGAACGTTAGACTTTGCAGAAATAATACCTGAAATTGTTTCGTTAAGAGTTCCGTCTCCGCCGCAACAGACGATAATATCGTAAAAACGGGCGTTATTTTTAACAAATTCTTTGTTTGTTTCAGAATCACAGTCTGTTGGATGTACAGTTACGTTATACCCTTTTTTTGAAAAAAAGGTAATAAGAGAAAAGGCGTATTTTTTGCCAAGTCCTTTCCCTGCAACGGGGTTGACAACAAAAAGCATTCTTTTTAAATCTTTTTGTTTTCTTTTAATAAGTTTCATTCTCATATATAGTCTATCCTTGATATGTCTTAATCGTTTTGTTAATGTTTAAAAACGTTATTAATCGGCAATGCTGTTTCTTCTCATTTCCATATCCATTGTTTTTTTAGCATCTGCCTCACGTTTGTCATACAGCTTTTTACCTCTGCAAAGTCCTAATTCAACCTTAACCCATTTGCCGGAGAAATACAAGCTGAGAGGAATAATTGAAAAACCTTTTTTACCAACAGCGCCAAAAAGTCTGTCAAGCTCTCTTCGGTGTAGAAGAAGTTTTCTGTCTCTTCTTGGGTCTCTATTGAAAATATTTCCCATTTCATATGGGCTTATGTGTATTCCCAACGCAAAAAGCTCTCCGTCAATAAAACGGCAAAAAGAGTCTTTAAGATTAACAGCTCCGTTTCTTAGAGATTTAACTTCCGTTCCGCAAAGCTCAATACCCGCTTCGAAAGTATCATCAATAAAATAATCGTGTCTTGCTTTTTTATTCTGCACTATTAATTTATGTGCTTTTTTTGTATTTGATGAATTTGAGGACATATTTTTTCTCCATAGTTTTAGTATTTAATTTCAACGCTGAAGCAGGACGTTTCGGTTTCTTTTAAAAGCCCTGTGAATTTTTTCCCTGTTTCTGTGTTTTCGCAATAAACAAGAACGGTGTCTTCGGGAAGTATTTCGTGTTCATACGTTACGTCAAAATAATTAAAAGATTTTTTTTCTGAATCGAAATCAGAAACGATATCAGCGTATACCGTGTTGTTTACGTGTTTATTTTCGTCAATATAATAATTGTTTCCTTTAAATTCTCCAAGAAAATTTTTACTATCTGTTTCAACTATAACTTTTGTAGGACGTGGAAAAGAATATTCATATTCTTCAACGGGATAGTTTAAAGAGTCTGCCTTGAGAAGTCTTCTCTTTTCAAAATCAACTAAAACCCAAATACTGTTGCAAATAATAATTGCATTTTCAGACGGATCAATATTACTTGATTCATACGTTTTTTTAGAAAACTCATTCGAAAGTGTAGGTTTTTGTAGATAAACAAAATAGCTTCTCATAAATTTCATTCTGTCGTGTCCGCTTTGGAACGTTAAGAGATATGCTTTTTCTACACCTTTTTTTATTTGCTCTTTTACAGTTAAAATATTTCTATATACAGCAAAAAACATATTATCATTCAGTAAATTCTTATGACTTGCTCCAAACTGTTCCGCATCAGAAACGGCTGCATCTTGCAATATTTTAAGAAGGGAAGAGGTTTTTAAAATATTATTATCGTCAAAATCATTGTCTTTGAAGCTAATTTCTGTGAATATCATTTTTTATTATTTACATCCATTTCTTTTTTTATATTAATGTCTGCGAGAGGATTATTATCCATTGCGGCTTTCATTTGTGAATCTGAAATATGTGTATAAATTTGTGTTGTATTAAGCTGTTCGTGTCCTAATATATCTTTCAGAACTCTGACGTCAACGTTTCCTGAACGATACATAAGGGTTGCAGCGGTATGTCTTAGCTTATGAACAGAGTATCCTTTTCCTGAAAGTCCTGCAATATCAAGATATTTTTTTATCATCCATTGAACAGTTTTATTTGATATTCTGTTTCCTCTTTCGCTAATAAACAAAGCGTTTTTATCATTAAGAACAAAACCTGGTTTTGAGGTTTCTTTATTTTTTGCAAAAAGATATTGGGATAATGCATTTCTACAAGCATCATTAAGATAGATAATTCTTGATTTACTTCCTTTTCCTGTAACCTTTAATTTTGAAAGGTCGTTTTCAACGTCAGAAAGGTTAATTCCAACAAGCTCTGATAAACGCATCCCACAGTTGAGAAATAGAGTTATAATACAATAATCTCTGTAATAATGTTCGCTCCCTTTTGAAACAGCGTTTAAAAGCTGTAAACATTCGTCTAAAGACAAATATTTCGGAAGCTGTTTTGGCTTTTTTGGAGACTCGATATCTTTAGCGGGATTATTTTTAATTTTACCTGATTTAACTGTAAGATATTTATAAAAAGACTTAATTGCTGAAAGTTTTCTTGCTCTTGAAGCAAAATCATTTTTTTTATCTTCGGCTTCAAAAAGCAAAAATGCATATATTTCTTCTGTTGAAACGCTTTCTATAGTTTCATAATCAAGAGATGATATATCATATTTTGTTAAATCGGAAAGATTGCCTTTTTGTCTTGTTGCTATTATATATCTGAAAAAAGTTCTTAAATCAATATAATATTCTTCAACAGTCAGCTTTGAGCGATTTTGAATAACTCTTTTGTATGAAAGGAAAGAGGCGATAGGTTCGGGGATTTCTGATAATATTAACATTTTTCTCATTCCTTTCTTTAAAATTTACTTATTAAAAAAGCGAGAATCAAAAGATAAAATATAAACATATGATACTTTTCCTAAAACTCCAAATTGAATATTACCACATTTTAACAGCGATGTCAATAAGAAAGGGAGAAAAATACAATTTATACCTTGATTTTTAAATTTTAAATTATAATAACAGAGAAAAATAAACTTAAAAGCAACTGGTAAATTAACAGCAACTGGTAAATTAACAGCAACTGATAAATTAACAGCAACTGATAAATATTATAAAACAAATATTGTTTAAACACAAATACTATTCAAAACTAAAAAATGTGGTAAAAAGAACTTACATTTAATTCATAAAAAACTTCAAATAAAAATACAACCCCTTGGAAAATAACCAAGGGGTTGTTTGAATACAAAATTAAAATTAATTTGCAGAATCCATAGCTAATTTAATATCATTCATTGTACCTTCAATATCAGCCTCAACTATATCTTGTATTCCTTCGAATCTTGATTTGATGTTTGTATCAAGCACATTGTAATATGTGTCAACATCGCCCCAGGAATCACCAAAAACTGCACCAAGGTCATAATGACGGTTGTTGAAGATAATATCAAGCATTTCAGCAGATTCTTCATCTTTGAAATCTCTGAATTTGAGCTGTTTTTCGTAGTATTCAGGAGTAAGCTGTTCTTCGGAAAGTTCAGCGAGAGCCTGAATAACGAGACCAAGGTCATCATCAGCTAATGATGTGTTAGGAATCATAAGAACAGAAGCTGTGTGATTTCCCATTTCAGAACAGTAATCGTCCTGAGATGAAGAATACATTGGAACGGGGATGATACCAAATTCGTCTTCCATCGTACGGAAATATGGTACGTGAATGAGAGACGTCATATAGAAAAGCTCTCTTCCTTCAAGGAATGCGTTTGTAACTGTCTTTTCGTATGCTTCTCCAGGCTGTTGATATTTTTCTTTGTATTCAGGAAGGTCAGCAACAAGAACTGAACCGCTTAAATAGAAATTAACAGCGTCTGTAAGAGCATTAATAGTCTGTTCTGTTGACATTGTAAGCTGGGCTTCGTCATTTTTGTCTTTTCCGCAAATGCTTTCGCCAGCAGCAACAGCGTGGGTATAAAGGTTAGCTGATTCAGAACCCATAAACCAGTTATCTTTTTCGTTTCTTTCGCCGTCTTGAGAGTGGTCAATGTTGTCAAATGATTTGGAGAGCTCAACAAGTTTATCAAACGTCCATTCGCGGTCTTTAACAAGTTTGTAGAGATCTTCTTTATAGCCCAATGTTTCGTAAAGCTCTTTGTTAAAGAGCATTGCTATTGTACCATCGTTATCATATGTATTTATATCACCAAGGATGAAATAAAGTGCATTGCAGATGGAAAGCTCAGAAACTGCGTTCTGATCCCAACAAGAGCTTTTAAGATTGAGCGTTTTGAGGTC
This sequence comes from Eubacteriales bacterium, assembly GCA_045578045.1. GTDB lineage: Bacteria > Bacillota > Clostridia > Oscillospirales > CAG-382 > SIG653. The sequence goes on along the minus strand of JAZNJM010000081.1, from coordinate 17,077 downwards.
TTTAACGTTGAGGAGGTATCCATAACTAATAAAGCCCGTATAGTAGTAGTAGGATTCGAAGAAGAAATCGTATTTAGGTGTACTTGTAGCGATGTCGTTAGTAATGAGGGTTCTAAGATCATTTACAATACTTGTTGAACCTTCGCCAAAGATTTCACCTGTGATTTTGCAGTTGTAGTCTTTTTGTACTTGTTCAATAATGTCTTTTTTTGCCTGGTTTACGTTTGTGAGCGAGCCGTTATCATCTTCCATATAAAGAACTTCGCCCGTAAAGTCGATTGTGCTTTTTCCGTATCCAAACCAACGTTCGATGATATAAATCTCTCTGCCGCCGAGGTCTCTTTTTTCGAGATCGGCATAACTGATTTTTTCACCTTTTTCGGTTTCCTCGGAGGTATCTGTGCTTGTATCTTTGGATGTTTCTGCTTTGCTTTCGGTTGCGGAAGATGAAGGCTCATCATCACCGCAAGCGGTAAAGCAGCATACAACGAGACAAACAAGCAACAAAATACTTAAAACTTTTTTCATTGCTTTGACTCCTTTGTGTCTTTTTTTTGTTTTTTTAATTGTTGTTTTACTGCAAAAAACAACAATTTCCTTCGTTAAGCATTATACCATATGAGAAATGGAATGTCAAGACCAAAATGTAAATGTTTCACAATTATCTTGATGAATCAATGAACTCTTTAGGCTTTTTAAACGAAATATATCTTTTAAACCTCAGATATTATTCTTAGGTTCAGAGTTATAAATGGAAAAATATAAACATATAAATAAAACAACAAACAAATTAAACTTTAGGGGGATATATGAAAAAAACAGCTTTATTTATGATTGTTATTGTCCTTTTAAACATTGTCTCTCCATCATTAATCGGAAATTGTGATGAATTAACAGAAAAGCTGTATATCTCAAAAACGGGTGAAATGTGGGATAATTATATAAATATGATGAACATTGTTTTCACTGGCGGAAAAATTTCGGGTTTATACTATCATAAACTATATGCGGAATATGAATCGTCTGTTGGTGGATTTGTTGTTAAAGAAAAAGCGGCTTCTCATATTTCATACACGAAAGAGGTTGGAAAAAATTCATTTGGACTATGCTTTTCATATAATCCCGAATACAAAGAAGGCAATGACTTTGGAAAAAAGAATTATTCTGTTTGGAGCAAAATACGTGTTGGGGACGTTTTATATCCACACGGAATAGATTTCACTTCAAAGACAATTCAAGCAGAGGGAACTTTAAAAGAAGGAAATTTAAAAACAGAAGCATATTTCACCGTTACGTATACAAAAAAGAAAATTGAACCAACAGCTTATTCGGGAAAAACTATTGTTGCCTTGGGAGATAGCGTAACGTGTAACGGTGGGTGGACAGAAAAGCTCAGTGATTTAATTGGATGTAAGGTTATAAATTCAGGCGTGAGTGCAGACAGGGCAACGGAAGCATTAATTCGATTTGAAAGGGACGTAGAGGCATATTCTCCTCAAATTGTTTTAGTGATGCTTGGAATTAATGATTGCGTTCAATATTATTATAGTGATAAAACTGTAGAAAACTTTAAAAATGAGCTGAGACAATTATATTCAAAATGCAAAAATATAGGTGCAAAGGTCATTTTTGTTAGTCCAAACAACATTAAAACAGAAAAACTTAATTTTGAAAGATATAAAAACTATGGGGGTATTACTCAATGCTATCCATTATTTATAAAAGCCGTTGAAGAGGTTGCGAAGGAAACAAGTTCCTATTACGTTGACGTTTATCAAAAATTTGAAAATACAGAAGAACTGCTTTGCGATTCTGTTCATCCTAATTCAAAGGGATATGAAATAATATGGTCAACAATATCTGATTTTCTTATATCATATGGAGATAGAATATGTGCGGAAGAACTATCGGGATATGTTTCAACTGGAGTTTATAACTTTAAATCTAATGATTCAGAAATGTATTTGCCTTTATGTACCGTTAGTAATCTAAAAACATTTTTTTGTGTTGAAATAAAAGTTTATAATAAAGAAGCAGAACTTGAAGATAGCGAATATATAAAAGAAGGCTATACAATTTGTTGGCTTGACAAAAATCTAAACCCAAGGGAAAAATTAACAATTATATTAAGGGAATAAAAACGTATGCATTTTTTGAAACGACCTCAAAATCGTCAGACTTTCGTCTAACAAAATTTATTTGTATAAAAAACGAGGTATATTCCTTTGTTTTTAAAGGAATATACCTTGAATTTTGGCATAATTATTATTTTAAAAGTTTAAATTGCAATTTTTAAAAGCTAATTATTATCAAATTTTTCAGAATCTTTTTAAATTCTTCTTAGGAAACGTTTTCCTATTTATTTTCAGACGTTAAATCTGATACTGTTTCAGATACTGCTTCCGATACTGTTTCAGAATTATCATCAGATGCTGTTTCAGATACTGTTTCAGAATTTTCACCAGATACTGCTTCTGAAGCTGTTTCAGAATTTTCACCGGATACTGTTTCTGAAGCGGTTTCGGAATTTATTTTTGATTCATCCGTATCTGAAATATTTTTAAATTCTTCAACGGAATAAATTTTAACAGAATTAATTATAGGCTGATTTGCAAAAGGAATTGTTCCGTTGTCATCAGTTGGTTTCGCATCTTTACAAATCTTATCAACAATTTCAATTCCATCAACAACGAATCCAAAAGCGGCATATTTTCCGTTAAGATGTGGACTATCTTTATGAACTATAAAGAATTGAGAGCTTGCACTATCCATTGGATTTGAACGAGCCATTGAGATTGCGCCTCTGAAATGACCAATATTATTTTCAACACCGTTTGCATAAAATTCGCCCTTTATTTCTTCATCAGAACCACCCGTACCGTTTGCATCGGGATCACCCCCCTGCATCATAAAGTTTTCAATGATTCTATGGAATGTAAGTCCATCATAAAAACCTTTTTTTGCAAGTTTTTTGAAATTTTCGACAGTTATGGGAGCAGTTTTTCCATCAAGAGCTATTGAAATTTTTCCGTAGTTCTTTATGTCGATAACAGCATAATCAGTTGCGGTTACAGAGCTTTCCCATTTTGGTTCAATCTCCTCAGAAGATGATGATGAACCGCTTGATACGTTTTCAGAATTACCTCCGCCAATAATCGTTATAAGAAGAACGACTACCGCAACAATAACAGCAACAACCAAAACAGCTGATAAAACACGTATTTTTCCTATTAAAGCATTTTTCTCAAATGGTGTTACGTATTCATCAATAGCATTTATTACAACGCTTAAATCGGAAGGAGCAAACTGAAGAGTTTCCGCATATGCAAAAATGCTCTTTTCAACATCAGAAAAACTAATTGTCATTCCAAAATAAACGTCTTCTGCTTTAACTGCAAGTCCAACAGTTCCTACATCAACGTTTACAGCCTTTGCAATTTGAGAAAGAGACATTTTACAAAGAGTTCTTGCAACAAATATAAACTTATGAAGCATTGAAAACTCAGAAGTTACTTCTTTCCAAAGGGAAACCTTATCAGAAACAGAAAAGTTTGTTTTTTCAGAATTTATCATCATATTCTGATTTTTTGGAACTACAAAAGCTCTTGAATCTTCTCTAAGAATGATTTTTTTACATTCCATTGCAGCTCTTGATTTACAAATTTCAGAAAAATCATCTTCTGTTTCAATCTTTAGCTTATCAAATTCTTTCCATATTTTTGAAAAGATATTCAAAACAACGTTTTCTGCCTTTGACTTATTATCAAGAAAACACATTGCTATTGAATAAACCTTATTTTTATTGTCATTATAGAGAGCGTTTACTGATGCTCTATTACCCGAATAGGCTTTTTTGATTATTTCGTCCATTTTATAACTCCTATTTTATTTACTGACGATTATTATATCATTTTATAAATAATATTTTATTGAGAAAATAAAAAATAAATGTAAAAAAATATGTATATAAAAATTAAGGCTGTAAAAAAGCCCCGCTTTTTACAACCTTAAATTATTTATCAATAAATATGAAAAAATATTATTGAAACACTAATTCAAATAAATGCAAATATTATAAAGAATTTCTGCAACGTCTTCTTTTGTTAAATTAGTTTTGGAAACAGAATTTCCCATTATCAAATCAACCGTTTCAGATTCATAATCAAGTCCTAAGGATTTAGCTACCATAGAACGAGCTTCATTTGTTTTTATTGTTTCATCGGGCTTGAAATATCTGTCCCCTATTTCAACAATTTCAACATCTAAAGCTCTTTTGAGATAGGATTTTCTTCCGCTTGAAAGCTCTTTATCATCAATAAATTCTGTATCCTTAACAGAGCTGATTCCATCGTTTAATCTTGAAGCACAAAGAAGCATTACTGTAAAATCAATTTTATTAACCTCTTCATCGGGTGAAAAATAATACTCTCCGCCTTTTTTAGAATAGGTCATTATATTATTTTTTGAAAGGGCTATTGCGGCATAATGGAGATCGCTTTCTCCCATATCTCCGAAAGTCATATTTCCCGAATCACTGTCAACCGTAACGTATACGTTTGCTGTATTTGATTTATTTCCATATTTATCTTCTGCATAAACAGTAAAGACATCGTTACCTGTAAAATTTTTTTCAGGCGTATAGGTTACTCTTTTAAGGGCTGTATTTATTGCGATACTTCCAAAAGATGGGTATGAGCTGACTTTTATTGTCATTTCATCATTATCCGGATCATATACGTTTATTTCAGAATAAGCTGAAATATTCTTAACCGTATTTATTCTGAAGCTCTCAGCAACGGGTGCATAGTTTATTGATGACAAATAGTTTATATTGCATACTATATCCGTACTTTTCCAGCTTTTATCTGAAACTGTAAAGGTGAAAGACGGATTATTCTCCGTTTCCTTTGAAGTTGGAACAAATTTTAAAAGGTCAAGACTTTCTGAAATTATGCTCTGTCCGTCTATAACGTCAACTCCAGATACTTTAAGAACGCCCGTTTCTGACGAAGGAGTTTTTGTTATTGTAACGTAATCAAAAGAGCATCCCACAACTGCTTCAAAATCTTCTTTTGAAAAACTTGTTTCTGTGCCTGAAAGAGCGCATTTTGTAAAGGTAGTTTTACTTCTGAGAATATCAATGGCAGGAGATATTTCTTTTGCAGAAACAATCGTTCCAAGGGAAAAAATAATCAAAAGTAAAAATGAGATTATTGAAATATAAAACTTTTTTGAAGTTTTTATCTTCATAAGGTATAACCGCCTTTCTATTTATTGTATAAATAGGATTGACAAAACCACCGCAAAATATGCGGTGGTTTTTGGTTAAAAATTAAATTTTTTGAAAATTGCGGGATAGATAAACGTTCCATAAAGTCCCATTATCATATATCTGAAAAATCCGCCCCAATAATACAACGTTTTATTTGTTGTATAGAAAATTGCTCCTTCTTCCATTGAGGGCAAAATAAGTTTAAACACGCTTCTCACAAGCAATAAGGTTGAAACGCCAATGAAAAGCCTTATGGCTTTCTTTTTCCACGTTGTTTCAGTTGTAAATTTAACGAATTTATTTTCAAGCATAAAACCCGCAATTCCACCGAGTCCCATTCCCATTGTTTTGAGAGTGTCTGCTGTTGGATTAAAGAAAAGAGCAATTAGGGAAATTGCGTATACACAAATTATCAAGGTGTTTTTCTTTTCATAAAACTTATAATATATAGACATCATTAAAAATGCGCATAAAATACCAAGTGTTGCACCAACAACGGTATCAGATGCATAATGTACTCCGAGATATACACGGCTCACCATAACAAGAGGGATAACAACAAATGGTGCAATCTTCAAAAGAGTGAATTTCTTTGAATACTGTGTTTTATATCCAAGGTAAAAGGAAGGCCAAAAGCTACCTGCGTTTTGAGAATGTCCGCTTGGAAACGAATACGATTCGCCTAAATGTACTTTATCAACAAGACCGTTTCCCTTTGCAGAATCAAGATGAGATGAAAAATCGGGGTTTTTAAAGGGGCGGGGACGTTTTACAATATCCTTAACAATTCCGTTTACTGCGTTTGAAAAATATAAGGTGAGCAACATTCCCTCTCCCATTTTCTTATTAAAACACCAATAAACGAAAACAATCAGAGAAATTAAAATAATCTCCTCCGAAAAACAAGTGAACATATAAAACAGTAAATCAACAATTTTTCCAAAAAAACCGTCTCCTGGATATAATCCTTGAACAAATTCAGTTAGTTTACCGTCAATTTTATAAATGAAATCTATAAAACTTTCCATTTGATATTCCTTTCTTTTTTTAGCCTATTTATATTACGTTATTATTTCATAAACTATATTACGTTAATTTGGTTAAAAAACCATTAAAACGAAGACAGCTTTGAAATCTGGTCTCTTATTGCCGCCGCTGTTTCAAATTCAAGGCGTGAGGCAGCTTCTTTCATTGCTTTTGTTAACTCTTCAATTCGTTTTTTCTTATCTGCTTTTGAAAGCTCTTTATAATTGTCTTCAATTTTGAATGTTATTTCTATGGAATCTCTCACTTCTTTTATTATAGTTTTTGGAGTAATTCCGTGTTTTACGTTATATTCTTCTTGGAGCTTTCTTCTTCTGTTTGTTTCGTTTATTGCTTTTTCCATAGCAGAAGTTATATTATCCGCATACATAATAACAGTTCCGTTAACGTTTCTTGCGGCTCTTCCTATTGTTTGAATAAGAGAGCTTTCAGAACGAAGAAATCCTTGTTTATCAGCATCAAGAATAACAACTAAAGAAACCTCAGGCAAGTCAAGCCCCTCTCTTAGCAGGTTAATTCCAACGAGAACGTCAAACTCACCTAATCTCAGCTGTCTTAATAATTCAACCCTCTCCATTGTTTTTATATCGTAATGAAGATATTTTGCTTTAACTCCGTTTGAGGTAAGATATGAGCTTAAATCCTCCGCCATCTTTTTTGTCAACGTTGTTACAAGAGTTCGCTCTCCCAAGGCTGTTCGCTCTTTTATCTCTCCAAGAAGATCATCAATCTGACCTTCTGTTTTTCTGACTTGTATTAAGGGATCAAGCAATCCCGTTGGACGAACAATTTGCTCAACGGTATTCTGCGAAATAGCTTTTTCAAAATCAGACGGAGTTGCACTTACATATACAGTTATTCCCTTTTTTTCAATAAATTCGCCAAAATTCAACGGTCTGTTATCGAAAGCAGACGGAAGTCTGAATCCATAATCAACAAGATTTTTCTTTCTTGAATAGTCGCCGCCGCCCATTCCTTCAACCTGATGAACTGTAACGTGGCTTTCATCTATAAACATAAGATATTTTTCAGGAAGATAATCAAGAAGTGTATTTGGTGTACTTCCGGGTTCTCTTCTTGATAAAACTCTCGAATAGTTTTCAATTCCGTTGCATCTTCCTATTTCTCTAAGCTGTTCAACGTCAAGTAGAGTTTTTTCTCTGATTCGTTGTGCTTCAATATATTTTTTCTGACTTTCAAAAAACTCAACTCTTTCTTCCATCTCATCAAGAATTTCTTTAAGAGCCTCGTCCTTTTCCTTTTCATTAACAACGTAGTGAGTTGACGGATATACAGCAAAATGACCGAGAGTTGCTTCTGCTTCTCCCGTTACCGTATTGATTTGTGAAACCTTATCTATTTCATCTCCAAAAAACTCAACCCTTATGGCATATGAATCGGAATTAGACGGAAAGATATCCACCGTATCGCCTCTTACTCTGAAATTATTTCTATCAAACCCAAAATCGTTTCTGCTATATTGAAGGGCAACGAGCTTTTTTATAAGATTATTTCTTCCCATTTCAAGCCCAGGACGAAGAGAAATAACCTGATTTTTATATTCTTCGGGAGAACCTAAGGAATATATACAGCTTACACTTGAAACAATTATAACGTCTTGTCTTTCAAAAAGTGCACTTGTTGCACTATGTCTTAATTTATCAATTTCGTTGTTTATAGATGCATCTTTCTCAATATAAACGTCTTTCCCGGGAACGTATGCCTCTGGCTGATAATAATCGTAATATGAGACGAAATATTCCACAGCGTTATTTGGAAACAACGCTTTAAACTCTGTATATAGCTGTGCGGCAAGAGTTTTATTATGAGCTAAAACAATTGTTGGAAGATTTATTCTCTCGATTATATTAGCCATTGTAAATGTTTTACCCGAACCTGTAACTCCAAGAAGAACCTGATCTGTATATCCTTTTTCAATTCCTTCAACAAGGCTTTCAATTGCTTGCGGTTGGTCGCCCATTGGTTTATACTGAGAAACTATTTCAAAATGGTTCAAAGTTTTTTCTCCTTGTTTTCATATCATTACGGCGAAAACTATTTTATTTTAGCCATAGTATAATTTCCATATGAAGAATCGTCTGTTACTTCCTTTATAACCTTTATAAATTCGGGAAAAACTATTTCTTCATTTTCACTGCACAATTCAATTTCTATAATTGCTTTATCGTTCCAAAAGGAAAAAACATCAATTTCAAAATACTGCCCTTCATACGTCAGACAATATCTCGATTTGCAGATTGGTTTATAATCGCTGTCTGCATTAACAAGTAAAGCCAAATACTCTTTTTCAGAAATTTTCGTTTCAATTTCAATTCTCTTTATTGGACTTAGCTTTCTTTTTATTGTTTTAAAGAATACGTAGCTTCCGTTTTCGCCACGTTGTCTTATTCGAAGCTGTTCTCCATTATGGCTTTTAAGATAAGTTTGCATAATTTCTACTTTAACACAATTCGATAGGTTTTCAAGATATGAAAGGTCGGGATATTCTATCAAAAATTTTCTTTCAATCTCAAAAGGCCCGTTTTCACCCAAGGCGGTTTTAATTTCATTTATAAGGCGTTTCATCTTGTTTTCAAAATTTGATTTATTATCAATAACTCTGAAATGAGGATGACCTGTCCAAGCAGAAATAATTTTGTTATCAAGAGAAATAGCCTCAGCTATATTTTCGCTTCTTGCATCGTTATTTTCCGTTGTATAATATTCCTCTGCACCTTTTGCCGCAGTTACAAGATGAAAAACAGCATCATATCTGTCTCTCAGCTCAACTCTTGAATATCCAAGCTCTGACATAACAGCACTGTATTCATCATCGTTCATATACGCCCTGTTGTCAAAAGCTCCTCTATCGCAAACTATAAGTATTTTATCATTATCCATAGTGGAGGCGGCTTTTTCAAAAAGTTTTTCTTTTTCAAGCTGATAATTTATTATCAGTTTTTGAAAATCACTATTTGAGCCACAAGTCCACGGAGCAACACCACCCGAAATAAGCTCTGTTGCACTTTCGCCTATAAATAAAACCTTATATCCGAGAGAAGTAAATTCTTCTTCTATCCATTTTTCAGACGAAGTTTTTCCGCCGCACGGACCGCCCGTTATTACAATCTTTTTTACCATAATTTCCTCCAAAAATCTTTCTTTAAAATTATATCATATACGTTTTAATAAATCAATACGTTGAACGATAATTTCATATCTGATAATCAAAGTAAAATTATTTAAAAAAAACCTTTTAATACACAATTAATTTATATTTATATGTTTAATTATAAATGTTTTAATGTTATAATATACCACGAATGTGTTAAAATATACGAAAGGAAAATGATAATGAAAAAAGTTCTCAAATTTCTGTTGCCATATTGGTATATTGCAATATTTGCTCCCGTTTTTATGATAATTGAAGTTCTTGCAGACTTAATGCAACCGAAGTTTTTATCTCAAATTGTAGAAAACGGAATTGAAGCGGGAAATATGTCCGTTATCTACAGCGTTGGGATCAAAATGATTATCGTGGTTTTGATTGGATTTGCAGGCGGTGTTCTTTCTGCTGTTTTTGCAAGTGCAGCATCTCAATATTTTGGGTGCAGTTTAAGAGAAGCCGCTTTCAACAAGGTAACATCATTTTCCATTGAACAAACGGATAAATTTTCAACAGGTTCTTTAATAACAAGGTTGACAAGCGATATAACCGCTGCTCAGGATTTTGTTTCTATGAGCTTGAGAATGGTTGTCAGAGTTTGTATGCAATTTGTGGGCGGAATTGCTATGATACTTAGTTTGAATTTTAAATTTGGAATTGTTTTTGCGTGTGCATTGCCCGTTCAGATTCTTCTCATCGTTATTATGATTAAAAAAACAGCGCCTTTATTTTCCGTTGTTCAAGAAAATCTTGATAACGTAAACAGCGTTGTAAGAGAAAACGTTGTTGGGGCAAGAGTTGTTAAATCATTCACAACAGAAAACTATGAAATCAATCGTTTTAAAATTGCAAACGATTCTTTGACAGAAAAAACATACAGAGTTCAAAAAATTATCGGAACGTTGAATCCATTTATTATGATTGTTATGAATATTTCCGTTATAGCAATTCTCTCCATTGGCGGATATGAAGTAAGAACAAACGGAATGGAAGTTGGAAACGCAATGGCGGCTGTTACATACGTTACTCAGATACTTATGTCTGTTATGATGATTGGAAATATGTTCCAGAATATAACAAAGGCTAAGGCGTGTATGGGAAGAATCGCTGAAATACTTTCAGTTGAACCCGCTGTTAAAACAGGAAGTAAAGATTTTCCCGAAAAATTTGATACCATAACCTTAAAAAACGTTTCATTTTCATATCCTCTCTCGGAAGAAAATATTCTTGAAGACGTAAATCTACTTATTCCTTCGGGCAAAACAACGGCGATCCTTGGAGCAACGGGATGTGGAAAAAGTACGCTTTTAAAACTTATTACAAGATTTTATGATTCTGAGGGCGAAATTCTTTTTGGAGATACGGAAATTAAAGATATTTCTCTCGACTCTTTGAGAAGTAATATTTCTTTTGTTCTTCAGAAAAGTGAGCTTTTCACAGGAACAATTTCCGAAAATATAAAGCAAGGAAAGGAAAACGCAACGCAAGAAGAAATTGAAGCCGCCTCAAAAATTGCACAAGCTCACGATTTTATTTCTTCATTTACAAACGGATATGAAACCTTTGTTGCAGAAAAAGGAGCATCTCTTTCAGGCGGACAAAAACAAAGAATATCCATTGCAAGAGGTCTTATTAAAAAACCTAAGATTCTTATTTTCGATGATGCAACAAGCGCCCTTGACCTTTCAACAGAAGCAAAGCTCAGAAAGGCTATGAGTGAAGCTCTTGAAGGTGTTACCGTAATTATGGTTGCTCAGAGAATTGCAAGTGTTATGAGTGCTGACAACATTGCAGTTATTGACGATGGAAAAATTGCCGCTTTCGGAACTCACGAAACACTTATGAAAACGAGTGAAATTTACAAAGATATATATAACTCTCAGATGAAGGATGGAGGAGACGTTAATGGATAAACAACAAAACAAAAAAGATCCTGTAACAATAAATCTCCGTCCGGGAGGCGGTCCTAATCATATGGCAAGAGTTATGGGCGAAAAGCCTAAAAACTCAAAAGCAACTCTTCTCAGGCTGATGAAATATATTGGCTCTAATAAAAAGTATTTTTTCACCATTGTTTTCATTATTACAATATCGGCAACAATATCCATAATCGCCCCTATGATTCAGGGAAAAGCTATTGACTCTATGAAATCTGAAAATGCGAAAGCATTTTACGCTATTCTTTTTACTTTGGGCGGAATATACATAACTCAGTCTTTGTCAACGTTTATTCAAAACATAGCTGCCGCAAAGCTCACCCAAGCAACAGTCAGAAATATGCGAAACGATTTATTTTCCCATATTTCATTTCTTTCAATCGGATACACAGACAACCACAGACACGGCGATATTATGAGCCGTATGACAAACGATATTGAAAGCATTTCCAATACGGTTTCAACCTCTGTTGCAACAATAATTTCAGGTGTTATTATGCTTTTGGGAACGCTTATAGTTATGCTTATAAAAAGTCCTATTTTAACGGGCGTTAGTATGTTATCCGTAGTTTTAACTCTTTTTTCTTCATTCTTCTTAACAAAGTATATGAGAAAATATTTCCCAAAGCAACAAAAACTTCTTGGCGGGCTTAACTCTCACGTTGAAGAAACCGTTGGAGGTTACAATACCATCGTTGCCTATGGCAGAGAAGAAAACGCAAGGAAAGAATTTGCAAAAACAAATAAAGAGCTTAGAAAAATCGGTGTTTTAGCTCAGATATTCGGTGGAGTTATGGGCCCTTTTATGAACGTTATCGGAAATATCGGATTTTTGCTCATTGCTATCGTTGGAGGAAAACTTGCCATAAGCTCAAATCAACAACTCGTTACTTTGGGAATGATTTCTATGTTTATAACATATTCAAGACAGTTTTCAAGACCGATAAACGAAATTGCCCAACAATATGCCCAGATTCAAACAGCTCTTGCAGGTGCAGAACGTGTTTTCGAAATTTTAGATCAAGAAAAAGAAAAAGACGAAGGAAAAGACTTTGATTTTGATATCGAAAATATTAAAGGTGAAATTGAGTTTAATAATATTGAGTTTTCATACACACCCGATAAAAAGGTTCTTGACGGATTCACCCTTCGCGTTAATCCGGGAGAAAAAATTGCCATAGTTGGTGCAACGGGAAGCGGAAAAACAACCGTTGTTAATCTTCTTACTCGCTTCTATGATATTCAAAAAGGCGATATTAAACTTGACGGAAAAGATATTTTTGAGCTGCCAAAGCAAACTTTGAGAAGTGCAATAGGTATTGTTCTTCAAGATTCTGTTATTTTTTCTGATACTATTGAAAACAACATTAAATACGGAAAAAACGATGCAAAAACAGAAGACGTTATAGCTGCGGCGAAAATGGCGGGTGTTGATTCCTTTGCAAGAAAACTTCCAAACGGATATAAAACCGTTCTTTCGGAAAGCGGCGCTAACCTTTCACAAGGACAGAGACAGCTTATATGCATTGCAAGAGCTATTCTTAATGATCCCAAAATCCTTATTCTTGACGAAGCAACCTCAAATATTGATACAAGAACAGAAATGAATATTCAAAAAGCAATGATTGCTCTAATGAAAAACAGAACGAGCCTTATTATTGCACACAGACTTTCTACAATTAGAGATTCAGACAAAATTATCGTTATTGCAGACGGAAAAATTGCTGAATCGGGAAACCACGAAGAGCTTCTTGCTCAAAAAGGACGTTATTATACACTATATCAAAATCAATTTGCAGGTTTGAAAACCTGAGGGAGATATTATGATAAGTAAAAAAATTACAGATTTTGCAACGACAATTTCTTTCAACGTAAAAAAAGATTCAGTTTACGGCTTTTTAAACGGATTTCTTTTTTCTGTTTTTGAAACAGGAAACAAAAAAAGTTTTTACGTTTTTTATATCAACGACAATTCAATTAAAGCAAAAGACGGAACTCCTATTTCTATAATGACAATAAGCGGAAGTTTGCAGGAGATATTTTCAAAATACGGTATAACAGATTATTCTGTTAAGGAAAACGGACTTGAAGTTTCTTGCTCTCTTTCTTTTAAGAATTTATATAATCTTATGTCTGAAGTTTCAAAAAGGCTTTCAGAAATTCCTTCCGTTTTGAAATGTGTTTGTTCTGAATGTCTTAAACATATTGATAAATCAGAAAAGAAATTCAGACAAAGCATTGATGAAAAAAACGTTCTTCTTTGCGAAGAATGTGCTAAAAAATCAATGGATGATGAAACGGAAGATAGTTATTCCGATGATAATTCTGATATATCACAAAAATCAGAAAATGACGTTTCTGAATCAAATAAAAACAAATCCGTTTTAAAGGGAATTATTGGGTCTTTTCTTTTGGCTTTTGGTACATCTCTATGTTTTGTTTTGCTATATGCCTTTGTTATTCCTATTCCCAACAATGAAAGCACCATTAAAGCTGGGTATTACGTTAGCTGTCTTTCGGCTCTCACAAGCGTTGCTTCTGTATTTGGATATAAAATCTTTTCAAAAGAAGAGATAAAAAGCAAGGTTCTTTTAATTTCAGGAGGAATATCTCTTGTTTTAACATTTATTGCCCAATATTTTTCTTCAATTATTCTTTTTGCAAGAGAAGCCGTTTTCACTTTCGAAAATCTTACTAAAGAACGTTTTTCAAAAATGGTTCCATACCTTCTTAAAATTCCCTTTACAGATAATTACGTCAGTCCAACTTTTAAAATTTGCGTTCTTATGGATTCAATTTTCATTGTAACCGCATTGATTATAATCAGCTTTTTCATAAAACCTAAAAAAATTAAATACGTTGTTATTCAAGAACTTTGAAAGTTTTTCTGAAAAAATTGTCTGTACAAAAAATAAACCGACCTCCATAAATAAATTTGGGATGTAAAATTTTACATCCCAAATTTATTTATGGTTTTATTTATCTTGTTTTTCGTCTGTTTTTTTGCAGTTGCAAGAACCGCCGCATTGTTTCGAGCTTGGACAGCCAATGCATTTCTGTCCGCTTTTTTTTGCTTTAATAATATATGCTAACGCACCGCCTATTATAGCAATAAGAATTATTGTAACAATAACGTCTGTTGGATTTATACTGTTCAAAATGCATCCTCCTGTCTTTTAAAATGATAAAATTATTTTTTTGAATATTCTTTTTTTGCTTTTGCGTTTGACCTTATTGAAAGAATTGTAACTATAGAGATAATAGAAATAACAGCAATAAGTCCAGGAATAAATCCGTTTCCAACAGATGAGGTTGTTAAAAGTGTTCCTATTTGATAAACAAGGAAAGAAACAACGTATGCTATTGAAAGCTGAAGACCAATTCCTGCGAAAAGCCATTTTTTGCTTTTTATTTCTGCGTTCATCGCACCAATAGCTGCAAAACAAGGTGGGGTAAAGAGGTTAAACATAAGATAAGAAAGACCCGCGGCTGCGGTTATTCCGAGAATTTCTTCACCGTTACCCATTTGAAGAAGCTCAAAATCTTCGTTAACTGCCAAAGCTGCAAAAACTGCACCTAAAGTTCCAACAACTTCTTCTTTTGCAATAAATCCCGTAACAGCCGCTGCCGCTAACTGCCATAAACCAAATCCAAGGGGAATCATAATAAATGCAATGGGATTAGCTATGGAATGAAGAATAGAATCTGTTGGTTCAACGGGTTGAAATTTCCAAGAGTAATTAAGCATAATTGTAACAAGTGAGTTACAAACAAGAATTATAGTTCCTGCTTTAACAATGTATGCCCAACCGCGTGAACACATAGACTTAAACGCACCAACCAAAGAAGGAACTTTATATTCGGGCATTTCAATAATGAAAAATGATTTTCTGTATTTATGTCCTGAAATCCATTTAATAAGTAATGCGCCAAAGAAAACAAGTATAAGACCTAAGAAATACATCAAAGGAGAAACCCAAGAAGATTCTGGGAAAAACAATCCTGCAAGAAGGGCAATAACTGGAATTTTTGCACCGCAAGGAATAAAAGGGGTAAGCATAGCTGTTGCACGGCGTTCTCTTTCGTTTTTAATCGTTCTACAAGCCATAATTCCTGGAATTGAGCATCCCGTTCCGATAACGAGAGGAATAACTGATTTTCCTGAAAGACCAACTTTTTTGAAAATAGGATCAAGAACAACGGAAACACGAGCCATATATCCACAATCTTCAAGCAAGGCAAGGAGGAAATACATTACCATAACTAAGGGAAGGAAGCCTATAACCGCACCAACACCACCAATAATACCGTCAACAACGATAGTTTGAAGTATTGGAGATGCGTTTTCCATAAGTCCGCCAATCCATTCACCAAATTTTTCAATAAACGTAACAAGTCCTGGAATTGTTGTTCCGTTTTCAAATTCGTATCCTTCTGCAATCCACGTTCCGAGCCAAGTTTGAGAAATTTGAAAAACGAGCCACATAACAACTACGAATATGGGAATACCAACCCATTTATTCGTTAAAACAGCGTCAATTTTGTCGCCTATGTTTTTATCTTTTGTTAAAACCTTTCTTTTTTCAACTTCTTTAACAATTTTATTAACAAACTCAAAGCGTTTTCTGTCTTCTGAAATAACAGCTTCTTTGTTTGTTAAATCAATATCAGCCTGAACGTATGGCGCTTTCTGCCCTTTACCAATTTGTTCTGTTGCCGCTTTAATAACTGCTGTTAAACCATCAGAAGAAATTGAAACCGTTTCAACAACGGGACAACCAAGTTTTTCAGAAAGAGCTTTTGCATCAATTTTATTTTCTTTTTTCTTGTTTATATCGCTTTTATTCAATGCAATAACAACTGGTATTCCAAGCTCTAAAATTTGAGTTGTGAAAAATAAACTTCTGCTGAGGTTTGTTGCATCAACAATATTGATAATAACGTCTGGATTTTCTTGTTTGATATATGTGCTTGTTATGCTTTCTTCACTTGTGAAAGGAGACATTGAATATGCTCCCGGAAGGTCAACGGCAACAATCTCCTCTTTTTCGGAATAATAGGACTTTTTGATTAAGTGTTCTTTTTTTTCAACAGTAACACCAGCCCAGTTTCCAACCTTTTCGTTGCTGCCTGTTAAGGCATTATACATCGTTGTTTTGCCTGAGTTAGGGTTACCTGTAAGTGCGATTCTCATTTTTTACCTCCAATTTATAATAAATATTTATAATAATTACTAACTAAATAAAAAAGATAAAAGGTACAATTAACGCATTATAATAATTAAATTTAAACAATAATTTGATTTCAGTGGGGGATTAAACAATAATTTGACTTCAACCGAGTTAGCGGCTGCTAACTCAAAAGCCGTAAATTTGGGCTGTAGCTTTGTATTATGAAAAATTTTGATATAATCAAAAATTATTCAACAATAATAGCTTCAGCCAACTGATTATCTATATTGTATCTTGCGTCTTTTATAGAAACAACGCAACTGCTTTTCATTCTTGAAACAACTGTAATAGCTTCTCCGCTATAACATCCAAGAGAGAACAAGAAAGCATCAAGATCTTCGTCGTCAGTATCGATTCTATTTATAATATATTCTTTTCCTTCGTCAACTTCGTTTAAAGTTTGTTTCGCCATAATATCACCATAATA
>JAZNJM010000080.1:0-17383 GCA_045578045.1 Eubacteriales bacterium | reverse complement strand
CATATAGCTACCTATATGGAAAGCGAAAATACCGTTGTCAATCTTGACGGATTGATAGCAAACGAAAAATACGGGCTTGGCGGTTCGGATCTTAAATTTACATCCTCAACTGTTGATGAAATCATACCTGAATTTCTTAATGAGGGAAAAATCAATAATATTCAATATGCTCTTCCCTTTATGCGATCGACTGAAGCTTGTTATGTGAACAAAGATATGGTCGAAGCGCTCGGCTTCACGCTCCCCGAGGTACTCACTTGGGATTTTGTGTGGGAGGTCAGCGAATATGCAATGTCGCTTGGCAAGGATAAGAACGGAAATTATGTTGCCAACGGACAAAAAACCCTAATTCCCTGCATCTACAAATCAACCGATAATATGATGATATCGATGCTTGCGCAGTTGGATGCCCCATATTCCACAAAGACGGGTGAGATCGAGATTTTCAGCGATACCACCAAACAGCTTCTGTTTGATATTTCTACGCACGCAAAATCAAAGGCATTCTCAACGTTCAAAATTTCAAGCTATCCCGCAAACTTTTTAAATGCGGGACAATGTATTTTTGCCGTTGATTCAACAGCGGGTGCTACGTGGATGGGTTCAGACGCTCCTCTTATTGATATTGCTGAGGAACAGCTTGTTGAATTTGAAACCGTTGTTAAAGCAATTCCGCAATTTGATACGGATAATAAAAAAATGATTTCTCAGGGGCCGTCCGTTTGTATTTTTAATAAAGAAAATTCGCGGGAGGTTTTGGCTTCGTGGCTTTTTGCTCAATTTCTTTTAACAGACGAAGTTCAGATTGCATATTCTCAAACGGAGGGATACGTTCCCGTAACTTCAAAGGCGAAAGAGTCTGAAACCTACAAGGATTATCTTTCAAGAAGGGGAGAGGACAACGACCTTTATTATAGCGTTAAGCTCGATGCAACGAAGCTACTTATAGATAACGTTGAAAACACGTTTGTAACTCCTGTTTTTAATGGCTCGGCTTCTTTGAGAAGTGCATCGGGACAGCTTATTGAAAACGTAACGAAATCTGTGAGGAGAAATCAAAAGGTTGACGAGGCGTATATAGATAACTTGTATAAGGAAATAAATTCCTTATACAGACTTGACAATCTTAATCCAACAAACGCAAAGGAAGGGAAAAAAGATTTAGGAGAGCTGCCTACAGCGTCTGCGTTGCTTATCTTTGCTATCGTTTCTATTTGGGTTGTTTTGGCTATTTATACAATTTATTCTAAGATAAAAGCAAAGAAACAGAGCAGTTTTGAGAAAAAATAAATCAACCCTTGACTTTTTGGATTTTTGGTATATAATATCATTTGTTTGGTGAAAGCCAAAAAAAATTAAATAATTTTAGGAGATTTTAAAATGAAAAAACTTACTGTTGCCTTGTTGTTTGCAGCACTTGTGCTTTCTACTTTTATGGTAGGTTGCGGAAAAGAAGAAACATCTTCATCTGTTGCTTCTGAAAGCTCTTCCGCTTCTTCTGCTGAATCTACCGCTTCTGAATCTGCTTCCTCCGATGCTTCTACAGATTCATCTGAAGCTGCTTCTGAAGCTGCTTCTAAAGCTGCTTCTGAAGCTGTTTCCGAAGTTGTTTCTGAAAGCTCTTCTGCTGAAACAAAAGTTATGACTTATGCAGATTATATTGCTGCTGAAAAGGATGCTGAAATTCTTGTTGAAACGTATGTTCAGGCTAAACAGTCTTGGTGGCTTGACAGCGAAACAAATCAGGGAAAAGCAACTCTCTACACTCAGGATCAAGACGGAGCTATCTTCGTATATCAGGCAAACTGTTCTGAAGAAGATTTTGCAAAAATTTCCGTTGGAACAAAAATCAGAGTTAAAGGCTTTAAAGGTGAATATGCCGGAGAAATTGAAATTGTTGATGCAACAATAGAAGTTCTTGAAGGCAGCTACGTTGCAGAAGCAACAGACGTTACAGCTATTCTTGGAAACAAAGAAGAGCTTTTGAAAAAACAGAACATCTTTGCTTCTTTCAAAGAATTAACAGTTGTTGCAAGTAAAGATGCTAACGGAAATGACGTTGCTTTCCTTTACAAATACAATGGCACAGGTCAAGACGGTGATGACCTTTATTTCAACGTATCAGACGGAACAAACACATATTCTTTCACAGTTGAATCTTACCTTTGCGACAAAACAACAGACGTTTATGCAGCGGTTAAGGCTCTCAACATTGGCGATAAGGTTAATATGGAAGGATTCCTCTATTGGTACAGCGAAAACATTAACCCACACATCACAAAGGTTGAAGTTGTTAAATAATTGAATAATTGATAAACCAAAAAAGAGGGACTTCGTCTCTCTTTTTTAGTTGAAAATGGTATAAAATAAGCTGTGTCTCTTTTTTGAAACACAGCTTATTTATTTTTAGATATGATATTTTCGGGAAAAGCTGATGCACTAATCAAATCTGATGGAGAAACATCTAAGGCATCTGCAATATTAAAAAACACCTCTAAAGAAAAGCTATGAGCTGCACAAGGGGCTTCAATAACGCTTAGCAAAGAACGGCTTATACCCGCTTTCTCTGCAAGTTTTTCTTGAGACATTCCTTTTAATTTCCTCAACATTGATATAGCTATTCCAATTTGAATAAAACGGTCTCTGTTTTTGAAAGATACTTCCTTGCTCATATCGTTTTCCTTATACTTTTTTATCTCTTTTATTATAAATATAATAATCTTTATTTATAAATAACTTAAGTTAAATATAATTATACTATAAAATATAAAAATATCAGTATGCTTGAAAAAGCACTTGACTAAAATGGAAAGCAAATGTGTGATATAAACAACAAATATTATCCTAACATAAGGTTTTTAATTGAAAGGTAGTCTGTTGAGTCGATAGCTCCATCGTGGTTATAATCTGCAGCTTCGGCAAAAAGCGTATCAAAGGAGAAAGAGTTTAAAAAGGCGGCTTTGACTTGTAGATAATCCGTTGAGGATATTTCTCCGTCTCCGTTTGTGTCTCCCGAAACGTATGCCCAATAGATACTATGTAATTCAGAATTTATTATATCTCCCGTTCCTATATAGCAATTTATTTTCTGATTTCCGTCTTTATCTGTTATGAATGCACTTTCATCGTCAAGCAACGCTTTAACGCCTTCAACGTTTGTTTTTGGCGGACATTGATATAGATTGACGGCTTTTATATGAAAAACAGAGCTTGACGTATTTGTTCCGTCTGTTGCTTCAACTAAAACGGAATATTCGCCTGAAGAATCAAGCGTAAATTCTATTTCCTCGCTTTTTAAAGATTTTCCAACACATTCGCCTTTTTTTATTTCCGTTTCGCTTTCTGTGTTTCCATTTGTTATATAAACGCAATAGGTTATTCCGTTTCCGTTTTGTGAAACATCGGGAAGAAGAGTGATTTTTCCGCCTGAATAAACGTAAACTGTATTTCCGTCTGAAAGTCCGTTAAGAAGCGGGGCGTGAACGCCTTCAATTTGAAATCCGCCAAATTCTGCCATATCTTCTTCTCTGTTGAATCCCTTGATTTTTCCCGAAAGCTGAGAATCGGTTTTACAGAATCTGTATTTTCCAACAACCTTGTTAGTTGTTCTGTTTGTAATATTATCTTCAACCTGAGGATCAAAATTATACCAAACACCGTTAATAAGAACGCTTACCCACGTATGCCCCGTATAGCCTCCGCTTACTGTACTTGTTTGCCCCGTTACTGTGTATGCTTCAAGTCCTATTGCTCTCAGCATTATCATATAAAGGGAAGAATAATAAGTACAAGCACCTAATTTTAATCTTAAAATTCGTAACGCTCTGAAAACTTCATATGCATCATCCGTTGATTTATAGGGAACTTCATTGAGGATTGGATAAATATCTCTGTTTATATAAATAAGGTAGGAATTATCGTATTCAAAGGTTTCTACCATATATTTATATAAGCTCCAGACTTTATCATACGTTGTCATACCAGATGTGAACACCTCGGCAAATATTCCCTCTATTTGTTTGTCGAGAGATTTATACCCTGTTTTTATAGGGTGTAGCTCTGCACCGTTGAGAATTTCATTTGCTGTTAAAGCCTTTACCGTTTTTTGCGGTAGGGTTGAAATTGTAGCGGAAAACGCAAGAACAAACGCAAGTATAAACAATAAGACGCTTTTTGATTTTTTGGATTTTATTTTTATCATTTCCACTTCCTTTTGTTTTTTATTATTGTATTACGTATCTTTCATTATAAAACAAAAACTGTTGGGCGATACCTGCATATTTTCCGAAATATTCGGGGGTAAAGCTATCACCGTAGTATTTAGAAATAACTCGTTTTATCCAAACGTCAATTGGGAATGCTTCTTTGAAGCCAAGCCCGAAAAGCAAAACACAATCTGCAACCTTAGGTCCAACGCCCTTAATTTCCATAAGCTGTTTTTTTGCAGATAAATAATCTGTTTTTTTCAATTTATCAAAATCAATTTTTCCGTTTACAACAGATTCTGCCGCACTTATTATGTATTTTGCACGAAATCCGCTTTTTATTGGTGCAAGACCGTCTATTCCCAATGAATAAACCTTTTGGGCTGAGGGGAAAGACTTCATTTTACAACCGTCAACGTCATCACCGCAAAGCTCACAAAGACTTGAAACTATTTTTTTTATTCTTGGTATATTATTATTTTGCGAAATAATAAAAGAACAAAGGGTTTCCCAAGGCTCTTGGTTTAAAATTCTTATTCCCGCCGAGTGTTCAAGAGATTTTTTTACCGTTTCGTCAAAAACAAGAGATGAAACAATTTCGCTATAGTCTGTATCTAAGGCGAAAAATGACATAAATCGTTCTTCAAACTCTTCTTTTGACATATTTGGAATAAAAATGTCTCCGTTTTCTTTTTCCTCTAATCTTATATATTTTCCAAAAGCAACACCGTGGAAAACGCAGTTTTCATCTCTGTCAAACCGAAAGCATTGACCGCAGTCAAGGGTTCTTTCAACACTGAAAAGCTCAGGGCCTGATATTGTTACTCCATTATTTTCATATATATATTTCATATCGTTACTTGTTTCTATAATACGGTTTATTATTCTTTTTCTTGTTTTTTTACGTAGAGTTCTATTTCTTCTCTTTTTGGAATAGAAGAAACTGCATATCTTTTAGTAACGCTTAGTCCAGACGCTACAACTGCATATTTAACCGCTGTTTCTAAATCGTTTCCGTCTCCAAGCATTGAAGCTAAAACTCCGTTAAATGTATCTCCTGCACCTGTTGCATCTATTGAATTAACGTTTATAGGGGAAATTGATTTATTTTTTTCTTTTATAAAGCACCCTTTTGCGCCTAAGGTTACAATTAAATTACGTTTATTTTCAATTCCTTTCGTTTCGTGTTCATTTGGTGTAAAATACGAAACGTTGTCTTTGATAAAGCTGCAAATATCTCTGTATGGTGCGGGATTCATTATTATTCTCACACCGTTTTCCTTTGCGATTTTTACTCCTTTTATATTAACTTCCTTTGGAACTTCATTATTTATAAGCAAAATATCGGCTGTTTTTATTTCATTTTCAAAAACGTCAACATCTTTTTCTGAAAGTGAAACACCCTGATATACGGTTACATGTGTTTCGCCCGATTTATCGGTTATTATAGAGGCGTATGCTGTGTTACCTTCTTTTTTTATAAGAAAGGGTTTTATATTTTCCTTTTCAGAAAAGTTTTTAACTTCCCCAAAAAAATCTTCTCCAACAGCACCCAAAAAAGAAACCTCTGCTCCGAATCTTGCGGCGGCAACCGCTTGATTATACCCTTTTCCGCCTACTTCAAAATGAATTTCTTTTGCAACAACCGTTTCTCCGCCCTTATGAAAACTATCAACGGATAAAAAAGCCGAATTTCCAACAAGACCTATAACTGCAATTTTGCTCATAGATGTTTTATCCTCTTAAAATACGTTTCTTCAAGAACTACGTTGTGTTCTCTTCCACCTTCAACGTTTCCGCTTATATAAACGGGTGGCTTTACGCCTTCTTCTAAGGCGATTTTTGAACCGTTTATCAGGCAAGAATTAAGGATAAAACAATTTGTTGCCGTTGAAAGACCGCCCATAAATATATCTCCAACTTTTATACACGCATCTCCATATGGAACTTTACAATCTATATGAACGTCAACGTATTTATAAAGCTCTCCACCTTTTTCGTAATACGAAGAGGAGGAAACGCCAACGGTTTTTATTCCCGCTTTTTTCGCCTCTATTGCCATTTCAATTGGAACTTTGTTTTTTCCCGAAGCAGAAAAGATAAAAAGAATATCATTTTTTGAAAGGGAATATCTTCTGAATATCTCGGCGGCAAGACCTTGCATTTTTTCCATTCTGCTTGACTTTGCTGCTCCGTTATGTAGCATCAAGTCTGTATCAAGAATAGGAGAAACGTTTGCAAGTCCTCCTGCTCTGTAAAATGCATCAAGTCCGGGCAAGTGGGAATGACCGCAACCGAAGGTGAATATAATTCCGTCATTCTTTATTGTATCTGCGGAAAGTCGGGATGCTTTCGAAATTGCTTCCCACTCCTCCGCTTCGATTTTATTCAGTATACTCGTTATTTTTGAAAGATATTCTGTCATTTTAAACCCTTATTTTTTCTCGGTCAAAGATAAGTATTGTTCTGTATAAATGACCTTTTTATTCATTTTTGCAAATGTTCGATATAGTGAAAAATTTTTTTGGCAACTCTTAATATTCATAACCAATTAAACCACAACTTGTATTGGCAAATGGTCTGAATACTGCAACCATTCTTCAGAATTCAAGATTTGAAACTCTTTGAGACTCTTGGGGTTCAGAAAACAATAATCTATGTGATATTTTTTGTCACTATGTTTGTATAAGTAAAATGTGCTTTGTGTTTCCTGCCCTGCTTGTTCTCCTGTAACATAATGGTAGGCTGAAACAATATTTTTAGCTTTTAGTTCGGCAACAACAGCACTATGGCTTCGTTTTCCATGTTTTTTGTCCCAAATAACATTACTATTAAAGTCCCCTATTATCAAAATATTTTCGCCATAATTATCAATGTTAATTGATTGATATATATAATATTCCTCAATATGTGGTGGACTTGCCCACACACCTAACAAGTCAATACAATCATTTATCTTAACAGATATAAAGTGACGCAAACAATAAACTAGCCAATTATTTACTTCCATTTTTATGTTCGGCTGAACAAAAATCCCTAATCCTTTGCTATCCTTTTCGCCATACCATACATAGTCGGAGAGAAAAGCGGAAAAATGCTTTTTATACTTTTCGGGATTTTCACACTCTTGTATAACATAAATATCAGCGTTTTCCTTCTGAATAATAGAAAACTTCTCTCTGAATTTGCCACGACAGTTCCAACTAATTATTTTCATAAACTCACCGCCTTGTTATGGTAGTCCCATAATATCCAAATGAATAAGATGTATATTTTTGTTCACCAACATTTATCTAATACAGAGAATTATTTTTTGTTTTTTATTCTGAAATCTTCTGAGGTTAAAAGTGCGATTATTCGTTCAATGGAATCTTTTGAGTTTCCCCAAGGAAGCTCTTCAAATCTATAATCAAACTTTTTGATAAAAAGGCTGACATCTTCATACAATTGGTCCATATGAGCAAAAAGTATTTTCTGAGCTGTTTTTTCAAGCTCGGCTTTCATTTCTTTGTTTATGTTTTTTGAAGCCTCCAAAAGTCTTTTATAATGGGGAAGGCAAAAGTTTTTTTGGTTTTCAAACTTTTTTCTGAAATCTTTTTCTTCTTCATATAGATAAACCGTTGTTAAGAACATTGCGGAAAGGTTGTTTTCAATTCTATCGCATATATAACAGCTTTCTTCTAACTTTGATATATTCTTAACGGGTTTTGCACTATGATCTCTTGAAAAAAATCCACCTTGTTTTATCTCTTTTTTTACCTCTTCAACGTGGCTTTGAAGCATAAGAGCAATTCCCAATCTGTTTTTTCTTGGAAGCATTTTACCGAAATGGTATCGGCAAAAGCCTTTTTTATTCGTTTCGATTCTGACGTCCGGCTCCATCATTGATGCCCCAAGAATCAAATCAAGCTCATTTTCCTCAAGTTTTCTGAATAACGTACAGAAAGGACAATCGTCTCCCGATTTTTCAAAGGCTTCATTTACGGGTATTGTGTATATATGTTCTCTCATAATTAAAGTTTCTCTATAATCTTAGCACCAAATTCTATATTCGTTGCACCGTCTTCTCTTCCCGTCATTTTAACTTCAAGCATACATTCATCTATAGCTTTGTCAAGTTTGGCTGCTTTATCCTGCATACCAATGTGATTAAGCAACATAACAACAGCGCGAAGCATTGAACAAGGATCTGCATAAATTGCTCTTCCCTCTGTTACCATTCTTGGCGCAGAACCGTGAATCGCTTCAAACATTGCGTATCTTTTACCTATATTTGCACTTCCTGCTGTTCCAACTCCGCCCTGAAGCTCTGCGGCTTCGTCTGTTATAATATCGCCGTAAAGGTTTGGAAGAATTACAACCTTGAAGTCTCTTCTTCGTTTTTCGTCAACAAGTTTAGCGGTCATTATATCGATATACCAATCGTCAACTGTTATATCGGGGTATTCCTCTGCAACCGCTTTACAGATTTTTAAAAATTTTCCGTCTGTTGTTTTTATAACGTTTGCTTTTGTTACTATAGTTACGCGGTCATATCCGTTATTTTTCGCATATTCAAACGCAAGTCTTGCAATACGCTCTGTTCCCTCTGTTGTTGTTACTGTGAAGTCAAGGGCGAGGTCTTCGTTTACGTGGATACCCTTGCTTCCAACTGCATATGCGCCCTCTGTGTTTTCTCTGAAAAACGTCCAATCAATGCCCTCTGATGGAATTTTAACAGGTCTGAGGTTTGCAAAAAGGTCAAGGGATTTTCTCATTGCAACGTTTGCACTTTCAATGTTTGGCCAAGGATCACCTGCTCTTGGAGTTGTTGTTGGCCCTTTGAGAATAACGTGGCAAGCCTTAAGCTTTTCCATAACGTCATCGGGAATTGCTTTTTGGGCGGCTGCTCTGTTTTCTATTGTTAAGCCCTCTATATTTCTCAATTCAACCTTTCCGCTTTTTATTTCTTCGGAAAGAATATTTTCAAGAACTGTTTTTGCAACTTTTGATATGTATGGACCAATTCCGTCTCCACCGCAAACGCCGATTATTATTTTATCAAGTTTTTTGAAATCAATAAAATCCTTTGTTTTCTTTATATTTTCAGCTCTGTCAAGCTGTTCTGTGAGCAATGCCTGAAATTTTGCCGTTGCTTCGTTGATATATGCGTTTCTATCCATTTTTTGTTTCCTTTTCTCTATTTAGTTTTTTATTTAAGTTTATTTTTTCAAGGGATTTATTCTTACCGTTGCGAAGGCATTAAGGCTTAAAGCTGAATCTTTATCTAAAATTGGCTCGTAGAAGCCTTGGGCAGCAATCATAGCCGCATTATCTCCGCAAAGAGAGAGGGGAGGCTGATAAAGAACTGCTCCGTATTTTTCCGTTGTTTCTTTTAATGCTTTTCTGAGATGTGAATTTGCGGCAACGCCTCCTGCAAGAACTATTGGTCTGCCCTTAATTTCGGGGTATTCCTCAAAATATGCTTCTAATCTTGTTGTTATAGTCTTAACAAGAGCGTTTGTCATTGATGCGGCAATATCGCATTTTGTTTTATGGTCAAGCTCTTCGCCCTTTTGCTCCATCTGGTGAACCTTATTAATAACAGCGGTTTTTAGTCCTGAGAACGAAAAGTCATATTTGCTTCCGTCAATTCTGCTTATTGTCAGCTTCAACGCTTTTGAATCACCCTCGGCTGCTAATTTATCCATAGCCGCACCGCCGGGATAGGGAAGTCCCAAAACTCTTGCAACCTTATCAAAAACCTCTCCCGCCGCATCATCTCTCGTTGAGCCGATAACGCGGTAATCCGTATAGGAATCAACTGCAAAAAGCGAAGTATGCCCTCCGCTTACAACAAGGGCTGTAAACGGGGGTTCAAGCTGAGGAAAGCAAAGATAATTCGCCGCTGTATGTCCTTTTATGTGGTCGATGGCAATAAGCGGTTTTTTTGTTGAGTACGCTAATCCTTTAGCGAAACAAACTCCCGTTAGCAACGCACCAATCAGACCTGGGGTATTCGTTACGCCAATAGCGTCTATATCGTCAAGGGTTAAAGATGCGTCTGAGAGAGCTTTCTCCATAAGACCGCAAATAGCCTCCGTATGTGCCCGTGAGGCAATTTCGGGAACTACTCCGCCATATAAGGCGTGTATATCCGTTTGAGTTGCTGTTGCACAGCTTAACTGTTCTCTTCCGTTTTTCACAATTGCAACGGAAGTTTCATCGCAAGATGATTCTATTGCAAGAACAATTCTGTCTTTTCCGTCTTGCATTTTCAATTCATAAAGACTTTTCATATATTTTTCCTGTTTCTTTCGGTTTATTGCTTAATTAAAGATGCTTTGTCATAATTATTGCGTTTTTTCCGTGATAAAATCCTTTTCGCTTTCCAACTTCAAGGAACCCATATTTTAAATAAAGGGAAATTGCGGCTATATTTCCTTCTTCAACCTCAAGAAAAACCTTTTCAGCTCCTTTTTCAACGCAAAACTCCAGAAGCCGTTTTAAAATCATTCCTCCGATTCCCTTTCCTCTTGAATTTTCGTCAACCGCAACTGTGAATATTTCAGCAGAATCACAAGATGAACATATAACTCCCCCAACGCCTTTAAGCTCTCCCTTTTCCAACGCCGTTATATATTTATAATCGGGGTTTGAAATTATTTCGTAAAGCTGTTTTTCACTCCACGCTGTTGAAAGGCAGCGTTTTTCAAGGTTTGATGATTCTTTGCAAAGGCTTTCAGAAAGAGGTGTAATTACAACGCTTTCCATTAAGATAACCTCACAGTCAGCTTGTCTGGGGCGTATACGTATTTTCCGCTTCCAATATCGTAAAGATATGCAATGTCGTTTTCATCCGTCATAAAAACAACGGAATAATAAAGACCGGGGAATTTTTTGGATTTCAGCTTTATCCACGTTGAATCCTTTTGGGTGAGAGGTCTTTTTGCCTCCTCATCGTTTAAGAGAGCGTTGCATATCATATTGATATATTCCTCATCGTTTCTGCTGTTTCCTCCGTTGTTGAGGTATTCATCGGGTGCAACAAAATAATCGTTTGGATAGTTTGATGTTGACGGGCATATATCAGCAGAAATGGGAGAAAAACTTGAAAGAGTAATTTCTTCTGCGTTTTCAAGTCTTAAAACATCGCCTTTAGTTTCGTTTTTATATTCAACGATATAGTTTGGAATTTTTCCATCCTCGTGCATAAAATTTATGAAATAATATTGAGTTCCGTCTAAAAGTCCAAAAACCCCGTCTGTGTTTATGGCTTCAACAGAACGGTTTGTATAGTAAAACTTATTTCCGTTTTCGTCTGCTATATAGTCTTTCGTCTGGGAAAGGTTGGCAATATTTGATTTATATTTCCATTCTTCAATAAGCGAAGGCAAATGATTAACGGAAAAATATACTATTCCTAAAAAGGCAACGATACCGCAAACGATAATAAGAGAGATTTTGAAATCCCTGTCTTCTTGTTTTCGCTTTTGAATTTTTTTGTTTTGTATTTCTGCTTTGGATTTATTTTTCATTACGGTTTTTCCTATCGGCTTTCAAAGTCTACCTATGTTTCTAATATCCTATTGTTCCAAGGCTGTCATCGTTTGTTATCCAATCTTCAACGTGATAAACGGAATATCTTTCCATTGTTTCTCTGACGATAACTCTCTTTATTCCTGCGTTAATAACGAGTCTTTTACACATCTGACAGCTTGTTGTCCCTCCAACAGCTTCTCCCGTTTTTGGATCTGTGCAAACAAGATATAAATCTGCCCCAAGCATTTGTTCGCGGGATGCACTTATTATTGCGTTTGCCTCTGCGTGAACGGAACGGCAAAGCTCATATCTTTCTCCGCGCGGAATGTTCATTTCGTCTCTCAGACATTTTTTTCTGTCGCAACAGTTTATTCTTCCACGCGGCGCACCGGCATACCCCGTTGAAACTATTTCATCGTTTTTAACGATTATTGCTCCGAATTTTCTTCTTAAACAAGTTCCTCTGCTTGAAACGGTTTGTGCAATGTTGAGATAATAGTTTTCTTTTGATATTCTATCGGGTGTGATTTTTTCCATACTGATTTTTCCTCATTGATTCAGTTGAGATTAAGGCTTTTGAGGTATTCCCTTAAGCCTTCTGCTGTTTCGGGGTGCTTTAAGCCTTCGTCTATATTTGCCATTATAAAGCCCAATTTGCTTCCCATATCGTATCTTTTTCCCTCGTAGTCCAAGGCTAAAATACCGTCTTTTCTTGAAAGCTCTGCCATTGCATCCGTAAGCTGAATTTCTCCGCCTGCTCCAGGAGCTGTATTTTCAAGAATTTCAAAAATTTCGGGAGGGAGAACAACTCTTCCGAGAATGGAAAAGTTTGAAAATATCTGCTCAGGTTTTGGCTTTTCAATCATATCGGAAACGGAATACAATCCTTTTTTATCCATTTTAGTTGTTTTAAGAGAACAGTATTTCAAAACCTTTTCCGTTGGAACTTCTTTAACGCCAACAACGGGTTTTCCATATTCCTCCCATATATCTGCAAGCTGTTTGCAAACGGGCGTTTCAGAAATTATCATATCGTCTCCGTAGAGAACGGCAAACGGTTCGTTTCCAACAAAGTTTTTCGCACAAAGAACGGCGTGTCCCAAGCCTTTTGCTTCTTTTTGGCGAATAAAGTATAGATTCGCCATATTTTCAATTTTTTCAAGCTCTTTTAAATCTTCCGTTCTTCCCGAAGCGGAAAGCTTGAGGTTGTAGTCTGTATTTTTGTCAAAATGGGATTCTATTGATTCTTTTCCTCTGGCGGTTATTATGAGAATATCCGTTATACCCGATTTCACAGCTTCTTCAACAAGAAACTGAATAGCGGGTTTATCAACAACGGGATACATTTCTTTTGGAACGCTTTTCGAAGCGGGGAGCATACGAGTTCCCAATCCCGCTGCGGGAATAACCGCTTTTCTTATTTTATTTGTTGATTTATTCATACCGTATTCCTTTTCAACCTTTTATATTTTAAGCATCGGGTGTTTTTGCGTTGACAATCTGTAATGCAATGCTGTCTTTCGTTTTTTACACTTTACCTTAATATATTATACTTTATTTAATACCCGTTGTCAATAAGACAATAAACTTTTTTTATAAATAATAAATAAAATACTTGAAAATCCAATAGAAATGTGATAGAATGGGCAAAAGTGTATAGAAAAAATGATCTAAGACGGAAGGTTTGGTATTTTTTTATGTTTAATATTGCAATTATGGGATTCGGCGTTGTTGGAAGCGGCGTTTGGGAGGTTATTAAAGAAAACTCAAAGGATATCTCTAAAAAATTAGGCGGAGAGGGAGAAAGTCTTATTGACGTTAAATATATTCTCGACCTTCGCACCTTTGAAGGCCACGAACTTGCAGACAGAGTTACAACGGATATTAACGCCATAATTAACGATAAGAGCGTTTCTGTTGTTGTTGAAACAATGGGCGGATCTCATCCCGCATATGAATTTTCAAAAGCTGCTCTTGAAAGCGGAAAAAGCGTTGTTACATCCAATAAAGAATGTGTTGCAAAGTATGGAAAAGAGCTTTCTGAATGTGCCGTAAGAAATGGTGTAAGCTATCTTTATGAGGCTTCCGTTGGCGGTGGTATTCCCATAATCAACGCTATGCTTAACGCCTTAACAGCGAATAAAATTGTTAAAATCGCGGGTATACTTAACGGAACGACAAACTATATTTTAACTCAGATGAAAGATTGCGGAGCTGATTTTGAATCTGCTCTCAAAGAAGCTCAGCGTTTGGGATATGCAGAGGCAAACCCAGCCGCAGACGTTGAAGGTCTTGACGCTTTGAGAAAAATTTGTATTCTCGGCGGAATTGCTTTTGACTGTATTATCCCAACGGAAATGGCAACTCCTGTTAAGGGAATAACGGAAATCACCCTTGAAGACACTGCTTTTGCTGAAAAAATGGGATATGCTATAAAGCTCCTCGGCGTTGCTGAAAAAATTGGAGAAAGAATAAAACTTTTAGTCGCTCCCCATTTTGTTTGCAAATCCTCTCTCATTGCCGCAACCTCGGACGTTTTTAATGCTATTTCAGTAACGGGTAACGTTCTCGGAGAAAGCGTTTTCTACGGTGCGGGTGCGGGAAGTCTTCCAACGGCTTCTGCTGTTGCGGCAGACGTTATTGAAGCAATTCGCTGTAAGCCTCTTCCAATGCTCAGAGAATACGCCGAAGAAGGATTCGTTCTTTCAGAAGACGAAATTCCAACAAAACTTTTTGTAAGAAGCAAAAAGGCTATTGAGGGTTATGAAAGCGTTGAAATAAACGGAGAATATGGAACGGTTCTTCCTGAGGCAACGTATGGCGAACAGAAAAAGATAATCGCTGAAAGCGGAGTTATCTCTTCATATTTCGTTCTTTAATATTTCAGATGAAAACAGCTTTTCGGATATAGATAATTAAAAAAACGAAGAGCTGTTTTCTTTAAATGAAAAGCATAAACGTTTTTGCTTTAAAGAGAGGCGTTGTTTCATTATAAAAGGAAAAATCATTTTTTAAGAAACGAAAAAATAAGTTTTGTAAAATCATATGAAACGATGATGTTTTTTAAAAGTTTTTGGAATAATATACCATATATAATCAAACATTATTCACACATTTTTTTGTGAAAAAAGCTCTTTTTATTTTTTCTTGTTGAAAATCAACAAATAATTTGCATTTTGGAATAAGAAAAATAACAATTTTTTTTCATAAGGTATTGACTTTTTGAGATAAAAAGTTTATAATGGTAACGCTTAGATGTTTATTATGATTGAAAAGTTTTTTTGAAATGCTCAAAAATGCTTTCGTTTCTTGTCGAAAAGTGGGTTTTTATGGCTTTGGCGGCTTCTTTTAATGATTGGCTGTATAATTCACTTTTATAAGTTTTATCTTTGGGTATATTTATCTTTCAGAATTAATAAAATTTATCATACGGTGTAAATTATCATACGGTGTAAAGATATACCAACAGGTTTTTGTTAAAAACAGATAATCTGAGAAAAATCATAACAATTTAAGAATACGTATAGTAATTCAGAATAATTCAGATAGGAATAGGTGTAAGTTTTGGGTGTGTCAAAGTTCAAGTTCGGAGATACTTTTAAAAAATTGTCTTTCGAAGAATCAAACGATGAAAACGTAGAAAAAAAGACGTTTGTTGAAACAAGGTCAAAAGAAGAAATATACAAAGGTTTAGGAATAAAATTCGTTGACCTTGATACTTATATTGTTGACGAAAGCGTTATTGGATTAATAACGGACGATATCGCAAGAAAATATAGCGCAATGCCCATAGGGTATGACGAAAACAGGCCCGACAGTCTCGTTCTTGCATTGGAAAACCCAATGGACGTTGAAGCGGTTGACGATTTAAAAGTTATTTTAGGTAAAAACGTAATTCCCGTTGCTGTTGATACCTCCCAGCTTATGGTTCTTATTGATAAATATTTTGGCGGTGTTGCGGCTCAGGCTGTTGCTGACGAATATAAGAAGGAGTTTTCTCTTGTTTCAGATGCAAGCGATGTTGAGGCAAATTCTGCTGTTGAAGATGCTCCCGTTGTTCAGCTTGTTAAGGGTATTATTGAACAGGCTGTTCATAGAAGAACTTCCGATATTCATATAGAGCCTCTTGAAAACGCTGTTCGTCTAAGATATCGTATTGACGGCGTTCTCGTTGAAATAATGAAATACGACCAATCCTTGCTTAACGTTATCGTTTCTCGTGTTAAAATTATTTCGGGCCTTGATATTTCCGAAAAACGTTCTCCACAAGACGGAAGAGCAACGGCTATTGTTGACGGAAGAGAGTTTGATATTCGTGTGTCAACGCTTCCAACGGTTTACGGTGAAAAAGTCGTTATGCGTCTTAATGAGAAAAACACGATGAAGCTCGAAAAAAGCAGACTTGGTATTTCGGGAAAAGAGCTTGTTGACTTTGATAAAATGCTTGGACATCCCCACGGTATCATTCTCGTTACGGGACCAACGGGAAGCGGTAAGTCAACAACGCTTTATACAGCTCTCAGTGAGCTTAACGTTGAAGGGGTTAATATAATAACCGTTGAAGACCCTGTCGAAGTTAATATCGCGGGTATAAATCAGGTTCAGGTTAATGAAAAAGCGGGGCTTTCTTTTGCTACGGCTTTGCGTTCAATTCTCCGTCAGGACCCTGATATAATTATGATCGGTGAAATTCGTGATGCGGAAACTGCGGCTATTGCTGTTCAGGCTGCTATCACGGGACACTTGGTTGTTAGTACACTTCATACTAACTCCACTGCTGCGACAATCGACCGTCTTGTTGATATGGGCGTTGAGCCATATCTTGTTGCAGACGCTCTTGTTGGAATTATTGCACAGCGTCTTGCAAGAAGACTTTGTGTTAATTGCAGAGAAGCATATGAAGCAACGGAGTCAGAGAAAAGAGAACTCGGTCTTGACGTTTCAAAGCCCTATACCTTATATAGACATAAGGGTTGTGCAAAGTGCGATGGAACGGGTTATCGTGGACGAATTGGTATTTTTGAAACTATGGATATGACTCCTGAAATAAGGGATCTCGTAGCGAAAAAAGCTCCAACAGGACAGGTTAGAAAACTTTCTATTGAGCAAGGAACTCATACTTTGCTTTATGGATATAAAAAACTTGTTCGTGATGGAATAACCTCTTTGTTTGAGCTTCATAGAGCAGAATATTCGGAAGAATAAAAGTTGTAAAATCAGGAAAGATTTTTCGCTTTGCTCAAAATAGGCAGTAGGCAATAGGCATTAGGCAGTAGTGATTATAATGAAACCTTTTTCGCTATGCTCAAAATAGGCATTAGGCAGTAGGCATTAGGCAGTAGTGATTATAATGAAGCCTTTTTCGCTTTGCTCAAAATAGGCATTAGGCAGTAGGCATTAGGCATTAGGCAGTAGTGATTATAATGAAGCCTTTTTCGCTTTGCTCAAAATCTGAAATTTTAAAATTGAAAATTGAAAATTATAGAAAGTTTTTCCCAAATCCGAAAAAACTGAAATATTATAATTATATTATAATAAAATAGTTAGTTTTCGACCTATGGGAGAAAACTTTCCATCATTCCTAATTCCTCATTCCTAATTCCTAATTAAAAAAGATTCCTAATTCCTAATTCCTAATTCCTAATTAAAAAAGATTC
>JAZNJM010000079.1:0-4944 GCA_045578045.1 Eubacteriales bacterium | reverse complement strand
TGACTCTTGAATGGATAAGAGAAAGATATGGTGATACCGTTAAGGTTGGAGCAGGAAACGTTGTTGATGCAGAGGGCTTCAGATTCCTTGCGGATTGCGGAGCAGACTTTATCAAAGTCGGTATCGGTGGTGGCTCTATTTGTATAACCCGTGAAACAAAGGGAATCGGAAGAGGACAAGCAACAGCTCTTATTGAAGTTTGCAAAGCAAGAGATGAATATTTCAAAGAAACCGGTATATATGTTCCCGTTTGTTCAGACGGTGGTATTGTTTATGATCATCATATAACCTTAGCTCTTGCCATGGGCGCAGATTTCGTTATGCTTGGAAGATATTTTGCAAGATTTGATGAAAGCCCAACTAATAAGGTTAATATAGGCGGAACGTATTATAAAGAATATTGGGGCGAAGGAAGTAACAGAGCAAGAAACTGGCAAAGATACGATATGGGCGGAGATAAAAAGCTCTCTTTTGAAGAAGGTGTTGATTCATACGTTCCATATGCAGGAACACTTAAAGATAACGTTGCTTTGTCATTGAGCAAGGTTAGATCAACAATGTGTAATTGCGGTGCTCTTTCAATTCCAGAATTACAGCAAAAGGCAAAATTAACTCTTGTTTCTGCTGTAAGTATAACAGAAGGCGGAGCACATGACGTTATCCAAAAGGATAAAAGCACCCCAATAAAATAAAAAAGAGGTTATTTATGAAAAAAGTTGGTATAGTTATGGGAAGCGATAGCGACCTTCCAATTATTCAAAAAGGAATTGATGTTTTGAAATCCTTTGATGTTCCTTTTGAGGTTCATATTTATTCTGCACACAGAACACCCGTTCAAGCGAAAGAGTTTTCTGAAAACGCAAGAAAAAACGGATTTGGAGTAATAATTGCGGCGGCTGGTATGGCTGCTCACCTTGCAGGAGCTATTGCGGCAAATACAACGTTGCCCGTTATTGGAATACCTTGTAAATCTTCTTGTTTTGACGGAATGGACGCTTTGCTTTCAACAGTTCAGATGCCAACGGGGATTCCCGTTGCAACTGTTGCTGTGAACGGTGCGGCTAACGCGGCTCTTCTTGCAATTCAAATTCTTGCCGTAGAGGATTCAGCATTAGCAGATAAACTTGATGAAAAAAGAAAAAAAGATTCCGAGGCTGTTTTAGAAAAAGATAAAAATATAATATTAAAAATATAGATGGAGAATAGAAAGATGGAAAAGAAACTTGTATATAAAGGAAAAACAAAAGACGTTTTCGCTCTTGAAAACGGAAATTATCTTCTTAAATTCAAAGACGATTGCACAGGAAAAGACGGTGTTTTTGATCCAGGCGAAAACTCTGTTGGATTAACAATAGATGGCGTTGGAGACGTTAATTTAAGAATGTCTGTTTATTTCTTTGAAAAGGTAAATAATGCAGGAATTAAAACACATTTTGTTAATGCTGACCTTCAGAACACAACAATGGAAGTTCTTCCCGCAAAAGTTTTTGGAAAAGGACTTGAAGTTATTTGCAGACATAAAGCCGTTGGTAGCTTTATCCGCCGATATGGTGATTATATCGAATCGGGTGCAGACCTTCCCGAATATGTTGAAATGACATTTAAAAACGATGAAAAGGGTGATCCACTCGTCATAAAGGATGCTCTCGTTGCTCTCGGAGTAATGACTGATAAGCAGTATGAAGATATAAAAGCTATGACACAGAAAATAACTCGCATCGTTGCTGACGATCTCCTTGAAAAAGGACTTGTTCTTTATGATATCAAATTTGAATTTGGATACGATTCAGACGGAAACGTTATGCTTATTGATGAAATAGCGTCTGGAAATATGAGAGTATATAAAGACGGAAATTATATCGATCCAATGACCTTATCTAAACTTTTCTTTGCATAAAACCTATAAATCGGAGGATTACATATGGGCGGTTTTTTTGGAATAACTTCCCTCAAAAACTGTGTTCCTGAAGTTTTCTTCGGAACGGATTACCATTCCCATTTGGGAACTCGCCGTGCAGGAATGGCGGCATATGATATAAAACTTGGAATGCAAAGGGAGATTCATAGTATAGAAAATTCTCCCTTCAGAACAAAATTTGATGGCATTATAGACGAAATGTACGGAAACGTTGCGATTGGTTGTATAAGCGATTCTGATCCTCAACCAATTATTATACGTTCAAAATTAGGTGTATATGCTATTTGTACAATAGGTGTTATAAATAACGCCGAAGAGCTTATAAATAAGTATCTTAAATATACAGGGTGTCATTTTCAAGCAATGACAGGAGGAAGAATTAACTCCAACGAGCTTATAGCAACGTTGATTCATCAAAAAGATACGTTTGCAGAGGGAATAAGATTCGTTCACGATTCCATAGAGGGAACAGCATCTATACTTATTTTAAAAGAAGATGGAAACCTTATTGCTGCACGTGATAAAGTTGGAAGACTTCCTATAATCATTGGAAAAGATGATTTTGGACATTGTGTAACTTTTGAGGATTTTGCAGGACATAAGCTCGGTTTTTCCACCGTAAAAGAGCTTGGACCCGGTGAAATAGTAGAAATATCTCCAAAAGAAATTACCGTTTTGTCAAAAGCAAGAAAACAGAAAAAAACTTGTGCTTTCCTTTGGTCATATTATGGATATTCCACGTCTTGTTACGAGGGAATAAACGTTGAGGTTATGAGATACCGAAACGGTAGAATTATGGCACGTAACGAAAAGGAAAAATGTGATATAAAAAATCTTGACTATGTATGCGGTGTTCCTGATTCAGGCACTCCACACGCAATTGGATATTCAAACGAAAGCGGAGTTTCCTTTGCAAGACCATTTATAAAATATACTCCAACGTGTCCAAGGAGCTTTATGCCCTCAACACAGAGTGAACGTAATATGATAGCAAAAATGAAGCAAATTCCTGTTCACGACCTCATAAGAGATAAAAATCTCTTGTTTGTTGATGACTCCATAGTAAGAGGAACACAGCTAAGAAGTACTGTTGATTTTTTATATGAGCACGGAGCAAAAGAGGTTCATATGCGTTCAGCTTGTCCTCCTATAATGTTTCCTTGCAAATATCTTAATTTTTCCCGTTCAAACAGTGAAAACGAATTAATAACAAGAACAACAATATTCGAGCTTGAAGGGGAAGAAGGAATAAAATACATCAACGAATATATGGACGGAAAAACAGAAAGAGGAAAGAGAATGAGAAAAGCAATATGCGATAAATTTCATTTTACTTCCCTTGAATATCAGTCTCTTGAAGGTATAATTGAAGCAATCGGACTTAATTCCGATGAAATATGTACGTATTGTTGGGATGGAAAGGAATAGATAATGAGTATAAATTCAAGATCAGAAAGCTATGCGGCTGCCGGTGTTGATATAACAGCAGGTTATAAAGCTGTTGAATTGATGAAAAAGCATATAATGAGAACAAAAAACGAAGGATGCCTTGATGATGTTGGCGGTTTTGGAGGATGCTTTGGACTTAATTTGGAAGGAATAAAAAACCCCGTTCTTGTTTCGGGAACAGACGGTGTTGGAACAAAGCTCAAAATGGCAATTCTTCTTGATAAACACGATACAATAGGAATTGATTGCGTTGCAATGTGTGTAAACGATATAATATGCTGTGGTGCAAAACCTTTGTTCTTTTTAGATTATATCGCTTGCGGTAAAAATTATCCCGAAAAAATTGCAGAGCTCGTTGCGGGCGTTGCCGAGGGATGCGTTCAATCCGGAGCTGCATTAATTGGCGGTGAAACAGCAGAGCATCCTGGAATGATGCCTTTAGATGAATATGATTTAGCTGGATTTGCTGTTGGAGTTGTTGATAAAGATAAGATTATCGATAACAAAAAAATGAAAGAGGAAGACATTGTTATTGCCCTTGCTTCAGCTGGAATCCATTCAAATGGTTTTTCTCTTTGCAGAAAGGTTTTTGACATTGATAATAATAACCCCGAATTATATGTTGCAAACGATGATTTAGGCGGTGCAACCATTGCTGAAACTCTTTTAGTTCCAACAAAAATATATGTTAAATCTGTTCTTGCTTTGCTTGAAAAGGTAGATGTTAAGGGAATATCTCATATAACGGGCGGTGGTTTTTATGAAAATATTCCAAGAAGTATTCCTGACGGACTTGGGGCAAAAATTTGTAAATCAGCAGTAAAGGTTCTTCCCATATTTGACTTAATTGCTAAAACAGGAAATATAAGTGAACGTGATATGTTTAACACTTATAATATGGGTGTTGGAATGAGTATTGTCGTTTCAAAAGAAGATAAAGACATTGCTTTAAACATTCTTAAAGAGTTTGGGGAAGATGCATACGTTATTGGCGAAATAATTAAGAGCGAGGATAAAATAGAGATATGTTAAATGCTCCAAAGGCAGATATTGCCGTTCTTGTTTCAGGTGGGGGAACTAATCTTCAAGCCTTGATTGATGCACAAAATAGCGGAATTATAAAAAATGGTGAAATATCCATTGTAATTTCAGACAATCCAAAAGCGTATGCTTTGGAACGTGCAAGAAAAGCGGGAATAAAAACAGCTGTTATAACGAAAAAATCACGCGGTGCAGCTTTTGAAGATGATATTATATCATTGCTTCACGAAAATGGAATAGAGCTTGTTGTTCTTGCAGGTTTTATGACTATTCTAAGCAGTAAATTCACCTCCGTTTTTGAAAATAGAATAATTAACGTTCATCCTTCACTTATTCCCTCCTTTTGCGGAAAAGGATTCTATGGCTTAAAAGTACACGAGGCAGCCCTCGAAAAAGGCGTTAAAGTAACGGGTGCAACAGTTCATTTTGTGAATGAAATTACTGACGGCGGTAAAATAATAATTCAGAAAGCAGTTTATATTAAAGAGGGAGATACTCCCGAAATTCTGCAAAGGCGCGTTATGGAAGAGGCAGAA
>JAZNJM010000078.1:0-16620 GCA_045578045.1 Eubacteriales bacterium | reverse complement strand
CATTGCGAAAAGAAATACAGCCTGCGGCCGATGATATACACCTTCGGTGATGAGATACACGCGTGCCGCGTGATGATATACCATTGCTTTCGCAATGGATAAAAAATCGACAGGTCGAAACCTGTCGATTTTTGGTGGGGGAAGGTGGATTCGGACCACCGAAGTCAGTGACAACAGATTTACAGTCTGCCCCCTTTGGCCGCTCGGGAATTCCCCCATATTTATTGTGATTTTTGGAGCTGGTGAAGGGAGTCGAACCCCCAACCTGCTGATTACAAATCAGCTGCTCTACCATTGAGCTACACCAGCATCGGTCAATCAGCGTAATAGATTATAGCATACGTTTTCCAAAATGTCAATACCTTTTTTGAAATTTCTTTTATTTTTTTCGATTTTTTTCAGCACGTAAGTTGCCAAAGTAAAATCCATCGCAGAGAACACAATATCATAAACAATAAAACAATAAAGGGATGTATTAAATACGTTTTTATTACCTTCTGTTTTTTGTTCGAAAAAAGTTTTTTTCAAGGAGTTAAAAAATTAAATTTAATACAGCTTATAAAAATTTCTTTTGGGAGTTTTAGGTGGGATTTCCTTTTTTAAAAAAGACTAACAAGCGGAAAATGAAATTACACGAATTTGGCAGTACATTTTCCTATTCTTGCTAAAATAAAAAATACGTAATTTTCACTCATAATAAATAGTTCCGAAATCGTTATAATAATTTTTTATCTCTTATCAATAATGCTATAATGATACCAACAACTCGGTATCATTATAGCACGTTTTGTATAATATTAAAATTTAGATATATTATTTTATAGTACGATAAAAATTGTTATTGACATCATAATCACATAAACAACAAAAACAATTATTATTCATTTTATACTTTTCAAGAAAAACTATCATTTATATTTTAATAAAAAGCTATACCTTACGTAAAATACGCTAATTTCAATTAGAATCCATCAAAATGAAAATCTCTTTTGAATATTATCTGAAATGTTCAAGCATTTTGTTCGCCCTTGCGTATATTTCTTCTACAGGTTCGTCAATATGGTAAATTCCGTTTTCATACAAAACCTTTCCGTTTACCATTGTCATTTTAACGTTTTGTTTAGAACCGCTATATACAAGATTTTTGGCAACATCGTGAACAGGCTGCATATTCGGCGTACTCATATCAATAATAATGAGATCCGCTTTTTTTCCAACTGCAATTGAATCACAATCATCAAGCCCCATAGCTAACGCACTTCCAGAAGTTGCCATCCAAAGAGCGTTTTCAGCGCCGAACTCTGCGGCATCCATATGTTTAAGTTTCTGCAAAGCACACGCCAAATACATCTCTCTGAACATATCGAGGGCATTATTAGAAGCAGGACCATCTGTTCCAATTGCCATATTAAGTCCACTTTCAAGCTGTTTTTTTAAATCTGCTATTCCACTTGCAAGTTTAGCGTTTGATGCGGGACAAGTTACTGCCCAAAGATTTTTTTCTTTGAAAATTTGAATATCCTCATCTGACAAGTAAACGCAATGGAAACCGCCGCCGCCAAAATCATAAATTCCTTTTGAAGCGAAAAGCTGCGTTGGAGTCATTCCGTATTTTTTAATACATTCCTCCGTTTCGCTCTTAGTTTCACTGTTATGGGTAAAAACGGGGGCTTTAAGAGCTTTCGCAACCTCTCCTATTCTGTCTAAAAGTGCTTCAGAAGCAGTATATTCTGCGTGAAAACCTAAAACATATTTGATAAGAGAATTTTTTCCATTATATTTTTCAAAATTACAAACAAGCTCGTCTGCTCTTTTAGGGTCTCCGTTGATTGAACCGCACATAACTGTTTTGAATCCCATATCAACGTTTGCTTTAACATAGTCATCAAGGAAAAAATACATATCAAATGAAGAAGTTATTCCGCTTGACAAATATTCAAGATTCGCAAGTTTTGCATAGGTGTATATATGTTCGGGGCATAATTTATCTTCCATTGGGAAAATTCTGTTGAACAACCATTCCTGCAAAGGAAGGTCATCAGCAAAAGAACGCAAAAAGGTCATTGCAGAATGAGTATGAGCGTTTTTAAATGAGGGCATAAGCAAATTTCCCTTTAAGTCAATTTCTTCACATCCCTTGTTTTCATATAACGGTGTTTCAGATACGCTTATAATATTTTCACCGTCAACAACAACCTCACCGTTTTCAATAACTCTGAATTTTTTTCCCTCAGTTAATAATATTTTTCCTCCGTAAAAACGTTTCAAAATCTTCCTCTCCCTTCCAAATTCCTTTTTCTGTAACTATGGCTGTAATAAGCTCGTGGTCTGTAACGTCAAATGATGGGTTATAGCATTTTGTACCAACACGTGCCACTGGATTTTCGTAAAACATCTCAAAAATTTCAGTTGGCTTTCTTTCTTCGATAACAATATCATTTCCCGTCTTGCAATTTTCATCTACAGTTGAAGACGGACAAAAAACGTAAAACGGAACGCCGAAATGCTTCGCAAGAACCGCAACCCCAAGAGTACCTATTTTATTTGCCGCATCTCCGTTAAGTGCAACTCTGTCGCACCCAACGAAACAAGCGTCAATTTTCCCCTCTTTCATCAAGGTTGCCGCCATATTATCGCAAACGAGTGTACAATCAATTCCCAAATTTTGAAGCTCATAAACCGTAAGTCTTGCTCCTTGCAAAAGCGGTCTTGTTTCATCGCAATAGGCTTTCAGCTCTATACCCTTTTCTTTCGCAAGAAAAAAAGTCCCAAGCCCTGTTCCATATTTAGACGTTGCAAGAGGTCCTGCATTGCAATGAGTTAAAATAGTATATCCGTTTTTAACAAGCTCCAATCCATATTCGGATATTTTTCTGCACATTTCTATATCTTCATTATGAATACTTTCAGCTTCTTTTTTTAACGTTTCAAGAAGCTCTGCTCTTGGCAAATTCATATTTTTCTTAGCAGTATTAACTATTCTGTTCACAGCAAAGCTCAAATTAACAGCGGTTGGGCGTGAAGATGAAATATACTCTCCAAGCCTTTCAAGCTCGTCTAAAAAAGGCTCTGTTTTTATCTGTTTCGCAAGAACATACATTCCGTAACCCGCACAGATTCCAATAGCCGGCGCACCTCGAACCTTGAGATAATAAATAGCATCATATATATCTTTCGGAGTTTTAAGAGAAATAACCTTTTCCTCCAAAGGAAGCAAGGTTTGGTCAATTATTAAAACAGAATCATTATCGTGAGATAATGAAACGCTTCCTTCTATTTTTAAGTCATTCATTTCAAAAATTCTCCAAATCTCGCAACAGAATCTTTAACGAGCTTTTTAAATTTAGGAGCAGCAATATTTGCAGCCTCTTGAACTTCTTCATGACTGAGCGGTGTTTCAGAGATACCAGCCGCTTTGTTACTTATGAGGGAAACTCCAACTATTTCCATTCCCGCGTGGCGTGCTGCAATAGCTTCGCAAGCTGTTGACATTCCAACAGCATCTGCACCTAAAATTCTGCACATACGAACTTCTGCGGGGGTTTCAAAGCTTGGTCCTGTAAGCTGAACGTAAACGCCTTCTTTAAGGTCAACGTTATTTTCTTTCGCAACGTCTCTCACAACGTTTCTTAATCTTTCAGAATAAACCGCACTCATATCGGGGAATCTTGTTCCGAGCTCTTCAACGTTTTGTCCTATAAGAGGGTTTGGAACTTTACAAATATGGTCATTTATAAGCATAAGATCTCCCGCATTAAAATCGGCGTTTGCTCCTCCCGCTGCGTTTGTTACAAAAAGAATTTTCGCCCCCATGAGCTTCATAAGTCTTGTTGGAAGAACAACGTCTGTTATTGGATAGCCTTCATAAAAATGGACTCTTCCCTGCATAACAACAACTTTAACGTCTTTAATATAACCAAAAACAAATCTTCCCTTGTGTCCAGGAACAGTTGAAACGGGAAAGCCTTCAATTGATGAATACTCAACAACTGCCTCCGTCTTAATTTCGTCAGCCAATGCTCCGAGTCCCGAACCTAAAATAATAGCAACGTCAGGAACGAAATCCGTCTGTTTTCTCACGCACTCAAGACACTTTTCAAGTTTTTTGTAAACACTCATATTTATATACCCTTTCGATTTTTCATCTTTGTTTTTTTAACAATAATCTTTTTGATTATTTTACCATCTTTTTGTTTTTTAGTCAAGGCTAATATTTTTTCGTTTCTCTTATGTTTTAACGTAAACAAATATTTATATAAAATAATTCAACTGCTAAAGTCAGTAAATCATTTCCTGCAAATTACAGATTTTTTAATCTGTTTTCGTTATTATCTTTCTCATACAAGAAAATTTTCCAACTAATTCAAATCCCGTATTTTCATAAACGAACCTTGCAGGATTACTATCTCCCGTAAAAAGAGACATATATTCAGCACCCATTTTTTGAAGTCCCAAACAAAGCTCGGAAAAAAGCACTTTCCCAATTCCGCAGCTTCTGTAATCCGTATGAACACCAATACCGCAAAACAATCCTCTTTTTTCTTTTGAAACTGAAAGCGGACCTGTATAGCCTATAACCTTGTTATCTAAAACAGCAACAACAATTTTTTCGTCAAGCCTTGACATAACGCTTTTTCGCCATCCATCGTTTTTGATATTGTCGAAAAGCTCATAAAAACCAAAATGCTTTTCTTTATCAAAGAAACAAACCTCTATTCCAGCCGATAAAAGATGTTTTTTTCTTTCTTTAACTTTTTCAGATTCAACGTAATATCCCAGTGGCATATAATAAGCGTTCTGTATTGCATAGTCAAAAAATCCCATATTTTTAAAAAACTCATACCCGATACTTTCGATATAAACCCCTGGAACACCTGGGTGGTCATGCGGAAAATGATTGGGAATAAACCAAGGAATCTGGCAAGGATTGTAAAAAATACAGTCAATTCTGTTAATTTTCGGGTTTTCTTTTAAAAATACACTTTCAA
Organism: Eubacteriales bacterium; assembly: GCA_045578045.1. Taxonomy (GTDB): domain Bacteria; phylum Bacillota; class Clostridia; order Oscillospirales; family CAG-382; genus SIG653. The sequence continues at coordinate 11,632 of JAZNJM010000078.1, read as the reverse complement.
GCTCTGAATAAAGCTCTCGCCCTATTCCTTTACTTCTGAAACTGCGTTTCACCCCAATAAACGATATGTATCCCACGCTTTCCGAAACAGTTCCAAAAGCAAATCCGCAAACATTCCCCTTTTCCTCTTTAACAACGCCAACAGAATTATACTTTTTTGATAGGAATAAACATTCAAAGGCATCCTCTGTTAAGGGCTTGAAAGTAACCTCTTCACATCGGACAGCATCATTCCAGATATCAACACATTCTTTCAGATGACGTTTTTCAAATCTCATATTTTCACCAATCTATAAATCTTTTGTCCGTTTATTATAAAAAATTCATTCTGTATTCTCTTAAATAATTATCAATTTCTTCCATTGATTTATATTCATTAGAAGCCTTGAGAATTTTCCAAGTTTTGCTTTCAAGAATAAACGTTTCGTGGGAACATTTATACGTTCCTTTGAATCTGTCGTAATATATAACAATTCTTCCTCCTTCTGTCAATTTGATAACACGAACAGAACCTTCTGCAAGGTCATCGTTTATATAAGATCCCGACAGCTTTCTCACATAATAGCTTTTTGCTTTTCTATAATTTTTTTTAGAAATTTTAATAGAGTGCAAACACACAACCGATATTATAGGAAGAAAAGTTACAGCAACCCCAAAAATCGGGGAGACTGTCATTTCATTATTGGTATTTTGCTCTTTTAAAACTAAATGATATATAATAGTCGAAGCAATTAACAACACAAGGATAATAACTCCAACCGCAATATTTATATATAATTTTTTCTTTTTAGAAAGGTATTCATTTTTCTCTTTTTCAAATTGAAGATTCAAATTGTTATCAGCAATGCTGTTCAAAAAAGCATAGTCTTTTCCCTTTGTTTCATTTTGAAAATTATTTTTTTCATTATGAGAACTGTTTGTAAAAGCATAGTTTTTTCCTTGCGTTCCATATTGGAAATTATAATTTTTATCAACGTTTCCTATCTTTTCAAGTACAAACTCTACTATTTCATCGCTGTTTTCCACGTATGAAAACTCATATGCTTTATGATATTCTTTATTTTTTATAAACAAACGATGCCCGATGCAATAACAGCTTTCGATATCATCATATCTTAGTTTATTGGTTGAAAACAAAGATTTTTTCAACAATATTTCGTCTTCATAAAGCTCTATTTTGTAAATACCAAAAGAGAACCCTTTAGTGAAAAAAATCCATATAGCAAATAAAAACAAAGCAAAAATAAAACAACCAATAAATATTCCCCATGTAGAGTTGCTCATTACCGCATTATATGCTGTAGACCAAAGTGGAAAACCCAAAATCAAAAGAGCAACGATTACAACAAATTTTTCTGCAAATGTTATATTTTTGCTTTTAAATTCTCCCTTAATAATAATTCTTTTTTCTTCTTTCATTTCATCCTCCAATAATATTTATAATTGAATATAATTAACCGTTAATTTCAATACTTATAATTTTAATTTTATTTTAAAACAATTTATATTTTCAGTCTACAAATTCTTCTTTGAAATTTCCAAGATACTCCTCAATTTCCCAAAGTATTTGATAGCTGTCGGAAAGCATAAAAGAATACCACGTTTTGGTTTTCAAAATAAACATTTCATGGGAACATTTATAGGCCCCCGAATCACTTTGATAAACAACAATTCTTCCGCTGTTAAAGGTTCTGATAATACGAACAGTTTTTTCGGGAAGCTCTCGTTCTATATATAATATTGAAAGTGCCTCAGAATATCGCCGTTTTGCAATCTTGTATCTTCTGACCGCTTTCCCGCCAATTTCAGCAAACAAAAGCACACTGATAAAAAGAATCACCTCGGTAACAAAAAAAATTAAAACTATCTTTTTCTCATAAGAAGAAAAGTCCGCAACGTCTTTACCATCAGTCAGCCAGTAGCAAACGAAATTCCCTGCAAAAATCAAAATAAAAATAAAACATTCAACTAATATTCCAAAAATCATTTTTTTCTTTTTGGATTTATAGTTTTTTTCTTCTTCGTCCAATTTCAACGTTCTGTTTTTTTCAATTTCTATAAGTTTTTTACGAATAGCTCCCGATATTTCAAAAGCGTTTTCAGGCATCGGAAAACTGTATACTTTTGCTTCTGTTGAAACAGTAAAATCATCAAACGCCGTATCAAAATCTATTACATCATCATATTTTATAGTTTTCGTTTTAAAAAAAGAATCTTTCAGTTTTATTTCATTTTCATAAAGCTCAATTTTATAAAATCCAATAAAAAACGCTTTAAACAGCCCAATTATCCCAAAAACAAAAGTAAAAAGAAAAATCCCGAAAAAAACAATCAATGATAATATATCTCCGCCATCTTTTAATTTCATAACTAGCGAAAAAAACAAAAATGCAAAAAATAGAAAAGATATAGGCACTATTAATTTTTTCGCCAAAGAAAACATATTTATTTTGAACTTTCCTTTTATTACTATTTTTTCGTTTTCCACTATACAATTTTCCCCATTAAACACTAAATTCTCTATTGAAAACTTTTATAGAATTATACCATTATCAATTTTCTTTGTCAAGTTTTTTAATAACATATTATTAAGTTTTCACTATTATGTTCAAAAAAATTGAAACATATTTTACCCCAAATCTCTATAAATTTAAAAACGCATACTTTTTAATTTCAAAAACGGATACTTTGCAAAAAACAAAATATCCGTTTCTATTATTATTTTAATTAATCCCACAAATCGGGAGTTTTTTCAAGAATTTCTTTCCATTTTTCCAGATCGCTTGGCGCACCGAAAACATAATGTTCATCGAAAGCCTCAATCCATTCTTTTTCCGCATCAAGAGTTAAATCTCGCTCAGGAACGAAAGTGAGAAGCTCTTTTTCTTTTTCGATTTTAGGATCAGGAACGGGAATAGCAGAAAGAAGAGAACGGGTGTATGGATGAAGAGGTCTTTTGAAAAGCTCTTCGGTTTCTGCAAGTTCAACAATCTCGCCTTTATAAATAACCGCAATTCTATCGGTTATATACCTCATAACAGATAAATCGTGAGCAATAAACAAATATGTCAAACCGCTTTCTCTCTGCATTTCAGCCAAAAGATTGAGAACCTGAGCACGAATTGAAACGTCAAGGGCAGAAATTGGTTCATCAGCAACAATAAGCTTAGGATTCATTACCAAAGCTCTTGCGATTCCAATTCTTTGTCTTTGACCGCCCGAAAACTCGTGGGGAAAACGGCTTGAAAACTCTGGAAGAAGACCAACCTTCAAAAGAGCATCAATTACCATTTTATTTCTTTCAGCCTTAGGAACACCCATATTTTTCAAGCCTTCGCCAACGATATAATCGATTTTTGCTCTTTCGTTAAGACTTGCCATAGGATCTTGAAAAATCATCTGAACTTCTTTAATAACCTTTTTATCAAGAGCTTTTGGGATTTTTCCATTGATTTTATCACCATCATAGATAATATCACCGCCACAAGTTGGAAGAATACGCATAACTGCTCTTCCTATGGTTGTTTTACCCGAACCGCTTTCGCCAACAAGTCCGAAGGTTTCGCCCTGATAAATATGAAAACTTGCATTTTTCACAGCAAGAAACTTGTTTTTTCCCTCACCGTATGCAATATTTAGATTTTTAACTTCTAATATTTTTTTATCTTTATTTATAATTCTTTTTGAAACAGTTTTCTCCATCTAAACCTCCGCATCTCAGGACTGTTCCCCGTTATATTTTGCAAATCGGGGATCAAGAAGCCACGTTTTAGCTTTATGGGTGGGAGAAACCTCAAAATAAGGAGGAGTTTCAATATAATCTATATTTAACGCCTCAGGATTTCTCGGAGCAAAGGCATCACCTTTAAGTTCACCAAACAAACTTGGAGGCGTTCCTTTGATTGAATGAAGGTCGTTTCCTTTTTCTGCGATGTTAGGAAGAGAACGCAAAAGAGCCTTTGTATAAGGATGTTTTGAGTTATAGAAAATCTCTTCACTTTTGCCAATTTCAACAATATCTCCCGCATACATAACAGCAACACGGTCGGCAACATTTGCAACAACGCCTAAATCGTGGGTTATGAAAACAACTGTAAGATGATACTTTTCTTTAAGGTTTTTAATCAGCTTCAAAACCTGAGCCTGAATCGTAACGTCAAGAGCCGTTGTTGGTTCATCGCAAATAAGAATTTTCGGATTACAAGCTATTGCCATTGCAATAACAACACGCTGACGCATTCCACCCGAAAACTCGTGGGGATATTGTTTATATCTTCTTTCCTCATCTCCTATTTCAACGTCTTTGAGACATTTAATAGCTTCGAGCCTTGCTTCTGACTTTGGAATTTTTCTATGAGTTAAAATTGCTTCTGTAATCTGATCGCCAATACTTTTAAGGGGATTAAGACTCGTCATAGGATCTTGCATAATCATTGCAATTTCCTTTCCTCTTATACCCGCCTTTTCCCATTTTTTCTGAGAGAGCTTCGCAAGGTCTTTACCCTCATACATAATGCTTCCGCCGGAAATATATCCGTTTGAATCAAGAAGCCCTAAAAAATTCTTTGTGAAAACAGATTTACCCGAACCACTCTCGCCAACAATAGCAACAACCTCACCCTTATAGATATCAAGAGAAACTTTTCTGATGGCGTGAAGCGTTTTACCTCTCAGCTTGAATTTAACTTCAAGGTCTTTTACAGAAAGAATAACTTCTTTATTATCATTTAATATTTTATTTTCCATATTCTGCCTCCTCAACGGTGATTTTTCGGATCGGCAGAATCCGAAAATGCGCTTCCGATAACGTAGAAAGAAATGGTGATAACAGACAAAATAATAACGGGATAGAAAAGCTGATAGCTTTTTGCAGTGCTGAGCAATGCTCTTCCATCGTCAATAAGTCTGCCAAGGCTTGGAATCTTCAAAGGAAGACCAAGACCGATATACGTTATAAATACCTCGCTGCCAATTACCGAAGGAATTGTTAGAGCGATTCTTAACATTATAACAGAAACGAGATATGGCAAACAGTTTTTATAAAGGATTCTGCTTGTTGGAGTTCCAAGGCAACGTGAAGCAGTATTATAATCTCTGTCTCTTATAATTATAATCTGGTTTCTGATGAAACGAGCCATTTGAATCCAACCGGTTAGACACAATGAAAAAATAAGGGTGGACACGCTCGGTCTCATTATATACGAAATAAGAATAAGCAAAATTGTACTTGGAATATTATCAAGGACGTTATACACTTCCGTGAGAATAAAGTCAAGTTTTCTGACGTATCCCCAAATAACACCGACTAAAATGCCTAAAAATGCCTCAACAAGAGCAACACAAACTCCAATAAAAAGAGAGTTTCTTGTTCCCGCCCAAAGACGAGCCCAAAGATCCTGACCGTTTCCGTTTGTTCCTAAAATATATTTTCCGTGAAGCTCAAAATATTCCTCGCCCGTCATCTCAATAATTTTGAATTTACCCGTTGTCATATCAAGACCACCGTTTACAGTATAAACGAGTTTGCTATCATCAACAAGACCGATTTTATTGAGAACAACGTTTATTTTATAATTAAGATAAGGCTTAATGTTCTGAGCAGTTTTTTCTTTGCCTTTGATATCTGTATAAGTGTTATAATAGTTTGGATCGTGTTGTCCCGGAAGATAAGGTTGAATTATGGTAAATCCAACAACAACAACCATTAAAACAACAAGAAACATTGCAAATTTGCGTTTAAGAAAAGCTCTGAACGTGCATCTCCAATATGAATAGTTGCTATATCCAATTCTTTCAACAGCTTCTTCGTCAAATTCAGCACGGGAAAACAGTTCTTTTTCACTCATTTCGCTTTTTCTAATATCGTTTTTCAAAGCATCGTTGAGACTGTTTCCTAATTTTTCTTCTTTGGAATTCTTTATGGAAAACTTTTTCATTATCTGTCTCCCCCTTTCTTTGTCAATGTAATACGGGGATCGATAATAACCATAAGAACGTCTCCCAGAATCAAACCGATAATACCAACAGTTGCATAAAGCAAAACTATCGCCTGAACGAGATTATTATCAGACTGTTGAACAGCTTTAACAAGAAGTCCACCCATTCCGTTGATACTATATAAAGACTCAACGTAGATAGAACCTATAACCGTATTAAGAAAAGAAGTTGGAATATATTGAACCATTGGAACAAAAGCGTTTTTGAAAACGTGTTTAAACATAATTTTGCCTTCTGATACGCCTTTTGCCCTTGCTAAACGAACATAATCTTTGTTAAGCTCGTCAACCATATAGCGTCTGAGCCACATAGCATAATAAGCAATATTACCCAAAGACATAGAAAATACAGGGAGAAGCCACCATAAAAGATTGACGTCCTCTGAATATATCATAGGTATTCCTAAAAGATTAGTTCCGTAATGCTGAATAAACAGATAATAAACAGCCGCAGGAGCCGCCTGAATAAACACTATAAAAACAGTTCCGAATTTATCAAAAAACTTTCCTTTATATTTCGTCATAAGTATTCCGAGAGGAATACCTAAGAGCAATGAAAGCACCAAAGAAGCAGAACCGAGCTTTATAGAAACAGGAAGCTTAGGCAAAAGAATATCAAGAACGGGAACGTTTCTTTGAATCTTGTTTGAAACACCCAAATCTCCCTTCAACAAACTTTTATAGAAATTAAATATTTGTTTCGGCATAGGGTCGTTCAGCCCCATGGCGTTCAGCTTGGTTTCTATTTGCGCATCTGTCAGCTTATCAAAATTATCAAAATAACCTTCAATTGGCATTTGACGAACTAAAACGAAAACAATAGTGATAATTATGATAAGTGTCAGGAGCGATCGCGCAATTCTTTTAAGTAAATATTTTACCATTTTTTAATGCTCCATACTCTAAGTTAGTGCGGAACGAAAACCGCCCCGCACTAACAAAATTTATAAGATAAAAATCTTTTTCTTTAAATAGCTTTAAAGAAAGCATTTAAGCCTTCAATTATTTTGCTTCTGCTGCGTTTTTGTTTGCAATAAATTCTTCCATAGTGATGAAGTGGTCATAGAGCTTCTGACCTTTATATCTCAATGTAGAGATACCGAATGAAGCGAACTGACCTTCGAATGCATTAAGTTTTGTTGCAACGTAACCTGCAGGAGATGCACCGTAAGGAATTACCAAAGCGTGATCGATAAGATATGCTTCTGCTTTTGCAAATGCATCATAACGAGCGTTGAGATCTGTTTTAATAGCTTTAGCAGCTTTAACGAGATCATAGTAGCCTTTGATAACTTCTGCGGATGCGCCACCGTCAACAACGGACTGATACATAAAGTTGTAGCCGTAACCATCATCAACAGATTCCTGATAGAAAGGATCTACCCAAGTTTCAGGATCCTGATAGTCTGCACCCCAGTTACATTTCATAAATGCATATTTACCAGAACGTCTTACCTCTGATAAGAAGTTAGTGGAAGGACCTGCTTCAACGATAACGTCAATAAAGTCTTTTCCAAGAACGCTTTCGAGTTGCTGTTCAATAAGTCCACATTCTGCATCCCAGCTTGTTACGTTGGGGTTATAGGAAACGAGCATTTTAACGGGGAACGTTGCACCAGCTGCTTCGAGAGCTGTTTTTGCACTGTTTTTAAATTCAACAGCTTTTGTGCTATCGCCTTTTTTAGAAACTGTAATTCCGTTAAATGGAGCGAGAGCAGAGAAGTCTGTTCCTTGTGCGTTTGTGCAGAAGCCTGTGAGTGTTATTGAATCGTAAACGTATGATTCAGGATTGTTTTCTTCTGCGAGGTTCATAAGAGCTGTTTTATCCAATGCATAAAGAACTGCTTTACGGAAATCTTCGTTATTAACAGCTTTTTTCCAGTTTTCAGGTTCATACTGAGCATCAAATTTAGGATCAAAGTTGAAGCAGAAGAAATAGGAATAGTCAACGGATGGTCTGGACGTGCTGATATATTTTATTTTTTCTTCATCTTCAATCCAGTCAGCAGCAACTTCTGTATCGATATCAGCGTAATCAATTTCGCCTTTGAGAATCATTTCAGGAGCAACAGCAGATGCTTCTGCATTGTAGATATATTTAATTTCTGTGATGTAAACAATATTTGCATCATAGTTGCTTGGGTTCTTTTTGAGAACTCTCTTTTCGTTGGGAACAAATTCAGAAAGGTAATATGCACCGCAATAGTACATTTTGTCAGCAGCTGTACCGAAAGATGTTCCAAGCTCTTCAAGAAGAGGACCGTATGCGGGAAGGTATGTGATATAAGTGAGAGAAGAAAGGAAGTAAGGGCAAGCCTCTGAAAGTGTGTATGTGAGCGTGTAGTTATCTACTGCTTTAACACCAACTTCGTCAAAGCTGAGTTCAGCCCACGTTGCAACTTCGTTGCCGTCATCATCAAATTCTTTTCCGCCCTGATCTTTAAATGCAAGACCGTTATAGTATTCTTTAGCGTTTTTAATTTTGCCAAAAAGGTTCTGAACGGTTGTGCTTTCGTTAGCGGGATTAAGGGAATATTTGAGAGCAGATACAAAGTCGTTAGCTGTAACGTCTGCTTTTGCAGCGCCTGTGTGATCTACCCATTTCTGACCTTCGCGAATCTTAAAGGTCCAAGTGAGAGTTGCTTCATCATAAGTCCAGCTTTCAGCAAGACCTGCTTTGAGAGCACCTTTGGGATCATATTCAACGAGAGAATCAACAGTGTTTGCGCCAACTGTCATTTCGCTGGTGTTGGATGTGATAAGATAGTTAAGAGTTGTAAGTTCGCTTGAATAAAGAACGCGGTAAACAGAATCCTCTGCAACAACGTCGTCTTTAGATTCATCAGTAGATGATGCATTTGTACTTGTATCAGCCTTTGAGCCTTCGCTACCTGCTTCTGAGCTTTCATTGCCACCGCAAGAAGCAAAAGACAAGCAAATCATCATAAGACAAAGCATCAAAGCAATAATTCTTTTTGTCATGTTTTTCCTCCAAAAATTTAATATGAATAATCTTTCGTGGCTTCTTAATAACCGATTCGCAAAATATCTACAGCCACAGATTAGAACTTATATTACCACACCCAAGCCCATTTGTCAAGGGATAAATCGAAATTTATGCTTTTTTGTTGTTTTTGCCTATCCAAAACGTCAAAACACATTGACAACGCTGAATATTTACAGTATAATTCAATTCAGAAAAATCAAAAATCAAGTTCATCTCAAAGGAATATTTTGCCAAAGGAGAGAAAATAATGCAAAAAAATGAATTATTATCCACAATACCAAACTATCTTAAAGGCAAAAAAGATCTATCAGGCAAAGAGCTTACAGAGTTTATACTTTCTTTTGCCTTTGAAAACGAGAGCAAAGAAGCCGCAAATATTATTCAACAAAAAATCTTCAACGAAGGAGGATTTCTTTCTGAAAGTCCTTCAGAATTGATTGAAAGCGACTTAAACGAAAACGTTTTAGCTTTTATTAAAGCACTTTTTGAATTTTCAAAAAACTTTTCCGAGCTTTCATCTTTCAAAAGGCATCTGTATTATCGCAGTGCGGCAGAAGAATTCGTTCAGAATTATATAGGAAAAAACGATAACGAAGGCTTTTATCTTATCTGTCTTTCTGAAAATAATCACGTTATTTCAACTCATAAAATTGCAGACGGAGATTTAGGAAGCGTTTTCATAGATGTTGATTCAGTTGTAAACAAAGCAAAGGAATCAAAGGCAAAAAACGTTATTATTGCCCATAACCATACAAGTTTATTTTTGAAATATTCTATGGAGGACTATTATTCAACGGAAAAAATACGTGCATATCTTTCTATGGCAAATATAACCCTCCTTGAACATTTTGTCGTAAACGAAAACGGCTGCCGTGGAATTATGAAAGACCTATTCGGCGAGGATATGTGGAAGCCAAACATATCTCAACTGAAATTTTCAAAATAGATTTTAAAACAGCCTTTCTTTTTCAAACTTTCAATTAAACATGTATAATAAAAAAGCACCGACTTATTAATTACTTTAATCGCAATGGCTTTTGACCAATAGAAAAAAGTGAACAAAAACGCAAGTTGTCATAGGGATATCTTGCGTAAGGCGGTGTCTTGGAGTTAGACGGACAGTTTAGGCTGTCCGTCCTTTCCTATTATTCTGCTTGTATACTTGGTTCTGCGGTTAGCTTGCCTATATATCGGAAGTAGATGTCAATCTGTTGCTCTGCTGTTTTAGACCATTTGCAATCGCGTTCGTGGATCACTACTTTTGCTATAAAGACTCTGAGCACCTCGGGAGTCAGTTCTTTCAGATCCGTGTACTTGTTTACAATGCCTATGAACTTGTCCACATTCGTAGATGCAGCTTTCAAATCTTCTATCTCCGATTTCAGCCTCGGAATCTGTTCTTGTATTTCGCGTTGCTCAGCATTATACTCGTCTGACAGCATTCTGAACTGCTCATTCGTTATTTTACCGAGGACATTATCCTCATATAGTCTCTTGAATAAGGCGTTCAGATCTGCGTTGCGCTTCTCCAATTTATTAAGTTCATTTGTTTTTGATGTAAGCTCTCTTTTATTTTCTGAGGAGCTTTTTTTGTTTATGAACTCAACAAATTCGTTCGTTTTCGCCCGGGCATAGTACGTTGTCTTGCGAATTTCCCCAAGAATGATTTCATCAAGTACTACTTCTTTAATGCTGTGAGGTGTACATTGCTCTTCACCCATGTGCTTACGGTAACGACTGCAAATGAAACTGTAGTTTTCCGGCTTGATGGTAGTGCCTCTGACAAAGTATAATTTTGAACCGCAATCTGAACAGCACAGGAGTCCGTTATATTTATTGAGATCACCCATACTTGTTCTTCTGCGTTTTCCAGCGCGTACCTTTCGAACGATGTCCCAAGTAGCCTGATCAATAATGGCTTCATGCGTGTTTTCGAAGCGAAGCCATTCGCTTTCGGGACGCTCAAGTTTTCGCTTGTCCTTGTAAGAAGCAACCGTTGTTTTGCAGTTGATTGTGTGTCCGAGATAGACCTCGTTATCGAGAATTCCGGCAACCGTTCTGTCGTTCCATCCGTAGATGTCTTCGGTATCGGTAATGCGATAATAAGTGCCTGTCTGCTGATAACGATAAATTGTCGGTTTGAGAATCTTCTTCTCACGCAGAATATTAGCTATGATCCTCGGACCGTTTCCGGCGGCACATAAATCAAAGATCATTCTTACTACGGGTGCTGTTTCTTCGTCGATCAGCAGATGTCCCTTTACGTCGGGATCCTTTTTGTAACCGTACGGTATTTGTGTGCTGACACGCTCACCGCGTTCGGCTTTTGCTTTCACAACGGCTCGGATCTTCTTGCTCGTATCCCTTGCGAACCATTCATTGAAGAGATTCTTGAATGGAGCGAACTCGTTGCCTTCGCTGTAAAGCGAATCGTAGTTGTCATTGACAGCGATATACCGAACGTTCCATCTCGGGAACAGCATTTCGGTGTAGTTACCCACCTCGATATAGTTTCTGCCGAGACGGGAGAGGTCTTTGGTGATGAGTGTTGCCACCTTTCCTTGTTCCATCATTTCAAGAAGTCTTTGAAAATCCGGTCGGTTAAAGCTTACGCCTGAATAGCCGTCATC
>JAZNJM010000077.1:0-14731 GCA_045578045.1 Eubacteriales bacterium | reverse complement strand
TTACTTCAAGCTACTATTCAACACCTCGAAAAGCGTTTGAAGAAGCGGATGACCATTATGACCACCTGACACAGACGTATGATATTATTCAAGAGGAAATTGGAATTTTTAAACTTGATGATGATTATTCAATATACATTGTCATTATGGGGCAAGAAAAAGACGGAAAAATAGTTTATAAATATCCCGATGGTTTACTTATGAAAACCAATAATAAAAAATATTATTATATGGGGAATACTATAAATATAGATACTGAAAAAGAAAGAGATACTCAATCAGTCAAAACAGAAGGAAAAGAACGTTTTATTTATATTATAAAAAAAGACGCGTTTGATGAATCTGCGTATGATAAAGAAAACTATAATATAGAAACATTCTCCATTTCCGAAAACGATAAAACAACAGAAATGGTTTTCGTTGTTGAAAAGCTCCCCAAAAACTAAATTTTCCTTTTGTAAAGCTATATTGAAAGCATAAAACTGTTGATATAAAACAACTTTTTATATAGTTTTCTAACAGCAAAGCCGAGGCAAATTGCCTCGGCTTTTATCTTATAGATTTATTTAATACATCAAATTATACTCGTATTCATCTGATGAATTTTCTTAGCTTGGATTAACGGGGTTCATATCGTTTTTTCTGAATCTAAGCACATATACAACAACTGCAATTATTGTAACTGCAACGCAAGATATAACAATCCAAAAAACAACGCCTAAACCGCCTTCATTATTATTTAAGTCTTTGCTTTCTTCGGATATTTCAGAAGCTAAAACGCTCTGTTCTTTACTTTCTTCTGTTGACTCAATGCTTTCCGCTTTACTTTCTTCTGTTGACTCAACGTTTTCCGCTTTACTTTCCTCTGTTGACTCAACGCTTTCTGCTTTACTTTCTTCTGCGGACTCAACACTTTCTTCAACGGATTCGTCTGAAAAATCTTCACTTTCGTTTTCAGAATTATCATCAGAAGCTACACCGCTTACAATCTCTTCTTCGCTTGTGGGTTCTTCTGTAATATCTAAAGAAGACTGTTCTTCTTTTGATACTTCCGAAACAACGGTTTGAACTTCGTTGAGAGAAACAGAATAAGATTTTCCCAACCCTTTAAGAACGCTTAAATCTGAAGCTGAGGTTGCATCAAGTCCTTCTGTTAAAACAGAAACGGTAGCTGTGCCCGTTGCGGCGGTAATAACGTCAAAAGCTAATTCAAAGCCTAATTGGTTATCTTCAGAAACTGCGGCTTCGCCTAAATCTTTATTTCCGTCATATGCCATATTGATAGTTATAACCTTTTCGTTTCCTTCAACAACCTCAAAGGCTTCTGCGAAAAACTCATCTCCCCAATCTTCAGGAACTAAACCTCTAAGTCCCTTATATCTGAGTTGAGATGGATCGTATTTTGCAGTTGCTGTTATTGAGAGAATCCCCTTAGAATCTGCAATGCTGTTTGCATAGAATGAAACAGAAAAGGTGTCGTTTTTTGAAACGCTGGATGCATCACTTGTTGCAGACAGCACAAAAGCAAAACTATCAGCAAAACAAATTGAACAAACGGATCCTAATATTAAAATAGCTATTAATACAGATAGAATTCGGCGATTCATAAAATATCCTTTCTTTTCAAAATCAAAGGCTTTACAATAGAAGAAAAATTAATACAAATATCCTTCTCTGTAAAGAAGCTCTGCAATAAGAACAGCACCGCCCGCTGCACCTCTTAACGTGTTGTGAGAAAGACCGATAAATTTATAGTCGAAAACTGTATCAGATCTAAGTCTTCCGAGAGAAATTCCCATTCCGTTTTCGATATTTCTATCAAGACCGGTTTGAGGACGGTTAAACTCTTCAAAATATGTCAAGAACTGCTTTGGTGCGCTTGGAAGTTGAAGCTCCTGAGGTCTTCCTGAGAAGTTTTTCCAAATATCTATAATTTCGTCTGCACTTGGTTTAATTCTTGAGAAGCTAACAGAAATAGCAGCAAGATGTCCATCAGAAGCGGGAACACGAATACATTGTGCAGAAATGGTTGGATTAGAAGCAGGGATAATAAGACCGTTTTCAATAGTACCCCAGATTTTCAAAGGTTCTTTTTCACTCTTTTCTTCTTCTCCGCCAATATATGGAATTACGTTATCAACGATTTCGGGAAAACTTTCAAAGGTTTTTCCAGCACCTGAAATTGCCTGAAACGTTACAACGTTAATTTTTGAAATTTCATATTTCATAAGAGGAGTAAGAGCAGGAACGTAGCTCTGAATAGAGCAGTTTGGTTTAACAGCAATAAAGCCTTTTGTTGTTCCTAAACGTTTTTTCTGATATTCAATTATATCAAGATGCTTTGGGTTCAATTCGGGAATAACCATAGGAACGTCAAGCGTCATTCTGTTTGCAGAGTTGTTAGAAATAACGGGAACTTCTGCCTTTGCGTATGCTTCTTCAAGAAGTTTAATTTCATCTTTTGGCATATCAACTGCACAAAAAACAAAATCAACCTTCTCAGCAACGTTTTGGATATCAGCAGCATCGTCTATAACAACGTTTTTTACACATTCGGGCATATCAACCTTCATACGCCATCTTGAACCAACTGCTTCTTCATATGTTTTTCCTGCACTTCTTGAACTTGCTGCAAGACAAGCTATATCAAAATAAGGATGATTAGCAAGTAAAGTTATAAATCTTTGACCAACCATACCTGTTGCGCCAATAATTCCGCATTTTAATTTTTTCATAATATAATCCACGCCGTAAAAACGGCTCCCTTTCTTTTGATTCTTCTATATATCTCAAAAAGACTACGTTTATAATCTCATACTTATATTAAAAGAATCTGAAATTTTTCAATAAATAAAGGTTTTTTTAAGTAAATATATGCTCTTAAAATTTATCTTGTTCGAGGTCTTTAAGCCTCGAACAAGATTTTTATTATAAAATTTTCCCGCTTATTCAGCTTTTGATGCTGTTTCAGATGCTTCTTCAGACTTTTCTTCAGATGCTTCTTCGGACTTTTCTTCGGATACTTCTTCGGATGCTTCTTCAGAAGCTACTTCGGAAGCTGCTTCAGATTCAGCTTTAGATGCTGCTTCAGATTCAGCTTTGGAATCGTCTTTAGAAGAATCCCCGGATGTGTCTTTAGATTCTTCCTTATCAAATTCAAAATCCTCAGGAAGACCTGTTACAGTTGCTTTAGTATATTTCTTGAATGCTGAGAAATCTTTGATATTTGTGTTAACCTGTTCTGCTTTATCATCAACAGTAATGGAAATGTCAACGGTTTTGAGAACTGTAGGATCAAATTCAGCAAATACGCTAACATCTGAAATTGTTTCATTTTCAGAGAAATTAACGCTTGAAAGTTTTTCAAGTCCTTTAATACCGCTGATATCAGCAAGTTTGTTATCAGAAAGATTGAGAGTTTCGAGCTTAGGCATATTTTCTGCAAGGTTTCCGAGTTTTTCAATTTCGTTCTGATCACCGTTGAGAGTTTTAAGGCTCTTCAATCCTGTGAGAACAGAAATATCTTTGATTGCGTTTCCTGATATTGTGAGAGTTTCAAGGTCTTTAAGTCCTGCAAGAGCAGAGATATCTTTAAGTGTTTTAACAGGTTCTTTTTCTTCTGTTTTTTCTTCGGAAGTTTCTTCTGAAACAGCAGATTCATCTGTTTCTTCTTCTTTTTCAGCATTAGAAGAAAGGTCAAGAGTAACGAGAGAAGTTACTTTTCCTATTGTTCCGAGATCGGAAATAGAGTTTCCTGAAAGTGTGAGTGTCTGGAGTTTGGTGTTCTGTTCGCCAATTCCGTCAACTTTTGTTATATTGTTTGTTCCCAAGTCAATCTTATTAGCGTTTACAAGTTTGCCAACAGGAGACATATCTTTGATTTTATTATTAGAAGCGTAGAGAATTCTAAGCTCTTTGAGAGCTTCAACTGCACTTATATCTTCGATTTCGTTATAGTAAACCATAAGGCTCTTGAGGTTAGTAAGAGCAGAAACAGAAGAAATATCTTTAATCTTGTTCTGGCTTATATCAAGAGTTACAAGAGATTTTGGAGCATCCTTCAAAGAAGAAACGTCTTCAATGCCCATTCCTGCGGCAGAAAGGCTGAAAAGGTTAGGAAGTGTTTCGTTGTTAATTCCTTCAAAGGAAGAAAGACTTGTTCCGGAAATTTCAAAATATTTAATTCCTTTAAGAGCTGAAAGTCCTTCGAGAGTGTTAAGATTTGAATATCCAACAGCAAGATAAACGAGGTCTTTCATATTCTTGAAGCAATCAAGATTTTCGAGCTTAACAAAGTCAAGCTGATCCATTTCGGGAAGAGACTTATAATATCCATACTGATAATACATATAGTATGTGTAGTAATTTTGTCTAATAGATGCGCCTGATGCGGAAATATATTTGAGATTTTTAAAGTTTTCAAAAATTTCAGGTTTAAGCTCATCACATTCAAACTTGATGTAATGAATTTCCTCTTCGGAAGAAGATGATTCAGATGAAGTAGCCTCAGAGGAAGCTGCTTCGGAAGATTCTTCTTTTGATGCAGATTCAGATTCTGCGGATTCTGTGGATTCTTTTGAGCCAGAGGCTTCTTCTGATTCTTCCTCAGATTCTTTAGAAGAAGGATCGGCAAGAAGGTCAGAAACGTCAGATTCTGCTTTAACAAGCTGTTCAGAAGCGTATACACTGTCGCCTAAATAAACAACGTTTTTAAATCCGTCCTGAGAAGTATACTCAACGGAATAAGCAAAATACTCATATTTATCGAGCATTGCCTGATCAATATCCTTTGGATAATACTTTTCGCCAACAAATTCACCGTGAGCTTCCGCAAAGCCCTTAGCAAACTGTTTGTCGGGAATGAGACTTGATGACATAAAAATTGTTCTCAACACGAGTAAAGCGGTAAAAGAAACAACCGCCAACGTGATAATCATCAAGAAAACAAATTTCTTTTTTAAGCTGCTTTTTGAATAGTTCGCCATTTTTTAATATCCTCCATGTTTTTATCACTATGAAAAAACTATCCCGTGAGGGCATAATACCACCACTAAATACAGATAATACCACATATTATAAAAAAAATCAATACTTTACGGAAAAAAGGTAAAAAATTAACACTTTTATTTTTGTATTTTTTTAGTTTTTCTTTGTTTTTCTGACTTTTCCTGAGTTTTCACGGTTTTTTAACGATATTTTTTCTATATTTTCAATATTTTTTTTAGAAAGCTATTGATTTTTTTGAAAATTAGTGTTATACTATCAAAGCGTGAAAAAAGCATTTGGCTTAGAATGTGCTTATTTTTATTGTTTTTTCAAAAAATAGAGATTAGGCGTGTTTATATTTTATGTAATCAAGTTCTTAAACGTCAATTGCAAAAAACAAAACCGAAATAAAATAATTAAAATATAAAAGTTATTGAAAGCGAGGGAAAACTTATGAAAGAAGGAATCCATCCCGTACTTAAAGAAGTTACGGTTCGTTGTGCTTGCGGCGAAGAATTTAAGACTCTTTCAACAAAAGATAGCCTTAAAGTAGATATTTGCTCAAAATGTCATCCTTTCTATACAGGCAAACAGAAATTCGTAGATGCCGGCGGTAGAGTTGATAAATTCAAGAAGAAATACAATCTTCAGTAATTTTTCAAAAATCAAAGCCATTAGCGTTTGGAACGTTTCTTAATTCAAAAGATTATAAAATCCCGAAAATACTGAAACGTTCAATTTTTGCTTAGTTTAACGCAACGATAGCGGAGACATCTCCTTTTTGGAGTTGTCTCCGTTTTCTGTTTTATCAAGTTTACTTTTTAAAAATACTGCTTATTTTTCCAATAACAAGAGAAGCCGCCGAAAGAAGTATAACCATACGCCAACAAGAAGGGCTTAGAGCAACCGTTTTGAATATTTCCATCATTTTGGGAACAATCATAACCGAAAGCTGTAGTGCAGTACAAATTACAAACGAACCCAATAGATATAAATTTGAAAAAATCGAACCTTTACGCATATTGAAGGAATGGAAAAGCTGTGATAATGATAAAACTGCAAAAGCCATCGTTCTTCCAACGCTCTGACCGCCGTTTTTTAAGCCTAAAATATATGCAGAAAGAGAAAGTATACCAATAACAACTCCTCCAAAAAGAATTTCAAGCCCCATTCCGTCTGAAAAAATACCTTCTTTTTTTCTTATTGGTTTGTTTTTCATAACGTCTGACGAAGTTTTTTCCATCCCTAAAGCAATAGCGGGAAGTGAATCTGTAACAAGATTAACCCATAAAAGCTGAATTGCAGCCAAAGGCGATGGAAAAGAAGCAAGAATTGCACAAAGTACAACGAGAATTTCTCCTATATTGCAAGATAAAAGAAAATGAACGCTTCTTCTTATGTTGGCGTATATTCCCCTTCCTTGTTCAACAGCTTCAACGATTGTTGAGAAATTATCGTCTGTTAAAACGATATCAGCCGCTTCTTTTGCAACCTCTGTTCCGCTTATTCCCATTGCACATCCTATATCACTGTTTTTCAACGCTGGGGCATCGTTCACTCCATCGCCTGTCATAGCAACGGTAAAACCCGCTTTTTTATACGTTTCAACAACTTCAACCTTAAATTCGGGCGTTACTCTTGCGAAAACGTTATTTTTCAATATATTTTTTCTTCTATCTTCTGAGCTTTGACCTTTAAGCTCTTTTTCTGTTAAAACCGAAGGGCTTGAAAATCCCGCTTCTTCTGCAATTGCCTTTGCGGTTTCGGGGTGATCACCCGTTATCATAACGATTTTTATTCCCGCTGTTTTACATTTTTTAACAGCTTCTCTTACTCCATCTTTAATTGGATCTTTAATTCCAACAAGTCCCGAAAAAGCAAACTCTATATTTGAAATATTTTTTATATCGGGAACGTTTTTTGTTTCAGCAAACGCAAATGCCATAACTCGCAAGGCTTTTTTCGCCATATCTCTGCTTTTTTCAACGTATATATTCTTATCTCCTTTGCAAAAGGTAAAAACTGCTTCGGGAGCACCTTTTAGAGATATAAAACAACCGTTTTTTCCTTTATGAACAGTTATCATATACTTTTTTGAGGAATCAAAGGGAATTTCATTTATTCTTTTGTATTCAGAAAACTTTTCTGAATCATATCCGTTTTTCTCTGCATATTCCTTTAATGCGTTTTCCGTTGGAGAATTAAAATCGTTACACAAGATTGATATTTTTCTTATTTTTTCAATTTCTCCCCATTCTTCCGTAACAGTCATTTTATTTTTAGTTAAAGTTCCCGTTTTATCTGTGCATATAACCTCAGCACAACCTAAAGTTTCAACAGCGGGTAAGGATTTAACAACCGCCTTTCTTTTTGCCATTTTCTGCATTCCTAAGCTGAGAACAACGGTAACAATAGCAGGAAGTCCTTCGGGAATTGCGGCAACAGCAAGGCTTACGGAAGTCAAAAACATTTCTGCGGCGGGCATTTTCTTGATAAGAGAAAAAATAAATATTATAACGCAGATTATCAATGCACTATTTCCTAAAACAGTTGAAACAGAAGCTAATTTCTTTTGCAAAGGCGTTTTTTCCTTTTCAGATTTTGAAAGAGAATGTGCAATAGCCCCAACTCTGCTATTTATACCCGTTGCAACAACAACGCCTTCACCTTTTCCCGAAACAATGGGACAACCAGCCCAAAGCATATTTTCCATATCTGAAATATGAGTTTCAAAATTGCAGATACAATAAGCGTCTTTATGTGCTTCTATAGATTCACCAGTTAAAGAAGATTCATCTGAGGTTATAAATTCCCCTTTTATAAGTCGTATATCAGCGGGAGCAACGTCTCCTTTTTCAACAATAACTATATCTCCAACAACAATTTCTTCTGCTTTAATTTTAACTCTTTGTCCATCTCTCAAAACTGTTGCTTCGGGAGCTGTCAGCTTTTTCAACGCTTCCATAGCGTTTTCTGCTTTATTCTCCTGAACAGCCCCTATTATTGAATTAACAGCAACTATTGCAAGAATAGTAACCCAATCGTAATCCTTTTCTCCGCTAAAACGTGAAGCCGCAAAGGATATGAACGCTGAAATCATAAGAATGATTATCATTTTATCAGAAAGCTGAGATAATATCTTTTTTATAAAGCTATTTTTCCTTGAAACTTCAAAAGTGTTTTTTCCAAATTTTTCAATTCTTTTTTCAGCTTCTTCACTTGTTAATCCATAAACGTTGCTTTCAACTTTTTCCAAAACGGAATCCGTTTTAATCGCCCAAAACTTTTCCGACTCTTTTTCCCTTTCCTTCGTCATATAAAATCTCCCTTCTTTTGATAAATAACAAAAATAAATTTGGATATACCATAAGACAATTAAGTATATCGGAAGTTCCCCAAGATAGACCTATTGGAGCAACGCATCCAAAAGCAAAAGCGGAAACCGCAAGAATTTTATAAATTTCGAACATACGTTCTTTTTTATTGAATAAAAACGATATACACGTTTCACTATAATAACACCAGCTCAATACAGCCGCAAAAGCAAAAACAGCCATAAAACATGCAAAAATAATTCCGCCTATATTTCCAAAGAATTTTTGAAAAAGTGTTGAGACAGAATACGTTTCATTGCAGCAAAGACAAAGGGCAGTTAATGTTCCAACAATAAAAGTATCAACGTATATTTCTGCAATTCCAAGCAGACCGCTATTTTGAGGATTTGCCTTTTCTGTTCCCGAATGTGCAATAGGTGATGAACCCATTCCCGCCTCGTGAGAGAAAACACCTCTTACAGTTCCCGTTCTCATTGCTCTTGAGAATAAATACGCTGAGATACCACCGCCAATCTGTTTTACGCCAAAAGCATCCTTAAAAATATCCAAAAACACATAAGGAAGTTTATTTCCACATTTAAAAAGTATAAATAAAGCTCCTAAAACGTATAAAATCGTTGATAGGGGAACTAAAATAGAGTTAACCTTTTCAATTCTCTTTTTTCCTCCAAACAAAACGAAATATAACAAAAGGGAAGAGATAAATGCAACAATAAAAGGATTAACTCCTAAGGTGGAAAACGCTTCTGACATTGCTCCGCTTTGAGCAGAATTTCCGCCCCCTAATGAAGCTATAAGGGCAATAATACAAAAAACCAAACCCACTTTTTTATATCCGCTTTTTTGCAGTGCAATCATTGCTCCGCCACAAGACTTATTTTTATATTTAACCGCAACGTACGTTTCTGCATATTTTATTCCCATTCCAAAAAATGAAGAAACCCACATCCAGAAAATACTACCTACTCCTCCCTCTGAAATTGCAATACCAATTCCCGTTATGCTTCCAACGCCAACCGTTCCTCCTAAAGCAGTTGCAAAAGCAGAAATAGACTCTTTGCTTTTTTCTTCGGAAAAGAGTTTTTTCATTCCTCGAATCTGAATAAATCCTAATTTTATTGTGAAGTATATTCCAAAAATAGTTAAAAGTATAACACAAGGATACGTGCATATAGATTCCAATATTTTCACATTTTCTCTCCTTTCGGAATTAAATATATTGACTTTTATATAAAATATTGAGAAAAACATATAGATTTTTTCAAAAAGCCCTTTTCAATTGGAGAAAAATGTGTTATTATGTAAAAAAATCAAAGTTTGAAAGGGGAAAATTATGCCCGTTTTTACAGAATCAAAAAAAGGCTACGACAAAGAAGAGGTTAATAGCTTTATAAAACAGCTAAACGAAGCGAATGAAGCAAAACTTGCTGAAAAAGACGAAAGAATCAAAGAGCTTGAAGATGAAATCAAACGTCTTTCAAAAAGAACTGAAACAACTCAAAAAGTAGAAAAAGAGCCCGTTGTCGTAATGGATACCGACCTTGAGGCTTCAAAGAAAAAGTATGAGCGTCTTTGTGCAGATATGGGAGAAAAGCTCCTTCTTGCAGAAGTAAAGGCTTCTGAAATTGTTGACGATGCAAAGGAAAAAGGCGAAAAAATAATCGCTGATGCAAGAATCGAAGCAAACAAACAGGTTGAACATATTTTAGCAGATGCTTCTCTCTCAGCCGAAGGAATAAAAAAAGCAGCAGCAGATTATATGGCAAAAGAAAGAGAAATTATGGCGTTGCTCAACACAACCGAAGAAACCTTCACAAAGGCTTTAGAAAGAATATCATCTCATATTTATAAGGGATAAGCTCCTATGAAAAAAATAAACACTAATGAAATAAGAGAATCTTTAAATAATCTTTCCGCAGGAGATGAAATTTTGCTTTCTGGAGTTGCGTATACTTCAAGAGATGCGGCACACAAAAGAATCCTTGAAGATATTAAAAACGGTATTACTCCTCCGTTCCCCCTTGAAGATGCGGTTATTTACTATGCTGGTCCAACTCCAACCCCTCCTGGCGAAATTTGCGGCTCTTTTGGACCAACAACGTCTGCAAGAATGGATTCATTTACCCCGTTTCTTCATAGCCTTGGAGTTGTTGCAACAATAGGTAAAGGCGATAGAGCTTCTTCTGTAACTGAAGCAATAAAAAAATATGGCGGAGTCTATCTCGTTGCCATTGGCGGTGCGGGAGCTTTATGTGCTGAAAGAATTTGTGAGCTTGAAGAAATAGCATATTTTGATTTAGGATGCGAATCTGTTAAAAAGATTGTTTTTAAGGATTTTCCCCTTATCGTAGCAATAGACAGTAAAGGAAATAGCGTTTATGACAGACTTAAATAAAATTCAAGAATTTATAAACAGAGTTAAAGATGAATATATTAAAGACCTTTCAGATATAATTTTAATTCCAAGCGTTGAAAGTTTGCAGGTTGGAGAAAAGGTTTTTGGAGAAAACGTTGCAAAAGCTCTTGAAACAATTCTTGATATGGGAAAAAAATACGGTTTTATTAGCGAAAATATAGATTATCGATGCGGTAAAATTACGTTGAAAACCCATAATAAAAGAAAAGAACCATATAAAGAAGGATTTGAAAACGAAATAGGAATTGTAGGACATATTGATGTTGTTCCCGCTGAGGCTTCAACGTGGAGCTGTGAGCCTTTCGCTTTAACCCTTAGAGACAACCTATTGATTGGAAGAGGAACAGAAGACGATAAAGGTCCCCTTATTGCCGCAATTTATGCAATGAGATATATAAAAGAAGAATTAAAACTCTCTCTTCCGTTTGATATTTCCATAATTGCAGGTTGCAACGAAGAAACGGGAATGAATGACCTACCTTACTATTTAAAAAAGTATAAAGCACCTTTCTTTTCCATAACTCCGGATGCAAACTTCCCCGTATGTATTGGAGAAAAAGGAATTACAACCGTTTATATAACCATTCCGAATTGCTTGAATAACGTTAAGAGCTTTTCGGGCGGAACAGTTAAAAACGCTGTTGCGGGTAACGCTATTGCAGTTTTATCTGAACAAGCCGATTTAAAACCAACAGAAAGAATATCCGTTGCGGGAAACGTTATTAAGGCAGAAGGAATAACAGCTCACGCCGCAATTCCAGAATCTGGAGTTAATGCAATAGGAATTTTAGCCGATTATCTTCTTAAAAACGTATCTTTAACAGAAAAAGAAAAAAATGCTTTCGAATTTATAAAAGAATCTGCATCAGATTATAAGGGCAAGGCTTTTGGAATAGATACGGAAGATGAATTTTCAGGGTATCTAACTTGCGTTGCGGGTGTTGCAAAAACGGAAGGAAATTCAATAACTCAATCATACAACATAAGACTTCCCGTTACAAAAGATTGGAAAACTATTTTTGATAAATTTGAAGAGTTTTGTCAAAAAAACGGATATATTCTCAAAACAGCGGGAGCATCAAAACCATATTATATTCCCGCAGACAGCAAAGAAATTCAAACGCTTTTAAAAAGCTATAGAGCTATTACAAATGATAATAGTCCTCCATATACAATCGGGGGCGGAACTTATGCAAAAATTTTCCCAAATACCTATGTTTTTGGTGCGACACAATCTGCATATTCTTCTCTTTTAGGTTCGGGAAAAGGCGGTGCTCACGAAAATGATGAATACATTTCTGTTAAAGAGTTTGAAGACTGTATAAAAATTTTTGTTCATTTGTTCCTTTCCATCGCCGAAGTTTATTGATTAATCAAATTCAAATTAATTAAATTTTAGGATTTTACATTTTTTTATATTGAATTTTCGTTTCAAAACAAAAAATAAGTAATAAAAAGATTCGCTTTTTCATATACGTTAAATAAACGATTTAACGATAAATAGAAAGGCGGTCTTTTTTATTATGTCAGAAAAAAAATACCATTTTCCCGAAAACGTATTCAATGAAACGTTTTTTTCAGAATGGGAAAAAGAATATGAGCTTCCAGAGAATTATCCCGATATTTCAAGATTGATTCGAGCAGATTCTAATCCTAAAATCAATTCTGTTGCTATTAATTCTGCAAATTCTTCTGCTGTTTCTGATAGTCCCAAAATAGTTGAAATTGAGGGAGATAATACTTTTAATATTTTATATCATTCAACAGAAGATGAAAAAATTCATAACGTTGTTTTCAACGATTTCTTTAATATAAACGAAGATATAAAACAAAATTCAGATAATTTGATTCCATCAGCAAAAATTTTTTGTGTTTTTATGAGCTGTAAGGTAATATCAAAAAGAAAAGTATATGTTAAAGCTAAAAATAAAATAACGCTTGGTATTATTAACAATAAACCCTTAAACGTTCCAAGCGTTGATTCTCAAAACAATGTTTTACATTTTAACGTTAACTCCTATAACACACAAACATTTTTACAGCCCTCGACAATAAATTACCATTTAGAAGAAACATTAACAGTAGACGGGACGTATCCCCCCATAGAAAGAATTGTTTTTACAACAGTTAGAATAATTCCTCTTGACCTTGTTAAAAGCTCAGGCTCTGCTACGCTTAATACAACTGTTATTTTTAAAGTATTTTATGAAAGTCAAAACAGATATTATTTATTTTCCCGTTCTATACCCGTTTCTTTAACTTTAGAAGACTCTGATATTGATGAAAATACTTTATTATATTATTTTCTTTCAATAACTGACCAATCTGCTACAGTTGAAATGGATAACTATGGAGAAGAAAGAATTATTAAATTTTCATATTCTCCAAAGATAAATCTGTTTAAAATAAAAGAAACATCAGAAGAACTACCAACTGACGTTTTTTCAGAAACAGAATATCTTGAAACAGAAAACTCTATCGCTTCTTTTGAAGAACTTATTGGGGTTATTCAACGCCCCTTTACTGTTGAAAAAATCTTTGAAATACCTGATGTGGAATTTAATGAAATTTATGATTCTTCCGCTGTTATTGACGTTGAAAAATTTGAAGCTACAGCCGAAGGTAAAAATCTATCGGGAATATGTGGAATTTCTGTTTTAGGTTTAACAGAAAAAGGAATAGAAAGTGCTAATTTTAACGTTAATTTCAATCAATTCTTTCCCGAAATTAAAGATGACTATATATCAGAATGTTTTGTATATCCAATTCAAACAAGTGCAAGTGTTTCAGGAAGAAATATGATTTCTTTTAGAGTATCTGCAAATGCTACTATTCGTCAATATAAAAAGAATCAATACAATATTTTATCGAGTTTTTCATCTTCGGGAAAACGTGATGAAAAAGATAAAAGCTGTATAACTCTTTATTATCCATCTGCTAATCAATCCCTCTGGGATATTTCTAAAGAATACGGAATCTCACCAAACGTTATAGCTAAAGAGAACCCACATTCTTTTTCTGGAGAAGGTCTTTTTATAGGTAAATCTAAGAACGTCTTTATTCCTTAATATCACAAATTTCTTTTTTTAATCATTCAACAAAATTTTATTTACATATTAGTGTTTACTATGTTAAAAAGTATTATTTTGTTTTCATTTTATATGTTGAAATTATTCATCATATGATTTAAAATATATATACAATCTAACACAAGGTGGCACTAATGAAAAAAAAGTATTTTTCTAAAATTGTTTCTGTAATATGTTGCGTTTCAGGATTATTCTGTGCGTTTTTTACAGGTATGTTCCTCGCTTCTGGTTACCTCTATTCTCTTCCCGCATTGTTTATGCTTATTTCTTCTTTTGTTTTTTTAGTCTCAATTTTATCTTATATTTTATCATCACATCAGTAATATTCAAGAATTTTTCCTCCTGCATTATCGCAGGAGGTTTTTTTATAAATTATTATACTGTAAATTCATACTGTAAATTCATTATAATTCGCATACACATTTATTCAATATTTCAATTATACCATCTTATACTATTATACGGTTTTTAATTCTATATAATGTTGTTCTGTATTTTCTAACAACTATCAGCATTTTTTCTTTTATTAATATTTTTTAAACTTAATCTTGATGTGTTTTCACCTAAATTTTGAGGTATATTTTTTATTTATTTAAAATAGATAATGTCATAAGTTGTTTTTAACACTTTTTAACATAGTTTTTCACACTAATACTGTTTTACGTGAAACAGTATCATTGAATTAATGTTCTTTATTATTGCCCAAAATACTATTGTATATAAAAATATTCTGTAACACAATTCACATATGAAATCTAAGAAAATTATTCATATCAACAAATAGTTTTGCAATGAATTAAAGTCCATAAATTGAACATAATTTTGAGTATTATAATGAGTGTTATATTATATATATTTTAATCATTTTTATTAAAGAAATCTATAATGTTTCACGTGAAACATTA
>JAZNJM010000076.1:0-13836 GCA_045578045.1 Eubacteriales bacterium | reverse complement strand
GGATGGTTTTCTGCAAAAGCGGAATAAAATTGCCCTCTTGCACCAAATCCCATTACCGCTATTCTTTTTCTTTCCACAACATATCTCCTTTTGTTTTTAAATGTATTTAGGCTGTGAAAAACAAATTGCTCTCACAGCCTAAAACAATTATTTAATTAAAGGTCGTTTTTGGTAAGTGCATCTTTACGAGAAAGATTATATCTGCCCTTATCATCGATTTCAAGGAACATTACCTTGATTGTATCGCCAATATTAACAACATCTTCAACTTTTTCAATGCGTTTTCTATCGAGCTTAGAAATGTGAACAAGACCTTCTTTGCCAGGTGCAAACTCAACAAATGCGCCAAAGCTCATTATTTTTGTAACAACACCTTCAAAAATCTGACCTGGTTCAGGAACGAGAACAATCGCATTAATAATATTGAGAGCCTTATATGCAGCGTCTTTGTCAATTGCAGAGATGAAAATTGAACCATCGTCTTCAATATCGATTTTTGCACCTGTGTCTGCACAAATCTTCTGAATAACTTTTCCGCCCTTGCCGATAACTTCGCTTATCTTATCAACGTCAATTTTTGTTGATATCATCTTTGGAGCATATTTTGAAACATCTGCACGTGGTTCGCTGATGCAAGGAAGAATAACGTTGTCGATAATGTGGAATCTACCTTTTTTCGTGGTTTCGAAAGCACTCTTAATAATTTCAGGTGTGAGACCGTCAATTTTAAGATCCATCTGAATAGATGTTATACCCTTCTTTGTTCCGGCAACCTTAAAGTCCATATCACCGAAGAAATCTTCAAGACCTTGAATATCAATCATCGTCATCCAGTTTTCGCCTTCTGTTATAAGACCGCAGGAAATACCCGCAACAGGAGCTTTAATTGGTACACCCGCATCCATAAGAGCTAAGGTTGAAGCACAAACAGAGCCTTGAGACGTTGAACCGTTTGAAGAAACAATTTCTGAAACAACACGAATTGCATATGGGAATTCTTCAACAGAAGGAAGAACGGGAACGAGAGAACGTTCTGCCAATGCACCGTGTCCAATTTCACGTCTTCCTGGAGTTCTTGCTGCTTTTGCTTCACCAACAGAATAACCAGGCATATTATAATGATGCATATATCTCTTTTCTGTTTCATCTCCAATTCCATCAAGAATCTGAACTTCGCTCATTGGAGCAAGAGTTGCGATGGAGAGAACCTGAGTCTGACCTCTTGTGAAAAGACCTGAACCGTGAGTTCTTGGAAGAATTGAAACCTCAGAAGCAAGAGCACGAATCTGATCCATTGATCTTCCGTCAACTCTCTTCTTTTCAGTGAGAAGCCAACGGCGAACTATCTTCTTCTGCAATTTATACATACATTCGTTGATCATAACCTGAGAATCGGGATATTCTTCTGCCAACGCTTCATTTACTCTTTCATAGATAGGCTGGAGCTTAGCATCACGGATTGTTTTATCATCTGTATAGAGAGCTTCCATAACGTCTGCTTCTGCCATTTCAGCAATTTTATTGAACATATCCGCGTCAACTTCGCAAGAAGGATATTCAAATTTTGTTTTTCCGATTTCAGCAACCATTTCATTGATGAAAGCAATAACGGGCTTAATTTCCTCGTGAGCCTTCATAATTGCTTCAAACATAAGGTCATCCGGAACTTCGTTTGCACCCGCTTCAATCATAACGACTTTCTTTTCACTTGCGGCAACTGTGAGCTGGAGATCGCTCTTAGCTCTCTGTTCAGCTGTTGGGTTCACAACGATTTCACCGTCAACAAGTCCCATAAATGCACCGCCAATAGGTCCATTCCAAGGAATATCGGAAATGGAAAGAGCAATGGATGCACCAATCATACCCGTTATTTCGGGAGAACAATCGGGATCAACAGACATAACTGTAAGGCTGATAACAACGTCATTTCTCAAATCCTTTGGAAACAAAGGTCTGATAGGACGGTCAATTACACGGGAAGTAAGAATTGCACTCTCTGGAGGTCTTCCTTCGCGTCTGTTCCAGCTTCCTGGGATTCTACCAACAGAATAGAGCTTTTCTTCATAATCAACGGAAAGAGGTAAAAAGTCAATTCCGTCTCTTGGAGCGGCAGATGCCGTTGCTGTTGCAAGAACTGCTGTGTCGCCGTATCTGACAAGACAAGAGCCATTTGCAAGTTGAGCAATTTTGCCCGTTTCAACAACTAAAGGTCTACCTGCATAAGTTGTTTTAAACACTCTGAAATTTTCAAACATTTTAATTTTTCCTTTTCTCCATTCACTCCAACGGCGAATGGTATTTTTTTATTTATAGATATTTTGGGTACGAATTTCAAAAACTTTTTTCTGTTTCCATCTAAAGAAAACAGAAATTTTAAGATTTAAAATAGGAATTTTATAAAAGTTTTTCCTACAAAAACTGATAACAAAGGCTTTTTATATTGATATTCCCAAATTTCGAAGTTTTAAAAGCAAATTTCGAAATTTCGAAATACCAACAAGCCTTTAATTCTAAGAAACGAGGGCGGCTCGGCAAAAAGAAAAATTTGCCGTATGCCGCCCACGCAAAGCATACATACTCTTTTTGTTGCTCTCAGAATTTTTTCAGATTTATTTTCTGAATTATTTTCTGATACCTAAACGAGCAATGATAGAACGATAACGGTTGATATCTTTAGTTACGAGATAGTTGAGGAATTTCTTTCTCTTACCTACCATCTGAAGAAGACCGCGACGAGAATGGTTATCCTTAGGGTTAACCTTAAGATGCTCGTTAAGGCTGTTGATTCTGAAAGTAAGAATTGCGATTTGAACTTCAGGAGAACCTGTATCGCCTTCGCAGATAGCATACTCATTGATAATAGCCTGTTTTTGTTCTTTTGAGATCATTTTGCTTCACCTCCATATTATTTTCGGCGGAAGCACAGCTCTGGGGCGGTGAAACAAAAAAGTTACTCCCAAAACCGAGCCAACCCGAATCCATTTGGTATTGTATCACACTTTTTTCCATTTGTAAAGGGGTTTTTTACTTTTTTTCAGATTATTTTTTGTTTTTTAATAAATACAAGTGATTACAATAAATAGAATCTTGTAAGTATAATTCTAAAAAATATAATATGCTCCATATCTTGATATACTCAATATCCCATTTTTTAGAATTATACAAAAATATTTTCTATTTTAATAAAGATAATCGTTGAAAATTTAACAATTAAAAGCTATAATATATTTGGAAAAGGAGGGTTGAGATTTTGATACTTGCCTTTGATATTGGAAACACAAATATAGATATGGGTGGTTTTGATGGTGATGAGCTTATTTTCGTCTCAAAGCTATCCACAAACGTAAACAAAACGGAAGACGAATATTCTATCTCAATTCTTTCCCATTTGAAGCTCCACGGAGTTTTGAAAGAAGAAATAGACGGAGTTATTGTTTCATCCGTTGTTCCTCCTCTTAATTCTGTTATTAAAAAAGCAATTATATTTTTATTCAACTCAGAGCCGATTTTCGTTGGTCCTGGGATAAAAAGCGGAATAGGTATTCAATGCGATGCTCCTTCATCCGTTGGAGCTGATATAATAGCCGCCTCCGTTGCAGTGAATTATATATACGGAAGTCCCGCTTTGATAATCGATATTGGAACAGCAACGAAAATGACCGTTATTAACAAAAACGGAGCATTTATTGGAACTTCAATAATTCCTGGTGTTATTATGGGGCTTTCCGCATTATCTGAAGGAACAGCTCAGCTTCCTAAAATCAGTCTTGAACCTCCAAAAGCAGTTATTGCAAAAAACACGGTGGATTGTATGCGTTCAGGAGTTATTTTTGGAAACGCTTCTATGATTGATGGAATGATTGAGAGAATCAACGAAGAATTTGGCGAAAAGCTAAACGTATACGCAACGGGCGGATTTGCAAAGTCAATACTCCCCTATTGCAAAAGTGAAATAAAAACAGACGAACACCTTCTTTTAAAGGGTTTGAATATTTTATATCGAAAAAACAAAATATAAACATAAAGAAAACCTTTGTGTATTACTGCGAAAAGCAGATAATATAAATAAAAATATGCGTTGCACCCAAAGGGGCGACAGCAAGGAGGCATTTATGCAAAATTCGAGAAATCGAAACCAAACGCAAAGGGAGAGAAATAAAGCCGTTATTTTAAAAATGGTATTGATGGCTTGTTTGGTATCCATTGTCGTTATTTTTCAGCTTATGGGTTCTTTCATCAAGATAGGTCCAACAAACGTAAGTCTTGTATTGATTCCCATAGTTATCGGTTCTATTCTTTTAGGACCTCTTGCAGGAACAGCTCTTGGAGCTATTTTCGGAATTGTTGTTCTTTTAGCGGGAATAAACGGAGTTGACCTTTTCACAGCTACCTTATGGCAAAATCAACCGTTGGAAACAGCAATACTTTGTATTGGAAAAGGCGCGCTTGCGGGATTATGTTCAGGCTTGGTATACAAAGCGGTCAGTAAATTTGGAGACCTTGCCGCAGTTATAGCCGCTTCTGCCGTTGCACCTATCGTTAACACGGGTGTATTTATCTTAGGCGGTCTTTTTATGGTGGAAAAAACGTTAAACGCCAACTTTGTTGACGGAACAACCTTGATTTATTACTTAGTCATCGGTTGCGCGGGAATAAACTTTATTGCTGAATTTATTCTCAATGTTGTTGTTTCTCCAACTATAAAAACAATAATCAATTATGGCAAAAAGGCTTTGTTTCCCGATTCAGACAAAAAATAAAATTTTCCAAAAGAGGTTTTATTGCTTTATTCAGACAGTAAATATAATTTGATAAAAAAGGCTTTGTCCCTAAATCAAACAATAAATAAAAGGCTCTTTCAAAGGATTATTCAAAGTTGAATTTAGTAATCCAAAAGAGCCTTTTTATTTATCTGAAATACCCTCTTGCCGTTATTTCAAATCTGTCTATGACTTTTCGTTTTTAATGAGATAATTCTTTACCGTTCAAACTATATTATAAATTATTCATCAGCTTGAAAAAAGCCTTGGTCTGCCTTTCGTTCTTCATTATACAGCCAAACAGAAGCATCTTCAAGCCCTTTTTCTGAGTTTTCAAACTCTTTTCTTACAACCTCCGTTTTATTTCCACCCAATTTTATGGGAAGAATAAAAAAACATTCCGCCTCTATAAAAGAATCTCTGTCTGGGGGCGTTTTTATGGAAACACGATAGTTAAAGGTTGTATTACAAAGACATCCGTTTGTTGTTGAAGTTCCTCTTGAACCCGAATATGCGTTCATAACCCATTTTCCTTGCTGATTGCTGTAAAACCAGCTGTATAATGGTAAATCGATTTTTTTCATTTTATCTCCTGATTATTTTATATAATTTTTTCTATTAAATATTACAAAATAATAATACAACAAAAACTCTTTTATGTCAAGGAAAAATAACATATTAATACTCTGATTCTTTTTCTTTTAAAATATATTTTTTCATCACTTTTTTCAAAATATAAATATCACAAAAAATAAAAAATTTTTTTCAAAGCTCTTGACTTTAGAAAAATAAAGTGCTAAAATATTATCAGTAAAGGCGTTTGAGCAGGAACAAGTAATCTCTTTTGAAGTCTTGTAAAACGTATATAATTATGCGTTGAATCTTAAAGAGCTTTAAATAAGTCCTTTTGGGTTCGGTTCAGAGAGTTACCATTTGGTGTGAGGTAATGGCGGATGAGAGGCGAATTCCTCCTGCGAGCTTTGCGTTGAACAAAACAATCTCCGTTTTGGGTTGGTATTTTTGATTATAAGTCGAATCTACATAAGCTATAAAAAAGATATATCAGCTATTCAGTTTGTTTTTAAGTAGACGTCAACGGGTGTTCCCGTTATAGAACAAGAGTGTTTATTGACACTTTGCAAGGCCGTTGCCGTGAGGCTTCGGTAAACTGAGGTGGTACCACGGGATATTTTCTCGTCCTCTGTATTCTAGATCGGAATGCGGAGGATTTTTTCGTTTTCCGATGACAAAAAAACTTGCAAAAACAAAAAAATTTACAGAAAGGCCGATGCAAAATGGAAAACAAGTACTATCAAAAAGAAATCGAAACTATGCCCGTTGAAGAAATTAAGAAGCTCCAATCGGAAAAATTAGTTAAACAAGTTAAACACGTTTACGAAAACGTTGAATATTATCGTAAACTGATGGACGAAAAAGGCGTTAAACCTGAGGATATAAAGGGAATTGAAGACCTTCATAAGCTCCCATTTTTAACGAAAGCAGATTTAAGAGACGCATATCCATACGGACTTTTGGCAAAACCTCTTGAAGAATGTGTTCGTATTCAATCCACATCCGGAACAACGGGAAGACGAGTTGTTGCATTCTACACCCAAAAAGATGTTGAGCTTTGGGAAGACTGTTGTGCAAGAGCTATAGTTGCTGCCGGTGGAACTAATAAAGACGTTTGTCAGGTTGCATACGGATACGGACTTTTTACGGGAGGTCCAGGGCTTAACGGTGGTTCACATAAGGTTGGATGCCTCACCCTCCCCATGTCTTCGGGAAACACTGAAAGACAAATTCAATTTATGACAGACCTCAGCGCAACGATTCTTTGTTGCACTCCTTCATATGCTGCCTATATTGGCGAAACCTTGAAGGAACAAGGATACAAACCTGAAGATATTCCTCTCAAAGCAGGTATTTTCGGAGCTGAACCTTGGACGGAGGAAATGCGTAAAAATATCGAGGCAACCTTAGGAATTAAAGCGTATGATATTTACGGATTAACAGAAACTTCTGGTCCTGGTGTATCATTTGAATGTTGCGAACAAACGGGTATGCATATTAACGAAGACCACTTCCTCGCAGAAATTATCGATCCCGACACAGGTGAAGTTCTCCCCGAAGGAACAAAAGGTGAGCTTGTTTTCACCTCTCTTGACAAAGAAGCATTCCCACTCCTCAGATATAGAACACGTGATATTTGCGTTCTTTCACGCAAAAAATGTTCGTGCGGTCGTACTCTTATAAAAATGGCAAAACCAACGGGAAGAACAGACGATATGCTTATTATTCGTGGCGTTAACGTATTCCCAAGTCAGATAGAAACTGTTCTCCTTAAAGAAGGATATGAACCAAACTATCAGATAGTCGTTGATAGAGTTAACAATAACGATACATTTGACGTTAACGTTGAAATGACGCCGGAAAAATTCACCGACAAAGTCAGTGAAATTATTGCTATGGAAAAAGCTCTTGCAGGAGCTATGAAAATTATGCTCGGTATCAACCCCGCGGTTCACCTTGTTGCTCCCAAGAGCATAACGAGAAGCGAAGGAAAAGCAGTTCGCGTTATTGATAAGAGAAAATTAGTTTGATATATAAATTCTGAAAGGAGCAGTTATTATGTCAATAAAACAATTAACAATTTTTGTTGAAAATAAACAGGGTGCAATTGTTGATATAACAGAAACTCTTGCAAACCATAACGTTAATATAAGAGCGTTATCCATTGCCGAAACAGAGGCTTTCGGTATTCTCCGCCTCATTGTTAATGATGAAGAAACAGCTGAAAAAACGCTCAAAGAAGAAGGATACCTTATAAAAGTAACGGAAGTTGTTGGAGTTAAAATCGGTGATGCACCTGGAAAACTTTCTTCTGCTTTGGCAGTTCTTGATAAAAATAATATCAACCTTGAATATCTCTACGCCTTTATGGCAAGAACGGAAAAACACGCCTATGTTGTTCTCCGCGTTGAAAACAATAAATTCGCAGAAGCTGCCCTTGAGGAAGCTGGTTTCCACCTTATAACAGAGGCAGATATAAACAAACTATAATAACAAAAAAAGACTAAAAAAGGCTTTAAATTACAGACTTAACGAAAAATAATCTTAAAAAGGCTCTAATTTAAAAATTCAGCGAAAAAGCCTTAAACAGACTTTTTTAAATATCAGTATTTTTAATTAAAGAACGGCATTAGCAAAAAACGCTAATGCTGTTTTTTTAAAAATATATTGACAATGATTTTTCACTTTGATATACTTATAAAAAGTCCTGTCCAATTTGGAATTTGAATCTTTTTTAATTCAGAAAGGGAAAAAATATGATAAGTTTTGATGAATTAAAAAACATAATGACAAATATTGATTTGAGAAATCTGTATTGCCTTGAATTTGATTTTTGCGTTTCGGGGAAAGATAATTATTCAAAATGCAAAATAGGTAAAAGACCACAAAAAGTATTAAAAAATAATGGTTATTTATATTGGCTCAGCCTTGAAGAAAACAATATTCGTTTATTTTTATCTTTTGATGAAATGGTGTCATTAAAAATATTCGAGGGATTGTCCTTTAAAGAGCTTTGGAATAAAATAGAAATAACAAAAGAAGACGAAAAGAACACCGAAAAATATTTCAGTTCTCTTTTAGAAAAAGCAAAAAATCAATAAAAATTATATTTTCATAAAAACATATTGCAATTTGTCGAAAAAAGTAGTATAATTCAAAAACAAAGAATATAATATATATGCGGTATATATGGGGTAATATTATGAAATATATACACAATGTATATTATATAAGCATATATACGATTCAATTAGGCGTAAACAAAGGTTTATAGTATAATAATTCAAAAAAATATTATATCAAATACGTATGTTTTTTTTGAGTTTTTTATAAATTTAATTTAACGAGGAGAAAAAAATGGCACCTTTTATTTTAGGAATTATCATTCTTTTATTGGGAATCGGATTGGGAGTTTTTTGCTTCACATACAAAAAAGCTCCTAAAAAAGGAGCATCGGGAAATATGATTATTGACGTTTCAAGACCTCTTAGAAAATTTTCCGTTGTTTCTGTTGTTTTAGGCATTATTTTTGCAGGACTTTTGGGATGGCTTAGCTGTATGACCTCTGTTCCAACAGGACATACAGGCGTTCTCACAACCTTCGGAAAGGTTGAAAATACAACCTTTGATGCTGGTTTTAATATGAAAGCTCCTTGGCAAAAGGTTGTTATGATGGATAACCGTGTTCAGAAAGCAAGTACGTCTCTTGCTTGTTTTTCTTCTGATATTCAGGAGGTTTCCGTTTTATATACCCTTAACTATCAGATTGATAAATCCAACGCTCAAGAAATATACAAAACCGTTGGAACTGCATATTATGATACGGTTATCGTTCCAAATATTGCAGAAGCCGTTAAAGTTGTAACTGCAAGATATACTGCTGAACAGCTTATAAGCTCCCGTGCAGAACTCGCAGAAGCCATTGAAAAGGTTTTAACTGATAGCTTGCAAAAATACAATATTCAGGTTGTTTCCGCAGCAATAGAAGATATGGACTTCACAGATGCATTCACAAACGCCGTTGAAGCAAAACAAGTTGCCGCACAGAATAAATTACAAGCTGAAATTGAACAAGCTCAAAAGGTTATGGAACAAGAAGCCGCAGCTCAGATGGCAATTATTCAGGCAAACGCTGCCGCAGAAACTGCAAAGATTCAAGCTCAGGTTGATGCTGAAACCGCTAAAATTAAAGCTGAAGCAGACCTTGCAGTTGTTAAAATTGAAGCAGACGGCGTTGAATATGCAGGACAAAAAGAAGCTGCCGCAAATAAAGCTATTGCGGAAAGCCTTACAGAACAAATTCTCAACTATTACTACATACAACAATGGGACGGAAAGCTCCCCGAAACATACGTTGGTTCTGAAGATGTAAGCACAATTATAAACACCGCAAAAAATAACGAACAATAATAAATTAACGGTTTAAAAAAGGACTGTTGCAGATTTGATTAACAATCAGCAACAGTCCTTCTTGTTTTTTGATAAAGTGTAGATTAATAAAAAACAAAGTATAGCTTAATTAAAAATAAAAAAGTCAATATCGTCAGTATTTACTTTTTATATTTTTTGCTCCCACTAAATTTTGAAAAAACGTAGTTATTACTCTTAAACCAAAAGTTATTACTCTTTATATCTTTTATCAGTAATAACTAATTTTTTGCATCATATTAATATGCTTTGACAACTGTTATATTATCTTTTAAAATAAAAAATGAGCACCAAAACAATACAGAGTTTTTTCCTCTGTATTAAGTTCTGATGCTCACCCTTGATTCCCATTTTCACTGATGGGAGGATAGCTCACTTTTGATTGTGGATAGTTCAAAATGATTTGAGAAAAAATAGTGGCTTCGGTTGGATTTTAATTTATTAAGTTGATGAATTGATATTGTCCTGTAGGTTTTGTATTTACTATATATTTCTCGATTTGCCAAGTGTTGAATTTACTTATTTCCTTTTGCTCTATTGTGGGTTTTACAGAGCATTTGACAGTTATTTATATCGGTTGAACCGCCTTTGCTCCAAGCGGTAACGTGGTCTGCATCCATTTCTGTAATCTTCCAGATACGGTTTTTGTTGTTGTCAGCACCCATAGCACAAAGAGGACAGTTTGAAACATTACTGCTCTTTGCTTCTTCGGTCTGGCGTGTATAAACTGTCTTTTTAGTAGGCTCGTCAAATACTCGAATGTTAAGGAGTTTGCTGTCGGTACAGCCACCAAGGATATACTCATATACACCCTTTTTATCCTTGACATAGAAGTCAGAATACAGTTCTTTCAGTTTAGCCGACACTTCATCGGGAGCATAGGCGTTTGTGTGGTACTGCTCGTAGAACTCACCCCAAGGCAGACCTCTCATTTCACTTTCAACATCGGCAAAGACACTTGATACCCAATCAATAACGCTAGTGAAATATGCTTTCAACTCGTTAATGTTATCATCGTATCTGTGCTTACTCATATAATCGTCAATATTGCCCTTGCTTACCCATTCAAGAGCAGTACGCAAATAGTCCTGTCTTATAACACTACCAGATATGTACGCACTCCATTTCTGGATATTGGCGTTCTGGCTATTTGAGAACTCCTCTTTTGCTTTGGTTACAAAGGGTCCCGAATGGATAGCGTTTGAAAGTTCCTGCTCGTTAAGGGGTATTCCTGCGATATTGATAGTCTTGAACCATTCCTTGATTTCGCTCTCCGTACCCTCACAGATATAGATAGTCAAGGTAGTCTGCATTATCTTGTCCTGCATATCCTTTGCAAGTCCAGAGAAGTATCTCGGTATGCCATTCTGGTCGTTAATAGCAAACTTACCTGTTACATATCGTCCAAAACTGGTAATACGCTGTTGTCCGTCCAGAACCTCATATTTATCTTCTGCAACCTTTGTAAAGTAAATAAGTCCCAGAGGATAGCCTTTGAGAATGGAATCAATAACAGCCACATCACGCTTTCCGTCAGCATAAATGTAATTACGCTGATACTCTGGCTGAATAACAAGTTTTCCAGAAAGACCGAACAGACCTTTACCCTCATACTCGTTATATACAAAGCCTTTGCATATGTCCTCAACTGTTATATCGGTTACTAATGTGGTAATCATTCTTGCACCCTCTTTCTTATTAGGATTCTAAAATATGAAGCCTTACCCTCTATATTACACAAGTGAGAATGAGCAACCCTTATTTCTTCGTTTAATTCTTCTTCGCCGAGTATCATATATCGGTTCATTCCATTTACAATTTCAAACTGTTCGGGACAATACTTTGCAAGAAAAGTTATCGGCACTCCCATAAGACCGTCATAATCACTTGGTATAGCATCAGTGTATGGTACGTTGATAGCGTCATAATGGTCAAACTTTTTATAACCAATATTCTGCACTTCGCTATGCTTACTATATTTAATATTGTCGCTCTGGGTCATCAATGATAATGGCTGATGTCTGCGACCGTGTTCTATATTCGTAAACCACCCTGTACCAGCAACGGATATGTATTTTCTGCCTTCATTATCCGTTTCGACTTCTGTTCCTGTCATCGGATAATTGTCAGGCACTAAAAATGTCATATTCTTGCCATTTATCCTTTGATTAAATCTATTGCCCAACCATAAAAGGTTATCTTTAATCAATGGGAATATCTCTTTATATGTAATAGCGTTTTGGTTGCCAATGATGAGAAATTTTTTTCCACTCTCCATTAACCATGCAACAAACTCCCTGAACAGAGAAAACGGTGGATTAGTGATAATAATATCTGCCTCGTCCCTTAAAGCCTTGACCTCATCACTTCTAAAATCTCCGTCCCCATCTAAATAGTGCCATTCCAAATCATCAATATCAATATTGCCAGAACTATTACTATCCCTTGTAAGAGTGAAGATTTTTCCTCTTGTGTGCGTAATATCCTTGTCATAGTTAGGACTGCTACTTTCAAAGTCAGTTATATCAAAAATAGAAAACTGATGATATTCTTCCTCAAAATCATAACTTTCTTTTTTGCTGTCGGCAGCATAACTTGTACTTATCAGTTTCTTCAAGCCGAAATTCTCAAAGTTTTGTGCAAAAAACTTTGTGAAGTTACTCCACTCTGGGTCATCACAAGGAAGCAATACTGTCTTGCCATTAAATAAATCTGGGTTATATTCCAGATAAGCATTAACTTCTCTCTGTATGTCTTCATATTGAGTATAGAACTCATCATTCTTGCTTTTGTTAGCCTGTCTTAATGTATCATTTCTTTTAGCCATTTTATCACCTCAATTACTCATCACCGTATCAAAGTTCAATAGTTTCAATACGTTTTGAGTGCATAGTCAAAA
The DNA here is from genome assembly GCA_045578045.1 of Eubacteriales bacterium. Classification (GTDB taxonomy): domain Bacteria; phylum Bacillota; class Clostridia; order Oscillospirales; family CAG-382; genus SIG653. The sequence continues at coordinate 1,176 of JAZNJM010000076.1, read as the reverse complement.
AATATTTCTTGTCTTGATTGCGTTGCACTATAAACAATTTTGTTCTTTGGAGAAACACCTTACCTGCAATATTCTGCATAGTAATAAATAGTTCAATAGGAGTGCCTACTTCCTGTTTGCCTATGTTGAAGAATAAGTTTTCCGAAAACGGTGTATGTTCTTCTTCCTCTGTCTTTTCTCCATTTTTGCTTTTGGAATGGATTATAACCATTTCGCGAAGTCCTGCTATACAAGTTAAATTGTAATCACTAGTACCTCTTTTGTTACTGTCAATTTTTTCAAATTGCTCAAATATTCTACTTTGTATCTCTTCCTTATTATAAAGACCGTCAAGTTCCTTGTGGCTTAACTCTGTTCTGCTTAAATAGATATTTTGAATCGGGTATTCTCCAAGATTTCTTATGTGCAGTTTAACTTTCAGTTTGGTGTTATCGTCCTTACATTCAGTAATTTCACATTTTTCTCGTAGAATATCCAAATAAGGTGTTATACGTTCTTCTTCAAGTTTAAGCATTCTGTTACTTACATCATTTGCTTTGCTTGAAATTACAACCGCAATACAACTTAAAATAGCAGTAGCAATAACAGAAAGAGCAGTTCCACAATAGGCTAACATATCAGCAGTTTCCCAAAGAACTACATATCCTTTACCTGTCTTAAAACTCTCATTGACTATAAACGGAAGTAGTATAGCACTAATAATCGTAAGGCAAAGTATAATTATCACTAACACACTTAATTTCTTTTTCATATATCAAACTCCAACCCTTTATCTCATCATACACAATAATTATAGCACATAATTTGACATTTTTCAAGAGAAGTGGAACCATAATTTACCCTTGTTTGAATAAAATCACCCTTGATTCCCATTTTCACTGATGGGAGGATAGCTCACTTTTGAATTTTTCAAGTTTTAAACCGTTTTAATAATCGGTATCGACACATAGCCTTGTGAAACTTTGGTTTTTCAATAATTGCAATAAAGGTTTTGTGTTTAGCACTATCATATTGATATTTCCAATTTAATTTGTTTTTGTAACGTGGTTATACATGCTTTCAACGCTGTCATTCATATTTTGAGGAACTAATGAAATTTCAGGATGAGCATTTTGGAAAACAACAAAAATCTGATGTGCAAAGCCCTGTCCCATCCATTCTATACCATCGAAATCC
>JAZNJM010000075.1:0-8160 GCA_045578045.1 Eubacteriales bacterium | reverse complement strand
GGGTATATAATTACTCTTGGTCATAGTGTTGCTCCTTTTTATGAATTGCGTCGTTTCTTTTCATTATATCAGCTTCACTATGACTTTTCTATACTTTTTTTACTTTTTCTCACTGTCCGATTTCATTTTATCATCAACCGCAACTAAAAAGGTAACTCAAAATTCTTTTTTCATTGACAAATGAAAAAATATATGTTATTATTGATGTGGAAAAAATCGGAGGAATTGTAAAGTGAGAAAAAAAGCGGTCCGATATGCAAAAAATTATTTTTATATTTTAGTCGGTTGTATCTGTTATGCCGCGGGAGTTAGCCTGTTTCTTGAACCAAACAGCTTAACACCTGGGGGTGTTTCGGGTATTGCGATTATTATTAATCATTTTTTCCCCGCTTTATCCGTTGGACTTACAATTTTCCTTATAAACGTACCTCTTCTTGTGGCGGCTCTCGTTTTTCTTGGTAGAGAATTTTTATTTTCAACTCTCGTTGCAACAGCGGCTTCTTCTGCGTTTATTGATATTTTATCTCCTTATGCTCCTTCCCTTGACGATAAAATGCTTTGTGCTGTTTTCGGCGGTTTTTTTATGGCTTTTGGTTTGGGATTTGTTTTTAAGGGAAACGCAACAACGGGTGGAACGGATATAATTGTTAAACTCCTCAGGAAAAAGTTTCGTCATATAAAAACGGGAACTATTATGTGGGGAACTGACGGAGCTGTTATTATTGCAACAGCGGTTGTATTTGGCGATTATAGGGTTGCTCTTTATTCTGTAATAACAATTTTCGTTCAGACGGTCGTTATGAATTACGTTTTATATGGTCCTGACGAAGCGGCTCTCGTTTATATTATCAACTGCGACCACGAAAAGATGGTTAGGATTTTTATGGAGAAAATGGAAATTGGTGCAACGCTTCTTGACGGTACGGGCGCATATACGGGAGACAAAAAGAAAATAACCTTTTGTGCCATAAAAAAACAACAGCTTCCCGTTCTTCGCCGAATCGTTGAAGAAAACGCTCCCGATGCTTTCCTTATCGTAACCTCGGCAACTGCTGTTTTTGGGGAGGGATTTAAAGAGTTTAACAAAGAAGATTTATAGAATTTTAAAAAAAGACCATTTTGAAATTTAAAAAAATCAAACAAAGAAGGTTTTAGAATAAAAAAGAATCAAACAAAAAAACTATAGAATTAAATAAAATTTGACAAACTCAAACAAATAAAATCTAAAAGAAGACATTATTTTGAGAATAAAAAAATAAAATAAATAAAAAAACAAAGGGTAGAGAATTATGAAAAAACGTATCATTGCATTTTTACTTATGCTTTTGATGCTCGTTTCTGTTGTTGGGTGTGGCGAAGAAGGCTCAAACGGCGGCGAAACAGGCTCAAACGCTCAAAGCACAGACGGAACAGATTCCTCTAAGTCTGAGGTTTCCGTTGACAAAAACGAGTATACCAATGAAGATGGCACTATAAAAATGCCAGACCTCACAAATATGCCCGTTGAAGACGCAAAAAGTTTTCTCAAACAGTTAGGTCTTAAATGTAAAGTTACAGAAGAAAAAGATTCAACTGGAAAAATTAACGTTGGATGCGTTATCAGAACAGACTATCTCCCAGGCGAATCTGTTAAAAAAGGCACTCAGATTTTCGTTACCATTCGCAAAGAAAATTCATATGATCCTGACGTTCCATACGTTGATCCTCTCATTGAAGAAAGAGAAGAACGTAAACAGGGCGATAACAGTAGCTATAAACCCCTCAACTATGAGATAATGAAAGCTGTATGGATTTCTCAGTTTGACCTTCAAGGCGTTCTCGCAGATCGTTCACAGAGTTCTGAAACCTCTCTCCGCAAAACTTTCGGTCAACTTTGTGAACAGCTTGTTGATGATGGATATAATACAGTAATCGTTCAGGTTCGTCCATATGGCGATAGCTTTTATCCGTCCGCATATTATCCTTGGTCTTCATATGCCATAGGCTCATACGGTGGATATGCTTCATACGATCCTCTTAAGGTTATGATTGAAGAAGCTCATAAGGTTGACCTCAGCTTTCAGGCTTGGATTAACCCAATGAGAGTTTTCGGAGACGAAAAAATTTTTGATCTTATCAACGTTTCATACAAAACTCGTGAATGGTATGATAACCCACAAAAATATCCAAACTACGTTTATAAACACAAAACTTATCATTATCTCAACGTTGCTTATGAAGAGGTTCGTCAGCATATAATTGACGGTGCGGCTGAAATTGTAAGATACTATGACGTTGACGGCGTTCATATGGATGACTATTTCTATCCCGAAGAAATTCCTTCGGAATTTGACAAAGCTGCTTTACAGAAATCTGAGTTTGTAAGTCTTAAACTTTTCCGTAAAGATAACATCAACAAGTTGGTAAAAGGTCTTTATTCTGCGGTTAAAAAAGAAAACAAAAACGTTCTTTTCGGAATTTCTCCAGCAGGTAATACAGACAACGTAAGAAATTCCTGTATGCTTGATATTGATACGATTCTTTCTAACAAAGGATACGTTGATTATATTATGCCACAGATTTATTGGGGCTTTGAACATTCAACACAACCATATGAGAAATGTCTCGCAGAATGGCAAGGACTCGTTAAAGAGCCAAGTATAAAATTCATCGTTGGTTTGACTGCAAGTAATATAACAGAACCATCCGGAGAATTTATAACAAATAAAGACGTATTCCAAAGATATTTAACTCATATTCAAAAAACAGATAAGTTTGATGGACTTTGCATATTCTCAGTTGCAAACCTTTATGGTGTGTTTACTGCAAAGCCTTCCACAGACGCAGGAGTTGTTGAGGAAATGAATAACTTCCTTCCTGTGTTCAAAGCTATTTCCAACGAAAAAATAAAATATTAATATGAGAAGACTCATTGGAAAAGCCGTTATGGATATTGGTGATATAGCAACGATAATCTGGCCAGACGGAAAAAGAGTTGAGGCAGAGTATGTTGATACTTTTGGTTATGACCATATTCTTAAGGCTAAAGAAGACGGCAGAGAAATAAGACTTACAAACAGATATATAAGCCGTATGGGTATTCTCATTGTAAAAAAATAAAATTTATCACACAGGCAAACGCTTCCGCATAATATAGCATTAGGTATGGAGAAAAACGAAAGGTCAAAGAAACGTTAAAAAAAGTTTATCTCCGATGCCACGCAAAGCTGAAAATATAAAAACGTTCCAAAGGTTTTGCGTTTTGTGGAAGGAGGATTGACTATGGCTTGCTTCGATTCCTTTTTTGGAAATAATCAAAACTGCTGGATCATCATTCTCATTGCAATCATTATAGTTTGCTGCTGCGGATAATAAGTAATAACTTTTATAGCTTTAAGCTATAAGAAAGAAAACAAAGGTTTGGAATAAAAAACGTTAATTGCTTAAAATGCGCATTGCTGTTTCATTTTAAATGGCGGCGATGCGCATTATACGTTTTTTTAATGTATTATCAAAAGAGTGGATTGAATATTTAATATTGAGGAACAGATATGAAAAAGCGTATTATTTCGTTTTTATTAATAGTTGTGATGCTTCTTTCTGCTGTTGGGTGTAGCGGCGGAGGCTCAGAAACGAATAACTCAGAAGCCCAAAGCGAAGGAGCTTCAAGCAAAGCAGAAATTTCTTTTGACGAAAATGATTATATTAATTCAGACAATACGGTAAAAATGCCTGATTTGACAAACGTTCCTATTGAACAGGCAAAAGAGCTTCTTAAAAACTTGGGACTTAAGGTTAAAGTTACAGAAGAATATGATATGACCAATAAAATTGACGTTGGCTCTATTATAAAAACTGACTATCTACCTAATGAAACAGTCAAAAAAGGAACGATGATATTTATCACAATCCGAAAAGAAGGAACTTTTCGAGATCCTGACGTTCCATACGTTGATCCTTTAGTTGCTGAAAGGGGCGAAGTTAAGCAAGGGGCAAACAGTGATTACGTTCCATTAAACTATGAAATAATGAAAGCTGTCTGGATATCCCAATTTGACCTTCAAGGCGTTTTAACAGAGGGGTTACAACGTGCTGAGGAATCTTTTAGAGAGCTTTTTGGAAATCTTTGCGAAGCTCTTGCGAAGGATGGATATAATACTGTTATCGTTCAGCTTCGTCCATATGGAGATAGCTTCTATCCTTCTCAATACTATCCTTGGTCTAATTATGCTGTTGGTTCATACGGTCTTTACGGTTCTTATGATCCATTGAAGGTTATGGTAGAAGAAGCACATAAGTTTAATCTCAGCTTTCAGGCTTGGATAAACCCAATGAGAGCTTATGGCGACAGAAATACGATTAATAATATAAACGTAATTTATCCTCTCAGACAATGGTATGATAATCCGAAAAAATATCCTAATTACGTTTATTGGCATAATAATTATTACTACCTCAACGTTGCGTATGAAGAAGTTCGTCAGCTGATAATAGACGGTGCAGCTGAAATTGTCAGAAACTATGACGTTGACGGAGTTCATCTTGACGACTATTTTTATCCAACGGGAATTTCAGACAAATTTGATGATGCTGTTTTCTCAAAATCTGGCTTCAGAGACCGTAAACTTTTCCGTAAAGATAATATAAATAAACTTGTAAGCGGCTTATACTCAGCAATTAAAGCTGAAAATAAAAACGTTCTTTTCGGAATATCCCCCGCGGGAAACATTAATAACGTAAGAAATGCTTGTCTCCTTGATATTGATACGATTCTCGCTAATAAAGGATACGTTGACTATATTATGCCTCAGATTTATTGGGGGTTTGAACATCCAACACAGCCATATAAAACTTGTCTTGCCAATTGGCAGGCACTTGTTAAAGAACCGAGTATAAAATTTATTGTTGGTTTGACTGCAAGTAATATTGCAAGTCCATCGGGAGAATTTATAAAAAACAAAAACGTTTTCAAACAATATTTGGCACACGCTAAGTCAACTGAAAAATTTGATGGTATCTGTATATTCTCCGTTGCAACCTTATACGGAATGTTCACTGCAAAATTAACATCGAATGAAGGGGTTCAACAGGAAATGAGGAATTTCCTCCCATTGTTCAAAACTCTTAGAAATAAAAAAATAGAATACTGATATTTTTAATATTAAAAAAAGAGCTGTCGCTGTTTTAATAAACAGCGATAGCTTTGTGTATAAATAAAGAAAAGAAAGGAAAAACGATGATGGATTATTTAAAAACAGCGTTAAATACGTTTGCCGCTTTTGCAACAGATCTTATTATTAAAATAGTAATTGCGTGTATTGTTGTTGCTGTTGGTATGAAGCTCTCAAACTTTTTCGTTAAATTGCTTGAAAAAGGAAAAGGGATTCAAAAAATGGACGAAACTGCAAGAGGTTTTATTTTAACAACGTTAAAATTCGTACTGAAAGGTGTTGTTGTCGTAACGGCAATAGCAATTCTTGGGGTTTCTACAGCGAGTATAATTGCTGTTATCGGCTCTTGCGGTGTTGCAATAGGTCTTGCGTTGCAGGGAAGCCTTTCGAATTTTGCGGGTGGACTTATGCTTCTTATCTTCAAGCCCTTTGAGGTTGGAGATTATATAACAACTCCCGATGCTTCGGGAACGGTTAAAAGCATTGGCATATTCTATACAACCGTAAGCACTCCCGATAACGTTAAGGTAGTTATTCCAAACAGTATGGTTTCGGGAAACGTTATTTCAAATACGTCTTCATATTCAACAAGAAGACTTAGCTTTTCTTTTACCGTTGCACACACAGAAAATGTTGACCGTGTCAAAGAGCTTATGTCTTCCGTTATAAATTCTTGTGATAAGGTTTTAAGAGAACCTTCTCCAATGACCGTTGTTAGCGCATATAAAGAAAACGGTGTTGAAATAACAGCTCGTTGTTGGGTTAATGCGTGTGATTATTGGGACGTTAATTATCTTATCAACGAAAACGTTAAAGAAAAATTTGTTGAGGAAAAAATAAATATACCCGCAAGTAAGTTAGACGTTAATATTTTGAATAAATAAAATTTTCCATTTTTCAAAAAGTATATTTTTCTGTTTTGGCGATATAATACTATCGAGCCTATAAAGCGGCGGCTTGGGAAACGGATTGAAAAAGGTTGACTATCCACCTTTAATTCCCATTGCGTTTTGACTTTGCTTTTATAGCGACAGTTATTATGAAAGGAAAAATATATTATGAGTTCTTTGAATATTAACGAAAAAAGCTCAAAGAGAAAAAAGAAACCTCAACCTGAAGCATTAACGGGAATATACGGTATAAACAAAATGGGAAAATATTATTTTCCGGGCAAGAGAACATCCTCGTGCTTTAATGAATTTGACGAAAACGGAAGCGTTTCATATTCACGAAAAAATCTTAGGGATGATAGAGAGTTGGATATTGAAAACCTTTATAATGAGAGAGAAAGCACGAAATACGATCCATTCGGTATGTATACGGGTAGGGCAATGGATGCCTATGAAGTTCCCGTTCAGGATGCAGACGATCTATAAAACAATATTGTGATTTTTCAAAAATCAATTTTTTGAAATTTCATATAAAAACCTTAGTGCAAAAATCCTTTGCCTGAGGTTTTTTTCTTGGAATACTCTTCTTTGCTGAGCTATTTGTATTTATTTTTTTAAAATTGTGTAATATTTTATTAAAACGACTTGTATTTTGGATATAAATGGTATAGAATAACAAACAGCAAAGTAAAGAAAAATAATAAATTCGGAGGAATTTGAAATGTCAGTAAAAGTTGCAATTAATGGTTTTGGTCGTATCGGCCGTCTCGCTTTCAGACAGATGTTCGGTGCAGAAGGTTATGAAGTAGTTGCTATCAACGATTTAACTTCTCCTAAAATGCTCGCTCACCTTCTCAAGTATGATACAGCTCAGGGCAAATATGCTCTTGCAGATAAAGTATCCTACAAAGAAAACGTAGATGCAGACGGAAAAGTTTGCGGCGGCTCTATCACAGTTGACGGCAAAGAAATCACAATTTATGCAGAAGCAAAAGCAGCTAACCTTCCTTGGGGCGAAATCGGTGTTGACGTAGTTCTCGAATGCACAGGTTTCTACACAAGCAAAGCAAAAGCATCAGCACACATCGAAGCAGGTGCAAAGAAAGTTGTTATCTCTGCTCCCGCAGGAAATGACCTTCCTACTATCGTTTTCGGCGTTAACGAAAACACTCTTAAAGCAGAAGACACAATAATCTCTGCTGCATCCTGCACAACAAACTGTCTCGCTCCTATGGCTAAGGCTCTTAACGAATATGCTCCTATCCAGAGCGGTATTATGTCAACAATTCACGCATACACAGGCGACCAGATGATTCTTGACGGTCCACACAGAAAAGGCGACCTCAGAAGAGCAAGAGCAGGCGCTGCAAACATCGTTCCTAACTCAACAGGCGCAGCAAAAGCTATCGGTCTCGTTATCCCTGAGCTCAACGGCAAACTTATCGGTTCTGCACAGAGAGTTCCCACACCTACAGGTTCAACAACAATTCTCGTTGCTGTTGTTAAGGGCAAAGACGTAACAAAAGAAGGTATCAACGCAGCTATGAAAGCAGCAAAATCCGCATCTTTTGATTACAACGAAGACGAAATCGTTTCTTCTGACATCATCGGCAGCACCTACGGTTCTATCTTTGATGCTACACAGACAATGGTAGCTAAGATTGATGACGATACCTATCAGGTTCAGGTTGTTTCTTGGTATGACAACGAAAACTCCTACACAAGCCAGATGGTTAGAACAATCAAATACTTTGCAGAACTTGCATAATTTGGTGTTTTAAAAGATTTTAATCGATTATTTTCGGGTACAGATTAGTCTGTACCCGTTTTTTGTATGACGGGCATATCAATGCTCTGTGGTGAAAGTCCACCGAGGCGTAGTTACCAACGATCTCAAAAGCGTCTTGCAAGTGTCACATCGTGAGGTGTGGGAGAGAAGAAGCAATAGCGAAATCGTAGCCTGACGAACAGAAACTCGGTACGAAGGCGTAATAGGCGTATAAGTTGGCAAAAGGCAACGAAGTCCCAAAGGTAACCGTAACCCTATTGCGTAAACCGAGCAGGTAGACGAGGAAAGAGTATTGGTTTATCCCGTGAGGTCTCATAGGCGGAGAAATTCG
>JAZNJM010000074.1:0-15609 GCA_045578045.1 Eubacteriales bacterium | reverse complement strand
TTGATATTGCTCTTGATATTTGCTCCATCACGTCATTGCGGACGATTTCAGCTCGTGAGGAACGGGAAGGCGTAGGGCTGAATATACGGCTGCAATAAGGTTCTTCAAAGCTTTGCATTGATATATATTCTCTGTTACCAAAGCGAATGCAGGAGATTCTTTTGTCCTTCACAGCTTTTTTAATTATTCTACTTATTTTTTGGGTTGAATTCTACATTTTTTCTAAAGTACAATTTACTTTGAGATTTTACGTGTTTATTTTTTCAAGAAACGCTACCACAACATTTTTTATATTTTTTGCCGCTTCCACAAGGGCAAGGATCGTTTCTTCCCACTTTTTTGATGGAGCTTGTGTTTTCAGAAAATTTTGGAATGCCTATATCCTCCATCATTTGAAAAATGTTTTTCTTAACCTCTCGTGGAACATCGCTTTTTTCTACCTGTTCAATCACGTCAGCGGCTGATATAGTTCCGTCTGCGAGCATTTTTTTCATATTATCTCCTATGGTTATCTCGCTTACGGGACCTGCGGGAACAAGTTTTCTTATCTCATTTGGAGTATGTCCGCAATTAAAAGGCGTTCTGGCGTTGTTGTTGAGTTCCATTAATAACTCTGAAAACTTTATCCATTGTTTTTCTTTTTTAAATAGTTTTATTTTTGAGAAATGCTCAAGAATATAGTGATATGGCTTTTCAATATCTCCCGCCGAGAAATATAACATAATTTCTTGTAGAAAATACATGCTTTTTTCTTCGTCAAATTTAAGAGTGTTTTTAAAGAAATCAAGAATTGCATCAGTTTCTTCTGTTGGCTCAAAAAAATCGGGGGAATTGTATTTTAAAAGGGTTGTTTTGCAGGGAATGTAAAAAGGCTTGTGATTTTGTTGGCGTAGAATTTCGTGATAAGCATCAAAATTTTCAATAAGGCAAGGTTCAACAATAATTTTTTCTTTAATTGTTGTAGGCTTTCCGTCTATGTAAATATCTTCTGCTCCAAGAACGAAATAATTCTCGTTTTCGTGACATGCAATTTCTGCAAAATCATAAAACACTTCTTCAGTAACGTCTGCGTTGTTTTGACTTGAAACTATTTCAAAAGCCTTGGGGAGAGGCAAAGCACCGTATAAGTGAGCAAAAGCATTGAAATACTTTCTTAATTTCACTGACGTTTTGTTTTCTATTCCTTTTTCGCGGTAAAGTCGGTTTAGCTCTATTCTTGAATAATCTTCGGGAATATTTATATATTCGCTGTTTTTCATAAAAACCTCTCTTATAATAATTTAACTATTTAATTTAAAAAACGTTTTCTAAATATTATTCATTATCTCAAGCAAGCGGGCATAGCTGTCCACGTCGTGATATTTTACGTTGCTTGTGGAGATGTCATTGAATAGTTTTTTAGCACATTTTATTTTGGCTTGTTCAATGGGACGGAGATTAAGACTTTCCATAGTGCCTTTGGTTTCAGCAATGAAATAAATATGCTTAACAGAGCCTTCGTTGAATGCTATTGCCCAGTCGGGTGAGTAGTTTCCAACAGGCGTTGGAATATGAAAACCACGAGGAAGTTTTGCATATACGCAAACTTCTTCAGCGGTATCAAGAGATTCAGCAAATTTGCGTTCAATGCTTTTTTCAGCAGTTCCGTCTGTGAAAACGTAGTCTTGAATAGCCTTTTCAGCTTTGAAGGCTTTTTCAAGTTTTTCACGGCTTTTTTCGGCTGTAAAAATATCGTTGTCGTATTTTCCGCTTATCTGGTCATAAGAAATGTGGTCAACAATTATTGATGCCTTTTGTTCGTTTATAAGCCTTATAACCTTTGAAATAAATTCTTCGGGATTGTTTCTGAACATATATATTTTATCTTCGCCAATGCCTGATAAAATTTTGCAGATGGTCTTTCTTGTGAGCAATGTTCCTTCCGCAACTTTTCCAACAAGATCATATTTTATTTTGCTTCCCTCAGCACTTCGGAGCGTTTCTGTTCTTGTTTTGGAAATAGTGAAGGATTCACCTTTTTCCACTTCATATTGATCCATTTCTGCTTTTTGTTTACCAATGGAAGTAGTGTAGGTGAGCTGAGAAATAAACAATTTTTCTTTTATGTGTGCTATTGATTTTTTTATAAGCTCTTCGCTGTCAAATTCGACTGTGTAGGCGTACTTTTTGTTTATGTAGTTCCAAAGTGTCTGAAACTCTTTTTTACGGAAATTATCGTTGAGTGCATTGTCGGGTGTTTGTACGTCTCTGCCGTTGGAAACCATAGATTTAAGCACGCTTTCATCGTAAACGGATTGAATGAGCTTGTGAACACCTTCGCTTATGTTAATAAGTATAGGTGGAAGCTCCACGAGAGTTCCTGATTCTAAATCGTTTCTGTATTTTTCTGTTATCTTTCTGTCATAATCAACGTAGCCGTTTTGAATAAGATAAAATTCAATAGCATCCGCAGTTTTAGAATCAATTTCAACCATTTCAGTTTCAGTAGAAACAAATCTGCCTTTGAAATATTCGCTTGTGGCTGTAAGAGGTCTGGCGTAAAGCACTTCTTTTATGTCTGCTTGCAAGGACGAAACAAAGGTATTGTAGCTTTCGTTTGCAATAACTGTAAGAACGTTTATGTCGTGAACAGCACTTCCGCAGGTTTCTTTGTCCATGCGGTTTCCTTGTTGATTAACACAAAGTCTAAGTCCTCGTCCAACCTCTTGCCTTTTGGCTGTGTTGCTGTCGGAGTGCCTGAGTGTGCATATCTGAAAAACATTAGGGTTGTCCCAGCCTTCACGAAGTGCCGAGTGTGAGAAAATAAACCTTGTAGGCTCTTCAAAACTTAAAAGCCTTTCTTTGTTTTTCAAAATCAATTCATATGCAGAAATATCATCAGAAAACTCTGAACCCTTTTTTAGAGAACTGTCAATGCTTCTTCCAGTCTTTTTGTCTATGCTGAAATATCCTTTGTGAATAGCAGAAATATTATCTGCCGTAGAACGCAAATATTTTTGATAATCATCATCAAAACTTGTCAGAAGGTCATTGAGGATTCTTGTGTATTCTTCTTCAAAAATAACTCCGTATTCTCCAAGGATCTCGTTCCCGTCTTCATCATATTGGCGGTATTTTGCAACCTCGTCAATAAAGAACAAAGACAACGTTTTTATACCCTTTTTGAAAAGTTTTTCTTCTTTTTCAAAGTGGGAAAGTATTGTTTCACGAATCTGAATACGCCTTACGTCCTTTTCAGAAACGTCTCCGCTTGCATCGCCTGCATATAACGTAACTCCGTTTGTGAAGGTAATGCAACCACGAATAGGATCAATTTCAGAAACTATAAAACCTTTATATTGCTCCATTTCGTTGGATTTATAATAAAGGTCATCACCAACTTCTACGTATCTCGTTTCTCTGTTTATGCTTTTGTTGTATAAAATTTCAAACTCTAATTTTGCCATAGGAGGCTTTTTGTTTGAAAGAACAATCCTCTCTAAAAACAGATATTGGTCTGTTCCACGGAAATTCTTCATTTCAAAGCCTTTTACTTCTATTCTTTTTACAAGTCTTTGATTAAAGGCTTCTAACGCATCCAGTACGTAAACAAGATTGTGCTGTGTTTTGTGCGTTGCAGAATAGTTGAGGGTAAATAGGGGATTGAAGTTTTTAAGTGCCTTTTGTGTAACTTCGCCGCCCATTTTTTGAGGCTCGTCCAAAATAATAATAGGACGGTTTGCCTTAATTACGTCAATAGGACGACGTGAATTGAAATCATCACGCTTTGAGTAGATAATTCTCGCTTCTTTGCTTTTTCCATCTTCTTTGAGAGAAGAGGCAAACGCCTGAGTGTTGATTATCATAACGTTAATGCCTGAGCTGGACGAGAAATTGTCAAGCTGATTAAGGTTTGAGCTGTTATACACAAAGAAACGAGCCTTTTTTCCGTAATGCTCCATAAAGTGATCCGATGTAATCTCAAAGGATTTTTTTACACCTTCACGAATGGCAATAGAGGGAACCACAACAATAAATTTGCTCCAACCGTAACGCTTGTTTAATTCAAAGATGGTTTTTATGTAAACGTAGGTTTTACCCGTACCTGTTTCCATCTCTATGTCAAGAGAACATCTCCCAAGGGACTTTATAAGTGATGAGGACATTTTTATGTTGTTTTCATTTTGAATTTGCTGAATATTGTGCAAAAGCTGATCGTCAGAAAGCTCTAACGCTTCGTTTTTGTAGCCAATATCAGAAAGTTCGTCTTCTTCATCAAAAGCCAACGCCCTCTGATCACCTTTGTGAACAACGTCACCTAAATAGTTGTATTCTTTTTTTGTTTTTCCAATATCTCTTATATAACTGATTTTATCATAATGACCTTGCCCTGCAAATACACGGGCAACAGCCTCAACTGCATCAGTTTGATATTGTTGAATCTTAAAGTTAAACTTCACCTTCGGTCGTTCCTCCCTTCGGTAGTTTGGAGTGTGCAGAGTGGAGTTTGGAGTTCATTGTTTTTGTAGTAGAAGATAACATTTTTTTGAGTTCCTCGCAATCTCCAATAATAGAGTTATACATTTCATCTGATAAATAATCGGTTTCGTGTAATAAATCTAACCAGTATATAGTTTCAGCACATTCCTTTAATGCAATGTAAATCTTTGAAAGAAAATCTTTTTCACTTATTGCACATTCACTTTCTGCAATATTGGCTCCAATACTTGTGCCTGAACGTAATACTTGCTTGGATAAAACAAACTCTTTCTTCTCATCGCATAAATATTTATATAGGTTTACAATTCTTACTGCAAACCTTTTGCTTTTGTATTTAACAGTCTTTTCTTTCTCCATAATTCTACACTCCACTCTCAAAACTCCACACTTTATAAAACTTTCCTTATTGTAGATGGGCTATATGTTTCAAAAATCTGTTCGAAATTAACTGAAACACTATCGTTTGACATGGAGTTATCTCTCATAACGAAATAGTAAGGCTTCATTTTTGCTATTTCTGTTATTGTTTCTTCGCTAACGTTTTCGTCAAAGCAAGCAATCAAGAAATTATCGTCTGCAACGTTAAATACTTTTTTGCCACAGATGGTAGTTTCTTCGATTTTGCTTGAAAGAAGTATACCGAGGTCGAGCATAACTTGGAAAAGCAAATCTTCTGGTGTACGGTCTTCTTTGATATTGTCGGCAAGGGTATCAAATAATGAAAGTTCATAATCATTGGGATTATAATAAACGTCTTTCATATTTGTGCTGTCGAGTTTGAGAACACGGAAACCGATATCTAATGAGGAATTAGTAGTTAGTAATGAGGAATTGTCTAAACTTATTTGATCATTTTCATTACTAATTCCTAATTTCTCATTTCTAATTTTTTTCCCTGCTCTACGTATGCGTTCTTTGCCAATTTCGCAAATGTTCTTATATCCAGCTTTATATGCCTCGGACTTTTCATCAGTTTCTTCTGGCAACTGAACCATAATAAACTTACGGGTACCATTATCCTCTGCATTCAACTGCATAACTGCGTGGGCGGTAGTAGCAGAACCAGAAAAGAAGTCAAGGATTATCGAATCCTTATTGGATGCTATTAAAGAAAGATAGTGCAATAATTCAACGGGCTTTGAATAATCAAAAATTCTGCCTTCCAATAACTCTTGTAATTTTTTACTTGCTAGTGTACTTGAATATTTATCTATCAGTGCAAAAGGTCTATTTGTACGATTTATAATATTACCTTCATTATCCGCCTTTAAATATTGTTTTGTCGAGACTATCCAAAATCCATTTTTATCCTTATTAAATTCTATATAACCATTTTCCAATCCCCATTGAACTTTATCGTGCCCCCAACGCCATCTATTAACTTTTTTGCCATCTTTATTAGGAAATACAAGCGTCCCGTCTGGAGCTGTTATTGGAAAATCAAGAGATTCTACATAGCCGAGACTGCCCATTGAAAGTTGTTGTAAATAGTACTTCCCTCTCACATTAACATATTCGTCGCTTTTTGTATATCTTTCCTCATTCTCAATATCTACCCCATTAATAAGGCAAAGTTCGATATTTTTGGAATAAGTTACAATATATTCATGTTTAACGCGAATATGCTTCGAGTCGGAGCCGCCACCACCTTCCTTATTTGTCCAAACTTGTTGTGCGATAAAGTTGTTTTTACCAAAAACCTCGTCACATGTTTTCCTTAAATTATCAACTTCATTGTCGCTAATTGAAATAAAAATGACACCATCATCTGACAGCAAATCTTTTGCAATTTTCAAGCGAGGATAAAGCATATTCAACCAATCTGTATGGTATCTACCATTACTATCAAGATTTTTGACTAAGCGGTTGCCTTCATCGTCAAACTGCCCGCTGTTGGCAAGGTACTCATCTGCACTCTCTGCAAAATCATCGTTGTACACGAAGTCGTTACCCGTATTGTAAGGCGGGTCTATGTAAATCATTTTAATTTTACCAAGATAGGTTTCCTGCAAGAGTTTCAATACGTCAAGGTTGTCGCCCTCAATATAAAGGTTCTCTGTGGTGTCAAAATCAACACTTTCCTCACGGCATGGACGAAGCGTTTTCGCAATAGGACTGTTAGCAAGTAATATGGACTTTTTCTTGTCAGGCCACGTGAATTGATAACGTTCCTCTCTGCCCTCTACAACAACAGAAGAAAGTTCTTGTTTGAGCATGTCAAAGTCGATAGCATATTCAATTATAGGTTTTTTCTCGCCATTCTTTTCTGTGGTATATCCTTTTATAACTTCAGTAATACAGTTTGGAAATAACTCCCCAATCTTTTTTATGTTATCATCAACTTTGTTTATACTATGCATTTTTAATTTATCCACTTTCTTTAATTCGGAATTAAACTCGCATTTTTTAAAATTAGAAACTGAATTTGAAAATAAATTAAAACACAAAAAATACGTTTAAATTCCTTTCCTCCTGTCTTAAAATTCAAAACTTTATAATTATGAATTATGAATTGTGCATTATGAATTATGCATTATGAATTATGCATTATGAATTGTGCATTATGAATTGTGCATTATGAATTATGCATCATGAATTATAATTTCATTTTTTGTCTGCTAATTTTTTTGCAGTTTTAGATGTTTCTTTAATTACTTTTAAATACTCTTTTTCCACGGGTGAAAGATTTTGAACCTGATATTTTTTATATTCTTCAGTCGCTTTTTTTAGAGCTTGTTTATTACTTACCTTTCCTGCATCAAGCAATACTTTTTCGCCTGTTGAAGAAAGAATAGCGTCTAAATGCTCTATATAATCTTTCATATACATAGGATTTTTTCGCATTGCTTGAATTTCAGCAAAATCAAAATATCCTGATACTAAGTTATTTAAAACTTTTAATTCATCAGGTTCAAGATAATTTTTGGCTATTTTTACATCTGATAAAGTTGGAAAATCTCCAGAGAAATGTGTGAGTCCCATAAAAGGCTTTTCCGAATTGGCTCTATCATAAATAACTTCTGCGGCTGTATGACCGTGAGCTGCATAATGAAGTTTGTTTTGGACAATTTTGAAGAATTTAATTGATTCTTCGCTGTTGGGATTGTAATCTACACTTGTTGCATATAAATCTAAAACTTGTCTATACATGACTTTTTCAGAGGAACGAATATCTCTGATGCGTTCAAGCAATTCTTTCCAATAGTTTCCGCCCCCCAGCTCTTTAAGTTTATCATCGTTCATAGTAAATCCTTTGATGATATACTCTTTGATTCGTTCTGTCGCCCATTTTCTAAAATTGGTTGCTATTACGCTTTTAACTCTGTAGCCAAGGGATATGATCATATCAAGGTTATAATACTTAATATTATATGTTTTTCCGTCGGTGGCAGTTGTTCGGAAAAAGCGAACAACTGAATTTTCATCCAATTCTCCTTCAGCGAAAATATTTTTAATATGTTCACTAATATTTGATTTACTCGTTTGATAAAGTTCAACAAGCTGTGATTGACTTAACCATACTGTTTCATCTTGCATTTTAACATCAATTTTTGTATTACCATCATCAGCTTGATATATTATAATTTCACCTTGTTTTTTTTCTAATTCGTTATCATTCATAATATGTCCCTTTCAAACTATAAATAACTGAAAAAGTCAATAACTGCAAATTACTGTTAAGTAAAAATTTCCTCATTTTTCAATATCTAATTATGCATTATGAATTATGCATTATGCATTATGCATTATGAATTATGCATTGATTTAAGCTCTTTAATCTTTTGTACCAATTCAAATTTTTTCCTTGGTTGCTTTTCGTTTCTTGCCATTTTTTCAAGGCGTTCAATTTCTTTCCGGAGTTTTATCTGCTTTTCGTGGAGAGCAATATTTTCATCAATGGATAACTCCTCGTTCCATTCGCCGCCCTCTAAACTTTTAACAATGTTTTTCCATACAGTATCAAGATTCAACCCTTTTAGCTCTATTACCGCAGAGTCTTGGTGCATCCAATTTGATTTCAACAGCTTTGTCTGGTATGCAACGATTTGTATTTCGTCCTTAAACTGCAAGGCTAAAAGGATTTTATTTTCAATTAACTTGAACAGCTTTATGATGTTTGAATCGTTATAATTCTTTTTCTTTACTATGACACGAAAAACGTGTATAGCTGAAATTTCCTTGCCGCTTGAAACGCCTATACTATATTCAGAAATCTCATTGACAATATACAGCATAGAAATATCTGTATCAAATAAGTCTTGCTGCTTTTTATCAAAATTAAATTTAGTGTAAATATCAGTTTTATTTAGCCTGACATTTAGTTCTGTTCTTTGCGGTAACCCAAGCATACTTTTCTCCAATTAGTAATGTGTAATTAGTAATTAGTAATTAGCAATAAGTAATTTATTAAATCGTTTTTTGCTTTGTTGTTTTGGTTATTGTAGTTAGCAATTTTAGCAATTCTTCGCAATCTGAAATTATAGAATTGTATTCTGCGTTTGATAAATAGTCAGTAGAATAGAGCAAGTCCAACCAATATTTTGTTTCTGAACATTCTTTATATGCAATATACATTTTCGCTAAAAAATCTTTTTTACTAATACCGCATATTGCTTCAGAAATATTTGCACCAATGCTTGTGCCAGAGCGAAGCAACTGTTTTGACATTATGCGTTCTTTTTTACATTCACTAAGATGTTTATATAGATTGATAATGCGTATTGCAAATTTTTTGCTTTTTTCAAAAACGATATTTTCCATGTGAAACCTCTTTTTAATTTTTAATGAGTAATTAGAAATTAGGAATCGACAATTACTCATTACTAATTACTAATTTCTAATTACCAAAAAACATATAAGCTCAAAATCATCGAGCCCTTTTATTTTGTTTGACAAAAAGCTCACGGTATTACCTGAAAGAAAACTATCAAGAGTGCTTTTTTCCTTCACATCAATAATAGAAGCAATAGCATCGCCTAATAGCCTTGAAAATTCTCTCATATCTCTTCCGTCTTTGGTTTCCTTATTGAACTGTCTGTATAATTCAGGAATTGGTTCTGTTTTACCACGGCAAAGGTAACGCATTTTGTCAAGCATATTTTTAGGTGAAAGGTGGTCGCAAACGACTTCACCATTATTACTTATATAAACCATATAGAATGGATGCAAGCGGTTCTGATTATCAATATTAACGCTGTCTTTACGGTTTTTAAGAACGTAAATAACACCTTCGGGCATATCCTCTGTTGAAGCAGTTACAGCGTGAAGTCCGAAAGGAGATTTTTCTATATCGGGGTGGTTTTTAACGTATTCCAAAAGGTCAAGGCGGAATTCGTTGAGTCCTAAATCCATAATAGAAATACCTGCAGACATTTCTTCAATATCAACAACTTCTTCCTGCAACTTTTTAAGCTGTTCTTTTCTGTATTCAAGGTCAGCTTTTTCTTCGTCACTTATTATGTTATCGTCACCCGTAGCCGTCATATCAACGATTTTCATTCTCGTTTCAACTCTTGCTTTCAAGTCGATATACTCATCCAAAGTAACGTCTGGCCAAAAATTCACAAGCTGAATTACAGAGTTTTTACTTCCGATACGGTCAATTCGTCCGAAACGCTGAATAATGCGAACAGGGTTCCAATGTATATCATAGTTTACAAGATAGTCGCAGTCCTGCAAGTTTTGACCTTCTGAAATACAGTCTGTTGCAATGAGAATATCAACGTCTTCCTTTGGAAAGTCCTCAAACAAGTCTCTTTCCTTGGATATGGGAGAAAAGCAAGTAAGCACAGTATTAAGGTCGCTTTGCATATGGGGGATAGTGGAGCGTCCCTCAATGGAACCTGTAACCATTGCTGTATTAAGTCCATAGTTTTTCTTTACGTATTTGCTGACGTTATCGTAAAGATATTCTGCTGTATCTGCGAAAGCCGTAAATATAATAACCTTTTTGTTATCTCTGTTTATGGGATGATGGATTTTGTTATCCAGAACAGAAAGCAACTCTTTCAGCTTATTGTCATATTCTGGCGTTATATCGCCAACCATTGAAATTAATAAATCAAGAATTTCCTTGTCTTTTTTAAGATAACGAACCCACGAAACGTAGTCCATATCGGCTAAGTCTATTTTTACTTTCTTGCCAAAAGTGAAAATTTCATCGTTTCTGTCTTCTAAATCAAACTCGTTTTCAAAATCTGGGTTCAATGAAACGTCTGTCAGCTCCATCATTCGTTTGGAATGTGAATCATATTCGTTTATAGAGTTGATTGTTTTACTTATCAGCTCTTTTATTCTTATAACCGTAAGTTTGAATGAATGAACAGAAGATTCCATTCGCTTCATAAGGTTTATTGCCATAAGCCTTTTTATACCTTGTTCACGGTTTGCCTGGGTGAAGCCTACGTTTACAGTATTATCTCCATATATTTCTGCATATTTTTCTTTCTTGCTTTCCTGAATAAAATGAGAGGGAGTATATATGGCAAGATAAAGAAGCATCAACTGTTCAAATATTTCGTTATACGTTATTGCGTGGTTCAGATCTGTCAACGTTGGACGTTTTGAAATAGGCGTGAGCCTTTGTGGGAACGTTCCGATATCTGTCGTATCATAATACTTTTGAATATGCTTTCTTGAACGGGCTATTGTTACAGAGTCAAGTAATTCAAAAAAGTCAAAGTCCAACATTTTAAGAAGTCTGTCTGTTGTTCTCATTTCTGGAACGAAACCACCCCACGCATTAAAGGCTCTTTGTGCATTTTTGAATATTTCTTCAATAGAGCGACTTGTATTAAGTCTGCTATCCATTTTTTCCGCTTCGCCTTCATAAGCCAAAGCAAGCTGATTTTTCAAGTCGTTGAAGCGGTTATTTACTGGGGTTGCAGAGAGCATCAATACTTTTGTTTTGACACCCTTCCTTATAACCTTATTAAGCAAGCGAAGGTATCTGTTTTCTTTCTCATTTTCCTTGCCTGAAACTTTGCCGCCATTTCTGAAATTGTGGGATTCATCTATAACTATAAGGTCGTAATTGCTCCAATTAATGCGTGACAAATCAACTCCGTTTGAAAAGCCTTTCGCTCTTGAAAGGTCGGAGTGATACAAAACAGTATAGTTTAATCTGTCTGAGGCAATAGGGTTGTTTATGTAGTTATCTTTATATGTGTTCCAGTTGTTGGAAAGTTTTTTTGGACAAAGAACCAAAACGGATTTATTTCTGTTTTCGTAATATTTAATTACTGCCAAGGCGGTAAAAGTTTTACCCAAACCAACACTATCAGCTAAGATACAGCCGTTATATTTTTCAAGTTTATTTATGATTGCAAGTGCAGCATCCTTCTGGAAGTTATACAGCTTACTCCAGATTTTACTTTCCTTAAATCCAGTCGCTTCGTTAGGAAGTACGTCTTCGGATATATCTTCAAGAAATTCGCTGAAGATATTATAAAGGGTTACGAAATATATAAAATCAGGTGAGTTCTCGTTATATGCGGTTGATATGCTTTCAATGATTTCTTCTGTAACGTCTTGAAGCTTCTCTTTGTCGTTCCAAAGTGTATCAAAAAGAGATAAATAATTATCAGAGAGGGGAGAGTTGAATTTATGGATAAAGTTATATATGTTGTTTCCTTTTTCGCATCCAAGGTCAACTGTTGTAAATCCTGAAAGTGTTATATAACTTTTGTCATCAACGGTCATAAAGCCCTGCATATTCTCGCTGGTTATGTTTGATTTAAACGTTACTTTGCTTTTTATCCACTCGGCGCACTCTTTTGCTATGGCTTTTTGTGTCAATTCGTTGCGGAGCTTTACCTCAAACTCGGTTCCGTACAAGCTACGCTCACGGTTAAGACGTGGAATGTAAAACTCACGTTTTTCCTTTTTCGCTTTTTCCGTAATAAACGTGGGAGACGTAAATATAAAACGCAACTCATCAATGCCTTTCAACTGTTCCTTTAATTCCTCAAAGGCGTAAATCGAAAAGCAAGCTGCGGCTATGGATATTTTACTGTCGGGTTTTATCTCAACACATAAATCATCTTTTAAAGTCTTGTTTATGTTGTCTATAAGCTCCATATATTTTCTCCCAAAACGTTTTGAAAACGACTATATTTTTACTCAATTTACATTATATCATTAAAAATGCAAAAAAACAATGCTTTTTCATCAAATATACTCATTATTATTTGTAATTAAGCTAAAAAAGTGTAATTTAAATTGCTTTTTTGGTTTGATTCTGAATTTTAAAAGATGCTTGAAGTCCAAAACGAAACGAAAACGAAATTTGAATAACCAAAACGAAATACATTTCGCTAAAACGAAATGTCCGGTTGACAAATTTCGCCCCTCGAGTTTGCCACTTGGTAAAAAATATGATGTCAAAAACAGCCGTCCAAAAGTAAATAAATTGTTAATTCGAGCCAAAAGACTTGCATTTTTTTGTTTTTTGCGGTACAATATTTATGTTGGCACATATGTTAATATAGAGGAATATTATGTTTATTGAATGTATAAAAAACAACGGAATTCCATACTTGAGATTGGTCGAAGGGGTTCGTGTTACAAACAAAAATGGTTATCGCACATCACAGAAGAAACTCATTTTCAGTATTGGACCTTTATCACGCTTCGATGACGGGCAACCTGATTACGTAGAAAGATTAAAAAAGTCTTTCAAAGTAGGAAATCCATTGATACCGTCATTAATACCATATTGCGAAAATAACGTGGCTAAAGAAACATATCGCTTTACCATAGATGAGGGAAGTATGGATTGTTTTGGGCATCCGAAACTATATTCGCATATGCTTTTAGAGAAAATCATCGAAGAGCTTGGGTTAAATTTCTTTTTTTCATCTTACAAAAACTTTACCAAGTTACAATATGATGTATATGGATTTGCTAAACTTCTGATATTCGGACGTTTATTAAATCCATTATCTAAAGCAGCAACTGTTAGACGGAACAATGACTATTTTGAGCCGATTTTAGACAAAGACTTTAACCCCGATAATGTATACGATACGTTGGATTTTATTGCTGAAAACAAGGATAAAATTATTAGAAGAATCAATACAAACCTTGTTAAAAAAGCAGGTAGATCTCCCGAAATCATATATTACGACGTAACAAACTTCTATTTCGAAATTGAAGAACCTGATGACGATATCGTTGATGAAGAAGGAAACGTAATACAAAAAGGTATGCGTGAAATGGGTGTATGCAAAGAAGAAAGAAAACAGCCAATCGTGCAAATGGGACTTTTTATGGATGATAAAGGTATACCGATTGCCATTGAATCTTTTCCCGGTAATACGCTTGACCACTTGACTTTAAGACCAGCTTTAAAGAAAAATATTGATGATTTGGAATTTTCAAGATTCATTTTAATCACTGACCGTGACATATGTAATTATATGAATTTAATTCACGTATTAGATGCAGGAAATGGATATATCGTATCCAAAAGTCTTTTGAAAAGTTCAAAAAAAGAGCAAGAATGGGCATACAGCGATGAGGATTATGTTTCTGTCAGCGAAGATTTTAAATACAAATCAAGAACCATAAAAAGAAAAGTAAAAGACGAAAATGGAAACGACCGCACTATCGAAGAAAAGGTAGTTGTATATTGGAGCAAAAAATTTCAATCAAGAAGCGAAAAAGAAAACAAGAGCTTTTTAAATTTTCTTGAAAGGTTAGAAGAATCTCCCGAAAATTTCAGAATAACCGCTGTACAAGCAAAAGATTTACGTAAATTCTTAAAAAAAGACTATATAAACAAAAAGACGGGTGAAATAGTCAATGCAAACGATATGAGGGCTCGTATTGATTTTGAAAAAGTGGCGGAATACAGAAAAAGTATGGGATATTATCAGATAGTAACCTCCGAACTCACGATGGATGCCAAAGAAGTAATTGAAAAATATCACGGACTTACTCAAATTGAAGACCAATTCCGTGTAATGAAAAGCGACTTGAATACAAGACCTTTTTACGTAAGAACACCGCAACACATAGATGCACACATGCTTATCTGCATGATATCATTGATCATCATACGAATTATTCAACAAAGAATAATTAGTTCAGGCTCGGTCAAAAACGATACGAATGTTTGGAACACAGGATTAGGCGGACACCGTATCCAAGTTGCATTAAACAAATGGAAAGTCGATAAGCTCCCTGGGGATTTATACCGCTTTTTTGATGTTGATGATCCTGACTTAAAGCTGATTTTAGATGCTTTTGGTATCAAAATCCCACCAAAATTATATCGTAGAGCTGAATTAAAGAGTATTAAAACAAGTACACAAATTTTTATGTAGGGTAATAAATGTAGGTACATATTATCAAAATGCCCTTATGTCTTTTTTACCCTTTTATCCCAATATTTTTTATCATTAAAGTTAAAAAACGAGCGTTTTTTGCTCGTTTTTTTGCTTGCCAAGTGGCAAACTCGGGGTATATCATAAAGCGTGTGGATACTCAATACCTTTTGGTAAAGAGTATCCACTTTTTTACTTTTTATTGTTGCTTAGTGCAACAGCCCCTTTTATCAGTATAGTGTTTTGTTCTTTCGATCTACGAAGATTTTGCCGTAGGTGGGGATTTCATAACATTCGAGGGCCGGGAGGAAGGCTTCGGGGTGAGCATCACGAAAGATTTGCTTTTCCTCGCGTGAGAGCGTGAGTGGGTAATAGTCAAGTGATGGCGGCAAGTGTCCTTGTTCATTGAGAAGAAAATCAAGGGCAAGGGCATCTTTTAATTCGTGATATCGATCAGCTTCACCTTTATCTTTTTCAAAGGCAAGAAGTGTGCTGTACGCCTCACGCTGTGAAAGCAGGTTGGGGTTTGGCAGATAATCGGCAAGGGATTCAAAGACCGAAAAGGGTTTTCTATTCTTTGTTAAGACTGTCATAGCACGAGAAAAGCGCCCACTGTTAGAAAAGCGTTCAAGGACGGCTTCGATATGATGCAAACGGTTGATTTCTTCAAATGAGAGCGTATTGTTTTCAAGTACCTCGTAAGGTGCTTCTGTGTGGTAAATATAACCGTAAAGGTCTTTTTTTGCCATTATAGGAGTGCCTTTCAAAAGCTTCAAGAAGCCAAGCTGAAGCATATTACATT
>JAZNJM010000073.1:0-7952 GCA_045578045.1 Eubacteriales bacterium | reverse complement strand
AACTTAAAACCATTTTCTTTCAATACTCTTTCAAGCAATGTTTCGCTAACCGGAATAAAGTTTTTTGAGTGAATAGGTTTAGAAGCACCACACTTAAGCAACATATAAATTGCTGGACTACTAGTTCGATTCGATTTTAAGTTTTTAATCCAGAATAGTTTAAAAGTATCTCCATAATACTCAATCCAATCTGATACTCTCTTAAAGAAGTTATGTCTATATCGAATTGCTTTGAAGCAGCTTTGATGAAAGCAATTCGAGGCGCAGAGATATCCGTTGATACCCTAAATCTTCCAAACGAAGAAGAAAACATTATTGAACGTCTTGGAAGGCTTGACGATAAACGAATTTTTACGGTTTTCGAGGCTTTGAAAAAAGGTGTTTCAGTTGATAAAATAAACGAAATAACAAAAATTGACAAGTGGTTTTTAAACAAAATAAAAAATCTTGCCGATTTTGAAGAAAAAATCAAAAACGGAATATCAGCAGAAGATTACGAAAAAGGAAAAAAATTAGGTTATACAGATAAGGCGTTATCAAGAATTTCAGGCGAAAACTCTCTTCCAACAAAAGATGCAGTTTATAAAATGGTTGATACTTGTGCCGCCGAGTTTGATGCAAGAACACCCTATTTCTATTCAACATACGACTCTGCTTGTGAATCAAGAGCTTTTAAAAGAAGCGAAAAGCCTGTTATTATGGTTCTTGGTTCAGGGCCTATCAGAATTGGTCAAGGAATTGAGTTTGACTATTCTTCCGTTCATTGCGTCTGGACACTGAAAAAAATGGGCTATGACGTTGTTATTGTTAATAATAATCCCGAAACAGTTTCAACAGACTATGACACGGCAGACAGACTTTATTTTGAGCCTTTAACTCCTGAGGATATAATGAACATAATAAAGGTTGAAAAGCCTTTAGGCGTTGTTGTTGCCTTTGGAGGTCAAACCGCTATTAAATTAACTCAATTTCTTGATGATAACGGAATTAAAATTTTAGGAACAAGTGCTGAAAGTATAGACCTTGCAGAAGACAGAAAGAAATTTGATGCTCTTCTTGAATCTTTCAACATTCGCAGACCTAAAGGAAGCGGTGTTTACACAACGGAAGAAGCGTTAGAAACCGCCCATCAATTAGGATATCCCGTTTTGCTTCGCCCTTCTTACGTTATAGGCGGACAAAATATGACTATTGCCCATTCCGACAAAGACGTTGTCCGCTATATGACAAGAATACTTGCCGAATCAACGGATAATAATGTTCTGGTTGATAAATATATGATGGGGCCTGAGCTTGAAGTTGACGTTATTTCAGACGGTACAGATGTTATTATCCCTGGAATAATGGAGCATATTGAACGTGCTGGAGTTCACAGCGGCGACTCTATTGCAGTTTATCCTCCGTATAATATCAACGATATTATGAAACGAAAGATAATTGAATGTTCAACAAACTTAGCTCTTGCTATGAAAACAAAAGGTCTTGTTAATATTCAATATCTCATCTATCAAAACGAGCTTTACGTTATTGAGGTTAACCCAAGAGCATCAAGAACTATTCCATATATAAGCAAAGTAACGGGAATACCAATGGTTGATATTGCAACAAAGGTTATGATGGGGAAAACAATAAAAGAGCTTGGATTTGAAACAGGACTTTGTAAAACTCCGCCCTATTTCACAGTTAAAGTTCCCGTTTTCTCCTTTGAAAAGCTATTGGATGTAAACGCATATTTAGGGCCGGAAATGAAATCAACGGGCGAAGTTTTAGGAATTGGTAAAACCCTTAATGAAGCGTTATTCAAAGGACTTAAAGCCGCAGGAATGAAGTTAGGAGAAGATAGACCTTCAACAGAAAAAAGCGTTTTCATAAGCGTTGAAGAACACGACTATCTTGAAATAGTTTCTCTTGCAAAGAAATTTGACGATTTGGGAATAAAAATCTATGCTACCCCAGATACTGCAAACGCTATATCGGTTTTGGGAATAGACGTTGAAACAACAGCGCCTATGAACGAGATTGACAAAATATTAGAGCTTATAGACAGCGGAAAGATCAACTATATCGTATATACGGGTGCGGCATACGATGATACAATAAAACAGTATATCGCAATCCATCGATTAGCTATTCTTCATTTTATTCCGTGTTTCACGTCTCTTGATACAGCTTCTGCTTTGGCAGAGATTATAAAAAGCCGTTTCAATTCTTATAACACAGAGCTTGTTGATATAAACAATATGAGAAAAGAAAGAGGAAAGCTCGTTTTCTCAAAAATGGTTGGTGCGGGAGAAGATTATATTGTTATTGATAACAGAAACGGTGAAATCACCTGTGCCGAATCCCTCGCCCTCTCTCTGTGCGACAGAAGTAGCGGCGTTGGCGGAGAAGGTCTTGTTCTCATAGAAAACAGTCAATTTGCCGATTGTAAAATGAAATTTTTCAATAAAGACGGAAGTGAAGGCCTTATGGCTGGAAACGTTATACGTTGCGTTGCTAAATTCATTCACGACAATGAACGCTCTGATGAAGACTGTGTTTTCATAGAAACAGCAAGCGGAATAAAACAGATAAAACTATATTTAACAGACGGAAAAGCAACTTCAGCAAGAGTTTATATGGGAAAGGATGATTTTACTCCTTCAAATATTCCCGCAATTTCAGATAAAAATGAAATAGTAAACGAACCTCTCAATATAAACGGAACGGAATATAATATAACTTGTCTTTCCGTTGGTAACCCACATTGTGTTGTTTTCTGTAAAAGAGTTGACAACGTTGATATTGAAACCATTGGGCCACTTTTTGAAAACCATAAAATGTTCCCCAACAGAACAAACACAGAGTTTGTTCGCGTTATTAATTCAACAACTCTTAAAATTCGTATTTTTGAACGCGGAAACGGAGAAACCCTTGCAAGTGGAACAGGTGCTTGTGCGGCTGTTGCCGCCGCAATTCGAAACGGTTTTTGCGAAAAAAATACAGATATAACGGTTAAATCCGTTGGCGGAGACCTTATCGTCAGATATACAGATGATTGTATCACCCTAACGGGAGATGCTAAACTTGTATTCAAAGGCGAAGCAGAATATTAATAATCCAAAACACACCCCTTTAAACTTTTAGCTTAAAAGGGTGTGTTTTCTTATCATAATGCTTTAAAAATCTTTTTTATGGTTGTTTTTTGTAATTCAGATACAAAATTCCGTCATAGTTTTTAAATTCATACAGCTTATAATCTTCAAGAGATGAATCCATAAACAATGGTTTATCATCAGAACCACCAACAGCAGAGTCAATAACAAGGCTCAATTCGTCTATAATACCTGCCCTCTGAAATGCACCGTTTGTTATGCTTCCCCCTTCCAAAAGTAATTTTTCTATTTGAAAATACTCTTTCAGCTTAAACATCGCTTCTTCAACGTTGATTTCTGTTTCTCCTGCAAATATATATGGTATTTTCATATGCTGTAAATACGATAAATACCTTCTATCAACCGAATGTGTCAATATCTCAATTATCTGAGCATTATCATATCCGGGATCTTTATCAACGTCAATAATTCTGTTTGATTTCCAACCAAGTTTTCCTTTTGGATCAAGAGCAACAGCATAAAATCCTGTCTTCTCCGTGGTAAGATAATCCGTTTCACTATCTATCTTGTCATATATGCTTAAATCGGGATACCAACCGCCTGTAAAACTTCCTTCCATTGTAATTCGTCCACAAGCATATGCGTCCGCCTTATAATCACGATTTATCTGATAGTATATCTCGCTGACTTTTCCGTGTGCCTCACGGCGTAAAAACTCACCCGTTACTTTTCCGTCAATAGACATTGTCATATGACATATAATATATGGTCTTTGCATTTTTTTCTCCTTGTTCAAGCTATAAATTTCAAAAGTATTCCTCAAATATTCTTAAACTTAATGCTATTCTCCATAGCATATCTTTCAACCAAACTTCCCTTTGGAGTATGAATAACAACAGACGGACACCCCGAAAAAACGTCTTTCCCAAAAGCTGTAAAACCATTTGGAATATCAACCCTTTTTAAAGCTAAACAATCTAAAAAAGCTCCTAAATCTATGCTTTTTACATTTTCAGGAATGTTTATTTTTTTAAAAGAATAGCAAGAATTAAAAGCTGCTCCTTCTATTGATTTGACGTTTTTGGGAATTTTCACTTCCGTAAGCGATGAACAAGATGAAAAAAGTCCCCAACTTATTGTATCAATATTTTCGGGAATATTTACAATTTTAAGTGATTTACATCCCGAAAACGCCCAATCTTTTATTATTTCAACGCTTTTTGGAATTGAAACGCTAACAAGGTCATCACAATTACAAAATGCCCATTCATCAATAATTTTAACCCCTTGGGAAATTACTATACTTTTAATAAAACTACATTCTTCAAACGCACCTTCACCAATTACAGTAACGTTTTCGGGTACTATTACCTCGGTATCACGTCCATTATATCTTTTTAAAATATCATTTTCAATTAAGAAATCATTATTTAAATTCATTTTTTTAATTCCTGTTTTTATTTTTTAGGAAGTATATTTTTTCAATATATAATATAAGATTTATGGTTTTTCCATACTCAATTCTTTGCATTTCCATTCTTCGCCCATAATCGTATACGTTTCAGGCGTGTTAAGAGTAACATCTTCAAATCCAAGAGATTTATAACAATGATAAGCAGATGGATTATTTTCAAAAACACCTAATGATACTATTTTTGCACCGTATATTTCAAATGCAAACTTTAATCCCAAACTTAGCATCGCTTTTCCATACCCTTTTCCACGGACATCAGGACTTACGATAATAAAACCAAATCGAAGCTCGTCCAATGAAGCGTTTGGAGTTCTCAAAGTGAAGAATCCAACTACTCCGCTTTCATCAAACGCAACGAAAGGCATCATCGATTCAACAAAGCTAAATTCTTTTTGTGTTATAGGATAATTCCCAAACTTTCCAGCAGACCATTGATAAAACATTTTTTCGTTTCCAATCCACGATAAAACTGTATTTGCATCTGACGATTTATACGGTCTTATTCCAAGCATAATTTTCTCTCCATTTTTAACTGATAAATTTATTAAAACGCTTTTATATTAAAGAATAAATATAATCTTAAACAAATACAAACTTAAACAAATACAAAAAACATTATTTTTCAATAATCTGTTTCTACAACGTTTTTCCCCATTTAGAATAAAGGGAATATTCATCTAAACTCTTTTTGATTCTTTTCGTCTTGCTTTTATTTCTTTTCGTTTTAAATTTGCGTGTTTTAGAAAAATTTATTGATTTTTCTAACGCTCTGAATATACATTCTAATTAACTATGCGTTTTTATTCAATCTCTTTTTATAACTCTTGGTTTAAAAAACATATGCAAAACTTTATCGCTGAATTTATTCGGATTTCTTCCAACGAAAATATGCAAACTAATTTTTTTATTAACGACTCTCCTCATCCATTCTATAATCAACCTTTTTAGATAACCTTTCATTATCTTTTTCACAAACAGCAAAAATATGATAATGCCCTAAACGATACTCATAAGCTGTAAAAAATGCAACATTATTATTAGAAATAACATAAAAAAGCTGAGTGAAAAAAGGTATGATATATTTTCTCTTGCCAAATATGAAAACAGTTTTATTATATTCGTTCCACTTGGACTTCATAATCTTAATATTATTAAGTTCAACATCAGCTCCTAAAGGATAAGAACCAAGATAACTAACTCTTATAAACATTTAAACCCCTCCAAACCTATATATACAATCCTTTAAAACTATATATACAAGTTTGTATATACCTCAATTCAAGATATAAACTTTATTGATACAATCATCTTACGTTTTATATTTTCTAATTATAATAACAAAACTATAATTTATAATAACATTCAAAATTTTTTCTTATAACTTAATAATAAAATTATTTGCTTTCAATAATAACAGAGTTATCTCTCCAATTAATATCTATGTCAATAGGGTATTTAATAAAGCTACAAAACAAGCTCGTTAACATAATATTATCAACAATCAATTCACCGTCAACATAATCGCAAACATATTCCCCATTACATCCAGGTGCTGGGAGCAAATAATTATCCTTATCACCCTCTCGGAAAAGCGTTTTTTGAGAAATAGAAATATTATATCTAATATCATTGCAATAAAATGTTGCATTATCTTCATCGTTCCACGTTAATTCCAATCCCAAAGCAGATATAACATCGCAAAGAGATAAAGTTGCATATTCAGAATATACGGTTGTATTACTATTTATACTTTTTCCGTCTATAATTAAAGTTCCTTTCTCTCCTTTAGATATACTTTGAGAGCAAGAAACAAAAGTAAATAAAATTACTAATGAAAAAATAAAAATTATCGTTTTTTTCATAAAACACCTCTCAATGTTTTTATTGTACCATATAATAATAAAAACTGCAACCCTTTTGTATATTAAAAAAGCTGTTTCAAATCGAAATTAATTATATTATATTTTTTATATGACATCATAAACCATAACATACAACAACATATTTGTCAAGTTAAAACCAATTAATTATGTTATAATAAATAACATATTTTCTCACGACAATTTGTGCAATAATAATATCATAAAATATAATATAAAAGGAGAACACAAACTTTTGAAAGAAATCAGCGAAACTAAAAAGAAAAAGGAAAAACTTATAATTAAGAAGAAAATGCTAAAAGGAGAAGATGGATATAAAACGTTTTCCATACGCATAAAAGAAGAAACTGTTGTAAATCTGGATCGTTTATCACAAGAAACAAATCGTTCCCGAAATGAACTAATAAATATACTCATCGATTATGCAATAGATAATTGCGAAGTAATATAAATAATAAAAACTGCACCCCTTTATTTCAGAATTTCGGTTTATATTTTAGGAATACGTAAAAAACATATTCTCAAAAAAAGTATTTATTATTCCAAATATGAATTATATGTCAGCAAAAAACGAACTTTTGTGGTTTTGAAATCGTTCAAATACAATATATCTTTTTGAAAAATATAAATCATTTTCTAATAAGAAAGAGGAATTTGCTCTCGCCTACAAGCTCAGTCAGGGTGCGGGAAAAGTATCAACTGGACACTTTTCCCACGCCCGTTCAAATCCTTCCTTTTCTAATATGCCAAAATAAAAGCAGCCTTTCTGGACTGCTTTTATTTTTTGATAGAGGTGCCAAAAAAATACCAATGTTATAGTTCATTATATATCTTGTTCGATCGGCGTACGTTAAAAAGAGGAGTGTACGTGCATCCAATCCGTTCACATATTAATATTTGCTTTTAAAGGGAGCAATTTTTTAAAATTCGGTTTAGCCATACAATATCTCCTTTCACATATTCCATTTTTGACAAACGTCTATATATCAAAAAAACAAATTACAAATATTATAAAATATATTTTTGTAATAAAGAATTAGCAAAGTATCTTATGAGTACATTATATACTGTATACGTCTATTTCTCAAGAATTTTTTGATATATAATTTTTACATTATATAATGTAGAGGTAAATTATGAAATTACGTATTCTTGATATTTTAAAAGAAAAAGGTAAAACTAAATATTGGCTATATATGCAAATGGGTTTAAGCTATCAAAATTTTAGCAAAATGGTAAATAACCAAACAAATGGAATTAAATTCGAAAATTTACAAGCTTTATGCGATATTTTAGATTGCACGCCAAACGATTTGTTTGAGGAATATTATAAATAATATCGAGTAGGAGGGATTATGTCCCTCCTCTCACACCACCGTACGTGCCGTTCGGCATACGGCGGTTCAATTCAAACTTGAATATGCACTTTCGCATAATAATCAGAAAGACTGATTAAGCCTCGCTTGGTCAGTTTTTCTTTCGTTATTGCTTGTTTTATGGTCG
>JAZNJM010000072.1:0-24179 GCA_045578045.1 Eubacteriales bacterium | reverse complement strand
GGAAGCGAAAATACAAAGCTGGAAATAAGCTCAAAGCCTCCAACTGTAATTCTTATGTGTGGCTTGCAAGGTTCGGGAAAAACAACCCACTGTGCAAAACTTGCTTCTATGTATAAAAACAAGGGAAAAAATCCTTTGCTCGTTGCATGTGATATATACCGTCCTGCTGCAATAAAACAGCTTCAGATAATGGGAGAAAAAGCAAAAGTTCCCGTTTTTGACCGTGGAACGCAAAACCCCGTTATAACCGCAAAGGAAGCTATTGCATATGCAATTAAATATGGCTTTGATATGGTTTTCCTTGATACAGCGGGTAGACTTCATATTGATGAAGATTTAATGACAGAGCTGAGCAATATTAAAGCAGAGGTTAATCCAAAAGAAATACTTCTTGTTGTTGACGCTATGACAGGTCAGGATGCAGTTAATATTGCTGAGAGCTTCAATAATCTTCTTGATATAACGGGTGTTATTTTAACAAAAACAGACGGTGATACAAGGGGCGGTGCGGCTCTTTCCGTAAGATATGTAACTGGAAAACCAATAAAGTTTATGGGAACGGGTGAAAAACTCGAAAACTTAGAGCCGTTTTATCCCGACAGAGTTGCTTCTCGAATTTTAGGAATGGGAGACGTTCTTTCTCTCATAGAAAAAGCTGAAGCTGCAATTGACGAGAAAAAAGCTTTAGAATTGGAAAAGAAAATCAGACAATCAACGTTTACGTTAGATGATTTTTTAGACCAGTTCCAGCAAATTAAAAAAATGGGTTCACTTGAATCTCTTCTCGGAATGCTTCCTGGGGTTAAACACGATCAGCTTAAAGATGCAAAGATTGATGAAAAGGCTGTAGCTCATATGGAGGCCATTATTAAATCAATGACAGCGAAAGAGAGAACAAAGCCTGAGATAATAAATTCGTCAAGAAAGAAACGAATTGCCGCAGGAAGTGGCAGAAGCGTTGAAGAGGTAAACAGATTATTAAAGCAGTTTGATCAAACAAGACAGATTATGAAACAGCTAACCTCTGGAAAAACGAAAAAACGTTTCAGACTTCCTTTTTAAACTTATTAATTAAAAAATAAAAATATATTAAAAAAATTATTCATTAAACATTTTGGAGGAAAGAAAAAATGGTTAAAATCAGACTCAGAAGAATTGGTGCAAAAAAAGCTCCTGCATACAGAATTGTTGTTGCAGACTCTCGTTTCTCAAGAGACGGAAGATTTATTGAAGAAATTGGATTCTATAATCCTATGAGAGAACCTGCTGAAATTACAGTTGATGCAGAAAAAGCAAAAAAATGGCTTGCTAACGGTGCTCAGCCAACAGAAACCGTTCGCTCTATCTTGAAGAAAAACGGCATTTTGGATTAATTTTTGTTAACCGTATCTACAGAAAGGTTATAATTTTATGAAACAAATGCTTACTGATATAGCGAAAGCTATTGTCAATGATCCGGAAAGCGTTTCTGTTTCCGAAAAGGTCAGCGGTGATGTTTGTATTCTCGAACTCACCGTTGCCAAAGAGGATATGGGACGTGTTATCGGAAAAAACGGCAAAATTGCAAAGTGTATAAGAACTCTTATACGTTCTGCTGCAATTAAGCAAAATAAACGAGTTATCGTTGAAATTATTCAGTAATTAAGACAAAAAATGACTATGAAAAAATATCTTGAAGCAGGAAGACTTTGTTCTCCCCGTGGAATAAAAGGTGAACTAAGATTTGACTGTTGGTGCGACAGCCCTGAATTTCTCATAAAGGTGAAGAAATTTTATCTTGATGATAAAGGCGAAAAATTCCTTGAAATAGCTTCATACAGACCGTCAATTCCTTCTGTTATATTTAAAGGATATGAAGACAGAAACTCTGCTTCTGTTTTAACGGGAAGAACAGTATATTTTAATCGTGAAGATATAAAGTTGCCAAAAGGCGTATATTTCAACGATGACCTTATATCAGCTCCCGTTTTTGATACAGAGGGAAATGAGCTTGGAGTTCTGACAGAAATTCAAGAATCTACAAGAGGCTTCTACTATATTGTTGAGGGAAACGGAATGGAATATTGCATCCCATATAACGATGCTTTTGTTAAACAAGTTTCGCCTGAAAAGATTATTGTTGAAATTATTGAAGGCTTAGGAAAAAAATCATTGAAAAATGATTAACCCCAAAAAATAATTTCGATATCTTCTCTTATTATGTATATTATAGTATGTTTACATAGTTTGGAAGATTTTGATTTGATTCAAAAATATTTGATTTATAAGGGCTGTAATTTTATATTTTATAGCCCTTATATTTTTTAATGAGAGTGTTGTATGCGTATTGAAATTTTGACTTTGTTCCCTGAAACAGTCGAAACGTATCTTAACGAAAGCGTTATAGGAAGAGGGAAAAAAAACGGTGCTGTTGAGATTAACTGTACTGATATAAGAGATTATTCTTCAAATAAACATAGAAAAGTAGACGATTCTCCTTTTGGCGGGGGATATGGTATGGTTATGACCTGTCAGCCTCTTGTTGATTGTTGCAGAGCTGTAGTTTCAGAGCTTGAAGGTACAGTCAGAAGAATATATATGTCTCCGCAGGGAAAGGTTTTTAATCAGGAAAAAGCGAAAGAGCTTTTGAAATATGATAACCTTGTTTTAATATGCGGACATTATGAGGGTGTTGACGAAAGAGCTATTACGTTATGCGCAGATGAAGAGCTTTCCGTTGGAGATTATGTATTAACGGGAGGGGAGTTGGCGGCTTTAATCGTTTCTGATTGTGTTTCACGTTTGCTTCCTGGGGTTCTTCGTGCTCCAGAATGTTCAGAAGATGAAAGCCTTGAAAATAATTTGCTTGAATATCCTCAGTATACAAGACCGAGAGTTTTTGAAGGAATGGAGGTTCCCGATATACTTTTGAGCGGTCATGAAGCTAACATAAAAAAATGGAGATATGATCAGTCTGTTGAACGAACAAAGCAAAAGCGTCCCGATTTATACTATAAGTTTATAAATTCTGTTTCAGAATTACAACAAAAAGACAAAAACAATAAATAAAAAACAATTGTAAAAAGAAAGATTATTTTCATATACTAAGTAATAGGAGGACGAAGAATGAACCAAAGGGAAAAAAATAATACAGTTTTTCGAAAATTATCCCATAAACTTTCTCAGCTCTGGAAACAATCGTATTGTTCTTCGGTTTTCCTTCACGATGATGGAAAAAACGTTGAAAATTCCTTTATCATTGGCAAATTGAAAAGTATTCCAACAAGAAAATATGTTTTTGAACCTTTAAAAAACGTTGTTTCGAAATCATTTGATAAAAGTTTTTTTGCATCAAAGCTCCTTTCATTTTTTGAATATATGCTCTCTCTTTCTTTGAGATGCTATGGATGGTGCATTGTAACGTTTATAGTTGTTTCCACTTTACTCAAAGCGTTAAATTCTTCATTTTCCGAAAATATTGCTTTAGGCTTATTTATCGTTTTGATTTCGGTTTTTCCATCCTTATTTTCTTCAAAAACCTTATCCTCAGCTCTGTGTAAAAGTAAACTGTTTTCATTATTGATTGTTAATTTTTTAGATTGTGAGAAATTGGATGTTTATTCAAAAATTAAACCTCACGGAAATTCAAGCGGAGCTATAATCCTTGGTTTTATTTCGAGTTTTTTTACTCTTGTTTTTTCATACGAACAGATTTTATTTTTCTTGT
Source organism: Eubacteriales bacterium (assembly GCA_045578045.1). Lineage (GTDB taxonomy): Bacteria > Bacillota > Clostridia > Oscillospirales > CAG-382 > SIG653. Next base: position 20,473 of record JAZNJM010000072.1, on the reverse strand, counting down.
TGCTTTTGATTTTAACTTTTGTTTTTCTTTGCCGTCCTGAAACGGCGGTGTTAACTCTTTCTATATCATTTGCTTTTCTTGATTCGAAAGAGGGGATTTATTTATCTGTTATAGCTTTATTATCATATCTTGTTAAGGTGCTCAGAGGCAAAAGAAGTTTTCATATCAGTTTTTATGACTTGTCCCCACTGTTTTTTATTATCTTGGTTTTAATAACTCAACCTGAAAATGACTTTTCTTTTGTTGCTATAATCGCGCCGCTTTTGTATTTTGCTTTTTCGGGATTGTTGAAGACCGGAGAGCTTTTATATAAGTCTGTAAAAAATATTTCTATATCAATAACTTTTCTTGCTATATATAAAATAGTATCTTTTTTTATAACTGAAAACATATCTGATTATAAGTTTTTTTTCAGAAGTATTTTGAAAAGAAACGTATTATTTGACACAAATGAATCTGCTTCATTGTTATATGGCTGTGCTTTTGTTATTTTAATTTGCATTTTGGCTTTTGAAAAAAGAAATAAAGGCGCAATTTTTGGAGGAATAATAATCAATATTTTTGCTCTTTGCTTGTGTGGTTCTGATTTTACAGCTTTAGGTTGCATTTTATCGGTTATGCTTTTTTTGATTATTTTTTCAAAAAATAAAATAGTCGTTATTTCTGTTTCAACAGCGTTTATTTTTGCTATTCTTAAAGTTTTTTCATTTTTTTCAAATAATATAGCCTCAATAGATAACTCTATTAAATTGGCAAAAGAATATAAAGACTATCTTTGGTTTGGAATTGAAAATTATAATTTTTACGTATCCGACAGTGTTTCAAATTCGGGTAATCTATGGATTCATCTTTCTTTATGGGGCGGTTTTGTTGCTTTTATAATTGCGTTTGCTTCTTTGATTGTATTTTTTAGAAATGGAATTACAAGCGGAACGTATTCTCAAGCTATAAAAATAAAGAGCATTTCACTCTCTGTTGGATGTTTAGCTCTTGTTTATTTAATCTCTTCAGTTGAATGTTTTTCTTGGAACGACACGAGAGTTTTTGCATTGTTCTGGATTCTTGGCGGAATATCTTCAGCTATAAGAAACCATTATTTATCAGAAAAAAGTGTACTTGAAACAAGTGAATTATATTGATATGTTGTTATATTTTTCTTGTGATATGTTATTATATTTTTCTTAAAACCTTTTTATATATTTTCAAGTTCAAATAAAGTTTTGATGACAAATGAAAGGATAACTTTATGAAAAACAGGAAATCAGTAAATAACGTAAATAAAAAATTTACAGCAATTGATTTGTTGATATGTTTGTTATTTCTCTCAGCGGTAGTTTATATGGGAATAAGGATTTTTCAAAATGAAAAATTAAAAGATGAATCAAACGTATCTTTTGACGTATCTTTCGTCTTTTCAGAAGATAATAAAGAGGCTTTTAAAATTGGAGATATTGTTTTGACTGCTGACGGAAAAGACGAAGTTGGAAAAATAACAAACGTTTCATATTCTGATGTAACAGAAAAAAACTTTGATTTATCTGTTAAAGAAGAAATCATTTCAGAAGATATATTTGAAGATTCAAGTGAAATAATTGAAAATGATTTTTCAAATGAACAGAAAGAGACTGAAACTTCAAAGGCTTTAGTTACAGAAACGGTTATTAAAGGATACGTTAACGTAACTTTAACTGTTGTTGGCACACTTGAATATGATAATGGAAAATATTATTTAAACGGTTCTTCGTTCAAAATAGATGATGAAATTGAAATAACAACAAAGAATTATTCTTCTTTTGGGAAATGTATATCAATTTCTTCTTTAAAAGAAAATACAAAATCAGAATAAATGGGGGCAATTATGAGCAGAAAAATCAAATTTAACGTTTTAGATTTTTGTATAGTTTTATTTGCCATTCTCACAATTCTTTCAACTTTTTTTTGGAAAGATATTCGATCAAAATTAACTTTTGATGAAAAAAATGCTGAATATTCCTTTATTGTAACAGGGTTGACGAAAGAAGCCGCAGAAGGAGTGTCAGTAGGTAATAATTTATATTTTTCCGAAGATGGAACATTTGCAGGAAAAATTGAATCTGTTTCAACAGAAAGAGAAATACGTTCAGTTTCTCTTGTTGACGGAGAAAAGGCTGAATATGAGTCTGATTTTTATATTTTGCGTTGTAAGGTTGATATAAAAGGAAAGGAAAAAGAAAATGGCTTTTATATTGACGACAGATATTTCACAGTACCGGGAAAAAAATTTTCTTTAGAAACCGATTCTGTTAAACTTTTTGTTGAAATAACAAGTATAAATTATTAAGCAATATAAAGTTTAGTTAAAAGTGCTATATTTGTCTCTTTGAAAAAGCTGTTTTTTGTTTGATTTTCCAAGCAAAATCTCGTTGATTTTTTATTATCTCTTTGGTATAATGACCATAGTAGCATATTTATATAATACAGTATGGAATTTGTAGGAGTAGTATCATGTTATCTAAAACTATTACAATAACAAACGCTGAAGGGCTTCACGCAAGAAGTGCAACCTATTTTATTCAGAGAGCTAATACATATAAAGCTTCTCTTTGGATTCAGTTGGGCAATAAAAAAGCTAATGGTAAAAGCCTTTTAGGTGTTCTTTCTATGGGAATAGAAAAAGATAATGTTATAACTTTGACAGCGGACGGAGAAGATGAAGTTCAGGCAATTGAAGGACTTACTGAGCTTATCATCAACGGTTTTGCCGGTTAATATTTATGAATAAATGGGAGCTGTTGCAGAAGGCGAATACTTTGCCAACAACGCCTGGCGTTTATATTATGAAAAACGCAGACGGTAACGTTATATACGTTGGCAAATCAAAGGCTTTAAAAAACAGAGTTAGCAGTTATTTTCTTCCCTCTGCCAACCACGTGGGCAAAACCTTGAAAATGGTTTCATCTGTTTCGGATTTTGACGTTTATCATACTTCAACCGAGCTTGAAGCTTTGCTTCTTGAAAACCGTTTTATAAAACAGTATATGCCCCGTTATAATATTAAGCTCAAAGATTCTAAAGGATACCCTTATATTTGTGTAACAAATGATGAATATCCTCGTATAACTGTTGAAAACGAAAGAAATAATAAAGATGCAAAATATTTCGGTCCGTTTTCTTCAGCCGTTGCAGCAAAAAATATTATAGATGTTGCGAAACGTGCATTTATGCTTCCGACATGCAATAAAAAATTTCCGAACGACATCAAAAAAAGCTCAAGACCGTGTCTTAATTTTCATATTAAAAGATGCGGTGGTGTGTGCGTTGGCAACGTTTCAGCCGATGAATACAAAGAGCGTATTTCTGATGCCGTTCATGTTTTTAAAGGGGATTATGGTAAACTTGCTTCTGAGCTTGAGACTAAAATGCTTGTTGCTTCTGAAAATCTTGATTTTGAAAACGCTGCAAAATATAGAGACTTTTTGCTTTCTATAAAAAGAATAGGTGATAAACAGCATATAGTAACGTCTGTTGAAACAGAAGCAGATATTATCGGAATATATTTTGATGATATTGGCGGTTCTATTGTCTGGCTGTTTATTCGTGGAGGGGCAATAACTGATAAGGAAGAAATATCCTTTGGAGCTAATGAAATAATAAACTCTGAAACTCTTGTTACGCTTTTGATTGATTTTTATAAAACAAGACAATTTGTTCCAAAAGAAATATGGATTGATTTTCCCGTTCAAAATGAAGATTGTGAGCTTTTAACTGATTTTCTGAAAAACGAGATGGGAAAAACCACCTCAGTAATAATTCCAAAAATTGGTGATAAAAAGCGTATTGTTTCTCAGGCTTCAACGAATGCAAAGGAAAACGTTTTAAGAGAAAGAAGAGAAAAAGAAAAAAACGGAGTTTTTCTTTCTGAATTTTCAAAACTTCTTAATCTTGAAAAACCCGCTTTGAGAATAGAAGCGTATGATATATCCAATAGCGGAGATGAACATATAACAGCTTCAATGATTGTTTTATGTGATGGCAAATTTTCTCGCGGGAAATATAGAACGTTTAATATAAAATCTACCCTTGGACAAGATGATTACGGTTCAATGAGAGAAGCTATGGAGAGACGTCTTTCTCATAAAGAAAAAGATTGGGAATATCCCGATTTAATTTTAATTGATGGCGGTCAAGGACAGGTTAATACTGTAAAAAGCGTATTAAACGAAAAAAACATTTATATACCCGTTTTTGGAATGGTTAAAGACGAGCATCATAAAACGAGAACTTTAACAGATGGCGAAAACGAAATTTCAATTGCTTCGATGAAAGACGTATATACCTTTGTATATAAAATTCAAGAAGAAGCCCACCGCGTTGCAATTACAAAAATGGATGCTAAAAGACGTAAAACATATAAAAAAAGCTCACTTGAAAATATTGAAGGTGTTGGAGAAAAAACAGCAAAAGCACTTCTTTTATATTTTGGTGGATTAAAAAACATTAAAAATGCATCTCTTGAAGAGCTTGAGGCGGTTAAAGGGGTAAACAAAAAAGCGGCGAAAGCTGTTTTTGAATATTTTAACAATAGATAAATAATAATCAAAATAGGTATAGATATGAGAATAATAACAGGAATAGCAAAAGGAACAAAGCTCCAAACTTTGTCTGGTGAAGAAACAAGACCAACAACGGAGGTTGTTAAAGAAGGTATTTTTTCAGCCATACAATTTGACATATTTGACAGAACTGTTCTCGACCTTTTTGGCGGATGCGGTCAGCTTGCTCTTGAAGCGTTGAGCCGAGGTGCAGAAAGGGCGGTTATAATTGATTCTTCAAGAGAGGCATTAAACGTTATAAAAACAAATGCACAGCATACAAAATTGTTCAATAAATGTTCTGTTTCGTGTATGGATTGGAAGGCTTTTGTAAAATCAGCTGCTCATAAGGAAAAATTTTCTTTGATTTTTCTTGATCCACCGTATAAAGACGGAATACTTGACCAGATTCTTAAATGCATATTTGAAGCTGATATTGTTTCAGATGATGCAATAATTGTTTGTGAAAGCTCTATGACAGGTATTCCTGAACCTATTGAAGGATTTTTTGCTAAAAGTTATAGATACGGAAAAATATACGTTACTATTTTTAGAAAATAGTATTTATTAAAAAATTGAAGAATCCTTTTTCTTAGTATTTAAAAATATGTTTTTGATTATTTATATAATAAGAAAAACTAATTTTTAATTCTTAGAAAAATAAAGCAACTCTGAAAGGAACGAAGATGATGATAAAAAGAACAGCTGTTGTTGCGGGTTCGTTTGATCCAATAACCATTGGACACGAGGAACTTATAAAAAGAACTTCAAGTCTTTTTGACAAAGTTATCGTTGCAATATGCGTTAATTCGGAAAAAAAATATATGTTCAACGTATCTCAGCGGTTTGAAATGATTTCAGATGCTTTTTCTGATGATTCTAAAATTGTGCCTGTTATTCACGAAGGACTTGTTGCAGATCTTGCTTTAAAGAATAATGCTGTTATTGTCAAAGGATTAAGATTTTCTTCCGATTTTGATTATGAGCATATTCAGTCTGAAAGCAACTATATGATAAACGGAGTTGAAACAATATTTCTTCCATCAAGAAGTAATGAAATGTTTATAACTTCCTCTTTAATACGAGAGCTTATAAAGGCTGATAAAAAATTTGATAGCTTTGTTTCTGAAAAAGTTTCTGAGAAAATAAAAAAAATAATAAGCGAGAAAAAAGATAATGAGTGAGTTTTTGGAAAAATATAAAAGAATTGTCGTTAAGGTTGGAACGTCAACGTTGACCTATCCAACAGGACATCTTAATATCAGAAAAATTGAGCGTTTGGTAAAATGCATTTCGGATTTGCAAAACAGTGGAAAAGAATTAATTCTTGTTTCTTCTGGAGCTGTTAGTGCCGGTCTTGGTAAAATGGGATATCATCCAACGAAAATGACAATAGAAGAAAAGCAAGCGGCGGCGGCAGTTGGTCAATGTGAGCTTATAAATATGTATAATGAGAAATTTGGCTTTTATGGACATAAAATTGCACAGGTTCTCTTAACAAAGGACGTTGTGGACGATCCAAACAGAAGGCATAACGCACAGATGACTTTTTCCGTTCTCATTTCTCAGCATTGTATACCTATTGTTAACGAGAATGATACTGTCTCAAATGAACAGCTAAAATTTGGAGGAAACGATACTCTTTCCGCAATCGTTGCTATTTTGTGTGATGCAGATTTAGTTATTAACTTAACAGATATTGACGGACTTTTTGATAAAGATCCAAGAACTAATGACGATGCAAAGCTAATTTCTGTTGTTGAGAGTCTTGATGGAGAAGTTTTCAAGTTTGCAGGAGGTGCGGGAACTTCAAGAGGAACAGGCGGTATGTTTGCAAAGCTCGAAGCGGCAAAAATGTGTATTGAAAGCGGAATCCCTATGATAATTTCCAATGGTGCAAACCCAGAAATATTATACGATATAATGGAAAATAACTATAAGGGAACTTTCTTCTCTGCTTCTAAATAATATTAAATCTCAATTAACCGAAAATTTTTTTAAAGAATGAAATTTTTTTCTGTGTAACACTTTCATTTGCACATAGTGGAAAAGAATAAATTAGTTTATCTTCACAAAAAATTCTGAGTTCTCCAATAATATCTCCTTTTTCAACGGGAGCATAAACAAAAGGTGGAGTTACAATTTTTGTATTTATTTTAATATCTTCTGGAAGCGGAAGCGTTATTTCAGAAATATTTTTTGCTAAAATAACGCTCTTGTTTCCACCAACAACTGATATTTCAAACGCATATTCTCCTTTTTGGGCGAGTGTGCGTTTTTTAAACGTTTCAAAACCTTTTGAAAGAAGGGAAAGATGGTCGTTCCAATGGTCTGGAGAATTTAGGGTTACACATATCAATTCAGTGTCATCTGTTTTTGAAGATGAAACAAGACATCTCCCATCAGATTTTGTATATCCCGTTTTTATGCCCGTAATATCATTTGAGCTCCATAAAAGTTTGTTGTGGTTTGTGCAATATCTGATATATTCGCTGTTTTCGGGCTTGATAATAGCTTTTTTTGTTGAAACTATTTTTCTGAACGTTTCGTTTTCCATAGCGTAACACGCTAAAATACCCATATCTCTTGCTGTTGAATAGTGATTATCGTCTGAAAGTCCGTGTGGATTTGAAAAGTTTGTATTTTTCATTCCAAGGGAAGACGCTTTCTCATTCATAAGAATTGAAAAATCTTCAACACTTCCCGATAAACCAATAGCAAGGGCTACTGCGGCATCGTTTCCCGATTCTAAAAGAAGACCGTATAGAAGAGATTCAACAGTGAAAATTTCTCCCTCTGATAAATAAATGGAAGAGCCTTCAACTCCAACGGATTCTTTTGTAATTTTTACCGTATCAGAAAGATTTTTGTTTTCAAGTATAATTATGGAAGTCATAATTTTTGTTGTACTTGCCATTCCGCTTTGAACATCACAGTTTTTTGAATATAAAACAAGTCCTGTTTCTTTGTCTATTAAAAATGCTTTTTCAGCAGAAATATTCAGACTTTTAATATTAAATCCGTTTGAATTTATCGCTGGAGAGACAGCAGACAAAGATGCTTTAGATTCCTCAGAAAAAATAGGTGCGAAAAATAAAAAAGCAATAAAAAAAACTGTTGAAAATAAAGAAACTACAAATATATGTCTTTTCATTCTTTTTTCTCCTGATGATTTTTATAATATAAAAATTCCGAAAAAAATCGGACAGTATAATAAAATATACTGTCCTGAGATGAAAAATATTCTGATAATTAAATCATATCTGGAATTGAAAAGAAAAGAGGAAGTGGGAACAATGCGTTTGCAAAAGCGGGAAGTTTTTCAGCAACTTCAAGGTTAAACGCTCCTTGACCAAAGAACGCTGAAACAGCTTCAAGCGGTTCTAAGGAAATATCTTCTTTTTCTTCCGTTTCCTCTGCTTTAACAATATTGTTTTCTGCTGTTATCTTAATTTTTTGAATACCTTTTATGTCTATAACAACTTCGCCGTTAGGTATTTGGAGATATGATGCCTTTAATTTACCTAAAGCAGATATCAGTTTTGCATAGTCTTGAATAAAATAGCTGTCTGCTCCTGATGTATTAACGCCTTCGCAAACTTTAGTAAGGGCGTGTAGCTTTGCTCTTTCAAAATGGAAAATTTGTCTTGCAGAAACTCCTTTAAGGTCAAAGGCAAACATAAAATCTTTAAGCATTCTACAGCTGTCGCTGTTATCTGAGATTTCATATTCGTTTATTCCAGACATATCTTTAGAAACAGAAGCATATCCGTCAAGCTCACCGTTTTTGTATATAAGAATAGGCTTTGATCTGCAATTACATAAGCAATCGTAAAAACCTTCAGCTGTTCTTTCTATATATGCAGGGCGTTTTTCGTATAATTCAAGACATTTTTCAAATGATTCTTTTTCGTTTCCTTCGGGAACAATAAACGTATAAGTAGCTTTTTGGTCTTTGGAAAAAACGTGTTTCGCATTATCGTAATTAAAATAGAAATTTGAACAAATTCCAGAAGGTGTATATCCATAATATTCGTAACGCTGTCTTCTTCCGCCAAGAACAGATATAGGAGTTTTCTTTTCTTTCATTTCATCAAGAATTGCCTCCATAATATCTCTCATATATCCTTTGCCTCTACATTCTTTTTCAACGCAAACAGTTCCTATTCCGCAAACCTCAATTCTTTCGCCCAAAACGTTCATAACAGATGGAAACCAACCAACAATTCCTTTAATTTTTCCGTCTTCTCTTAAAACAAAATGATCCGTTGCAGTATTTACTCCATCTTTATAAAGTGCGGGATGGTAGGTCTGAAAATATCTGTTATCTTCTCCTGCGAAAATTCTGTTGGAAATTTCCAATATTTCAGGAAAATCTTCAAGTGATGCTCTTTCAACTTTTGGCATTTTATACCTCCGTATGATATATTGTCAAATTTTTTTCTGAGCGTTGAAACGTTGTCCCTTTGCTCAAACAGATTATAATATTATTTTTTATTTTTGTCAAGATAATTAATAAAATCATCTTGTACTTTTTATATTAATATGGTATAATGATTTGAAAAAGTATGTTTGGGCGTTTTTTGTATTATATCTCTGAACGTTCAATAAAGAGGTTTGTATGTCAGATTTTAGTGTTTTGTATCAGTTTTACGATTTGTATAACGGAGCTGATTTTAAAGGCTTTTATGATTTCTACCGAAAGGCTGTTGAAAAATTTGGTATGTGTGAACCTGAAATAGTTTTAGACGTTGGCTGCGGAACGGGTGTTCTATCAAAATATTTGTCAAAGGACTATCAGGTTGTTGGAGTTGATATCTCTCCCGAAATGCTTTCCGTTGCATCTTCAAGAGTTTCTGGAACAAATGGAAAAGTTTTGCTGTTAAATCAAGATATGCGTTCTCTTGAGCTTTATGGAACTGTTCAGGGGGCGTTGAGCTTTTGCGATTGCTTCAACTATATGAGCTCTTTTGAAGATTTAAAAAAGGCGTTTTCAAGAATAGCTCTTTTTCTTGAGGAGGGCGGAATATTTGTTTTTGATTCAAGCACGTTTTATCGTTTTGAAAACCTTTTGAATAAAAAAGCGTTCGTTAATGAATCTGAATATGGAATGTTGATACATCAAGGCAGATATTCAAAATCAGCTAAGGCTTTAAATATTAAAATAACCGTTTTTCACGGAAACGGTAAAACGTATAAAAAATATACGGAAGAACAAACTGAATATTATTATTCAGAAAAACAATTTATAAAAGCCGCAGAGGAAACGGGTTTTGAACTTTGCGGAATATATGGCGATTTGAAATTTTCGCAACCGTCTGATATGGACGAAAAACATTATTATGTATTCAGGAGAAAAAAATGGGAAATTTAGTCAGAGCTATGACGTCAGATGGATCAGCAAGAATACTTGCTCTTGATTCAACGGATATTGTAAAAAGAGCAGCAGAAATACACGGTGATACGTTGGCTGTTAATTTGATTATGGGGCGTGTTTTAACTGCCGCCTCATTGATGGGAAGTCTTTTGGGGGATGAAAAAGACCTTTTAACCGTAACCTTTAAAGGAGACGGTGAGGTTGGAACTGTTTTAGCGTCATCAGACTATATGGGAAATGTTCGCGGATATATAGTTAATCCCTTTGCTACAGTTTCAAAAAATGAAGACGGAAAAATCGATATTTCTTCTGCTATAGGAGAGGGAATACTTCAGGTTTTAAGAGACGTTGGAGAGGGCGAACCATATTCGGGTATTTCTGTTTTGAAAGAGGGAGACATATCTTCTGATATTGCTTCATATTATGCTGAAAGCGAACAAATTCCAACTGTTTGCGTTTTTTCTGTTGCTCCTGATTCTTCGGGAGAGAGAATTATTTCGGGAGGAATTATAATTCAGCTCTTGCCTTTTGCTGATGAAGCTCTTATTGACGTTTTAGAAAATAATCTTCAAAAAGTTAGAAATATTTCAGAAATTCTTGAAAACGGATCGGTTGAAGATATTATAAGTGAATATCTTAAAGGCGTTGAATACGATATATTTGATAAAATGGAATCGTCCTATAAGTGCTATTGTTCAAAGGAAAAAACAGACAGAGCTTTAATTTCTCTTGGAAAAGAAGAGCTTACTTCTTTGATAAACGATGATATTCCAACAGAGATAACTTGCCGTTTTTGTGATAAGAAATATAACTATTCAAAAGAAGATTTAAAAGAGCTTTTTGAACAAGCAAAATAAACGTATCTGTATGAAGATTTAAAGGTGAATTTATATGTTATTCTTTGGTAAAAACTCAGTAGATTATATTGTTGTCGGTCTTGGAAATCCAGGCTCAAAATATTCTGAAACAAGACATAATGCAGGATTTATTTCAATAGACTATTTTATAAATAAATATAAATTAAAAGAGAAAATAAAATTTGATTCCCTTTTCTGCGTGGAAAATATTTTTGGGAAAAAGGTTCTCTTTTTAAAACCTCAAACTTTTATGAATGATAGTGGAAGAGCCGTTTATTCTGCCGCTAAGTATTATGGCGTTCCTGTCGAGAATATAATCGTGATTTTTGATGATATTAGTCTCAATCCGGGTCAGATACGAATAAGACGCAACGGAAGTGCGGGGGGACATAATGGTATTAAATCTATAATTGAATATCTACAAAGCTCAGATTTTCCAAGAATAAAAATTGGTGTTGGTGCAAAACCACATATAGATTATGATTTGGCTGATTGGGTTCTTTCAAAGTTTCCTTCGTCAGACAGAAAGAAGATAGACAGTCTTTTGCCTTGGATAGAAGAATGTGTTGATATGATTGTAAACGGAAAAATTTCTGATGCAATGAATAAGTATAATTCAAAAACCTCAGAATAAATTTTGCTTTCCAATATATAGGTGATAAAATTGAGTGATAGTATTTTTTCTGCCTTAAAAAATGAAGTTAAAGGCAGTAAAGCTTTTTCAAGCGTTATAAAACAAGTTAATAAGAAAAATGGTTTACCCGTTGCTGTTTTCGAAGGATGCGACTCTTTCAAAACGGCTTTTTGTGCTTCTTTAAAAGATGAGCTTTCAAACCCGTTGCTTATTCTTGTTCACGATGAAAAACAAGCAAGGATTCTAAAAGATACGTTATCTTCTTTTTATAACAATGTTTTCGTTTATCCTTCAAGAGAGTTTGTTTTTGACCCCATAAGCAGTTATTCAAAGGAAATTGAACAAGAGAGAATTAATATAATATCCCGTTTGAAAAAAAACGAATGTGATATTTTGATATCTGTTCCCGATGCAATAATGCAATATACAGTTCCTGATGATTCTTTTATTAATTTCAGTATCGAGCTGAATATCGGAAGCAAAAAGAATATCTCAGAGCTTGCTTCAGACCTTGTTCAGATGGGATATAAAAGATGCGATATATTGGAAGGTACGGGACAGTTTTCCATAAGAGGAAGTATTGTTGATATATTTTCTCCCGCATATGATAAGCCTTGTCGTTTTGACTATTTTGACGATGAAATAGACAGTATGGGCTTTTTTGATATAACAGACCAGAGAAGAACAGAAAACGTTGATAAATATTCCGTTGTACCAGTTTCTGAGATTTTTGGAATAGACTATTCAAACGTTGTTGAAGAAATAAATTCTCTTTTGGAAAATGCAAGTGAAAACGGAAAAAAGATTCTTGAAAAAGAGCTTGATTCTATTATAAACGAAAAAAAACTTTTAAGTGCTGACAAATATTTTTCTTTGATATACAAAAGAAAAGAAACTGTTCTCGATTATCTGAAAGATTCTAAGGTTGTTATATTCGAAAGTAAAAAAGTATTTGAGAGAGTTAAGGCGTTTGAATGGACAACAAATGAAACTATAGAATCGTTAGTTAATAAAGGCGTTGCAAAATTTAAAAATGCAGATGTTATACTTGATAGCATAACTTTAAAGGCATCTGTTGAAAACAGAGCTGTAGTTCTTGATTCCTTTGAACCTGTTGACAAGGCATTTTCTTATAAATTAACAACCGTTTGTAATGCTGTTTCTACAACCTTCAATCGATTTGAAACAAACAATGTTTTCGATTCAATGATAGAATGGTGTGCCCAGAAGAAAAAGGTTTTAATGGTTGTAAGAAGCGAAAGAGAGGCTTCAATTTTGAGAGAAAGCCTTTTTGAAATGAATGCAAACGTAATACCGTTTTCAGGAAATCTATATGAAGGAGTTATTTCCGTTGCGTCTTCCATAAAGGCGTGTGCCGTTGGTGGATTTGTTAATGATAATTTTGCTTACGTTTCTGATAGAGGGGTTAAAGCAGAAGGAACATATAGTACATCAAGAAAAAGAAGCGGTGCGTTGAAGAAAAAAAGCGAAGGCATTTCTTCTTTTACAGATTTAGAAATAGGGGATATTGTTGTTCATCAAACCTTTGGTATCGGAAGATATTGCGGTGTTGAAAGAATAAAAACGGAAAAAGTTTATAAGGATTATATCAAGATTCAATATGCGGGAAAAGACGTTTTATTCGTTCCTTGTTCAAGTCTTGATATGGTAAGTAAATATATCGGTGATGAAAACGTTAAGCTCTCTAAAATGGGGGGGAGTGATTGGAAGAAAAAAAAATCAAAAGCAAAATCTTCTGCAACGGGAGTTGCAAAAGAATTAATTGCTCTCTATGGAGAAAGAATGTTAAGAAAAGCCCACGCATTTTCTCCTGATGATGCTTTGCAAATGGAGTTTGAAGACCTCTTTGAATATGTTGAAACGGATTCACAGCTTGAAGCAGTAAAAAGTATAAAAAATGATATGCAGTCAAACGTTCCAATGGAAAGGCTTTTATGCGGAGACGTTGGTTTCGGAAAAACTGAGGTTGCTTTGAGAGCAGCTTTTAAATGTGTTTCTGAGGGAAAACAGGTTGCAATTCTTTGTCCAACTACAATTTTGGCGCTGCAACATTATCAAACGATTGTTCAAAGATTCAGAACGTTTCCGATAATAGTAGAAATGATTTCCCGTTTCAGAACCAAAGGCGAACAGCAAGAGATTCTTGCGAAATTGAAGCAAGGAAAAATTGATATAATTGTTGGAACTCATAGAATTATCCAAAAAGATGTTTTTTTCAAAGACTTAGGTCTTGTTATCGTTGATGAGGAACAGCGGTTCGGAGTTAAAGATAAGGAACGTTTGAAAGAAATTTCAAAAAACGTTCATTCCCTTTCTTTAACGGCAACGCCAATTCCAAGAACGTTAAGTATGGCTATATCGGGAATAAGAGAAATGTCTGTTCTTGATGAAGCACCAATGGATAGACAACCAATTCAAACCTTTGTTCTTGAACACGATGACGAAATAATATACGAGGCTATGCGCCGTGAATTAAGGCGTGGAGGTCAGATTTTTTATCTATATAACAGAGTTGACACTATATATGCAAAAGTTGAGAAATTGAGGAAAGAGTTTCCCGACAAAAATATAGATGTTGGACACGGACAAATGAACAGAAGTCAGCTTTCTGCTGTTTGGCAAAATCTTGTTGATGGCGAAACTGATATTCTTGTCTGCACAACAATAATTGAAACGGGGGTTGACGTTCCTAACGCAAACACCTTGATAATAGAAAATGCTGATAAAATGGGCGTTTCACAGCTTCATCAGATAAGGGGAAGAGTTGGAAGGTCTTCAAGAAAAGCCTATGCCTATCTGACTTATCAATCTGAGGTTAATCTTTCTGATATTGCACAGAAACGTCTTGAGGCTATAAGAGAATATACAGAATTTGGTTCTGGGTTCAGAATAGCTTTGAGAGATCTTGAGCTTAGAGGAGCGGGTAATATTTTAGGAACTTCTCAAAGCGGACATATGGATGCAATAGGGTATGAGCTTTACGTTAAAATTTTAGAAAATGCTGTTCTTGAATTAAAAGGCGAAAACGTGAAAGAGGAAAATGACTGCGTTGTATCTTTTACTCTTGACGCATACGTTTCTGAAAGCTACGTAAGCTCTGATAACGTTAGAATGGAGTTATACAAAAAAATAGCAGACGTTGATTCTGATGAACGCTTTGATGATTTATATGACGAAATAATAGACCGTTTTGGCGTTCCTCCAAAAGCAGTTGTTAATCTTATAACAATATCTTTAATTAGAAACCTTGCAAGAAAAGTTGGTGTTGAGAGCATTGTTCAGCAAGATGAATATTTAAGGATTTATATGAATAATCCCCATAAGGATTTAGCTGTATACGTTTGCAAGGGCGAAAAAATTAAAGGACGCATTTTTTTCTCAAACTCAGATAAACCATATTTTTCTTTACGCTTTATAAAAGGCGAAAAGGTTCTTGAAATAACAAGGTATATTATTAATTTATTAACCGATTTTTCGGAAAAATTAAAGAAAAATGAGTAGAACATATCTGTGTTGTGATTGTATAATAAAGTTAAGTTTAAAAGGATAATTAAAGGTTTATTTTCTTAGGGTTAAAGGTATGAATATTAAAAAAAGTTTATTTTTAAAAAGAATTTTTTCCACAATAGTTTTGTTGTCTTTTTTGGTTATTTCCTTTTCATCGTGTTCAAAAGCAGAATCAAAGGCTGTTTTAACCTATGGTGATAAGAGTATTTCTGTTGCTATGTATCAATGTTATCTTTCGAAAAATAAAGAAAGTGTTGTTGAAACATATAAATCATATTTTCAAACATATCCAGACTATTTTAAAGATGTTTTTGGATTCCTTCCAGACGGAACTGAAGAATATTGGGAAGAAAAATTCTGGAAAGAATATCTCCCCGAGGTAAAAATGACCGCTGAGGAATATTTAAAAGAAAGCACTCTCAGAGCTTGTATGGAATACCTCGTATATGAAAAAATTGCTTCTGATTATAAATATCCAGGTTTACCAAAAGAAATAACCGAACAGTTCGATACGTTAAAAAGTCAGAATATTTCAAAATACGGAAGTTATGAGGCTTGGAATGTAGCAACTATAGGACAGTATGGAATAACAGCTGATGAGCTTACAAATTTAAGCTACGTCAGTGTATATGGAACTGTTTTGCCACAGTTTATTTTTGGTGAAAAGGGAGAAAAAATTTCAGACGAAAAATCTATCGAAGCACTGTCTGAGAGTGTACAATTCAAATATTCGGTTTATTATTATAAAAAGGACGTTGAGGAAGATACTGATAATTCCAATAACTCTGATAATGCTAAAGATAAAAACGTTCCAGAAACGTCTGAAAACTCCAATAACTCAAAAAACGAAGATTCTTCTGATAATTCAGAAAACGAAAACGTTTCAGATGATTCTGAAAGCTCAAAGGAAGAGGATACCACGGAGGATTATAATAAGCATCGCAAAGAATTGATGTATGCAAATTATGATTCTGTTATAAAAGGTGAGAAAACATTTGATGATGTTTTGAAAGATTCTGATGATTTTGCTTTTATTGTAGATAAATCTCCTAATGGTGTTATTTTAACAAAAAAGGATTTTAAAGATTATTTTTCTTCTGATAAAACGAACTTTGAAATTGGAGAAATATTTATAGAAGAAAATGAATCGGGTATCTTTTTGATACAGGTTGTTGAATTGACAAAAGACTATATTGATGCTAAAAAATCTTCTCTTGTTAACTCTATGTTTGATGATATTCTCGAAAAATATTTTGAGGGAATAACAGTTAATAATGATGTTTTAAAATCAATAAGTATATAATTAAAACTCAGGCAGAAAATCAGAAAGGGAGTTGAATATGAAAACATTTTTTTCAGATTTTGGGAAAAAATTAAACAACGTCAAAATAAAATTTTTTAAGACTGCTGTTGTAGTTTGTGTTTTTTCTTTAACCATTTCTCTTTTTTCTTGTGGTGAAGAAGGAATAAACCTTAATCAAACAGGTGGCAATAATACGGCAAACGTTGTTGTTTTCAGTTATAAAGATGATGAATCATCAAAGAAAGCTGAAATAAAATCAGGATTATATGCGTTTATTCTTTCAGATAAAAAGACAGATTTTCTATATTTGCTTTCTCAGTATCAGCAACAGGAAAATTCACAGATAACCGTTATGGATAATGAGGCTTTTTGGAATACGGTTCCCGATAAGGAAGACGGAAGAACGTATAAAGAGCTTGTTGAAACAGATATTCAAACATATTGTAAAAGACTTGTAATAACGAAGGCCCTTTGTGATAAATATGGAATATCAGTAACTAAAAACGAAGATACAAAGGCTGAAATCGAGGCTTCCGTTCAAAATCATATCAATAAATATGGAGACGAAAACTCTCTTAATTCATATTTATATCGTTTTGGAATAACTGCGGATGATTTATTTGATTATTATGAAATGCAATACTTAGTTGAAGCATTAGAAAACTACTATTATGGAAACGGTGGAAAAACTCCTATAGATTCGTCCCTTGTTAACGAGAAGTTTCTCAAAGATTGGGCAAAGGTTAAGTATATTTTCATATCATACACCAATCCCGCTGCAACTCTTCCTGAGGCTGAGTCATCCAAAGATTCATCTTCCGCTGAGGAAAAAATTGAGTTTGACGGCGAAAGAACAAAAGAAAAGGTTATAGAATATGCAAATAATCTTTTTGAATCTATAAAAAGCGGAGCTGTAACTCTTGATGAAAAATATATGCTTTCTGAAGATGGCGTTGCAAAGCATTTTCCAAAGGGTATTATAATTCAGAGGGGAACGTCTGATAAAGCTATTGATGAAGCAATTTTCAATATGAATAATGGAGAGCTTCGTTTGGTTGAGGCAGATACAGGCGTTTATATAATTTCAAAAGTTGTTCTTGAAACCGCTGATATAAATGAATATTATGATGACATAGAACAAACGTTTATTGATGAAAAGTATTCTTTGCTTATTGAAGAATACAGTCCATTTGTTTCTGTTAATAATAATGAGCTTAAAAAGTATGATATTATCCCTGCTGATCTTTACGTTTGGGGAGATAAATAGAAGCTCTTATTCCATTTTTAAAATAATAATAAAATTCCTGATTTTTCCATTATTTTTTCTAAATATTTTTGATGATATATGCAATAATATTATCGAGGATAAAACCTCAAATAAAATTTATAAATCATTGAAAATTAAAAACAATATTTTAAAGGAGAAAAATATAATGGCAAGTAATAAACACGTTGTTCCTGAAGCAAAAGAAGCTATGGAAAAATTTAAAATGGAAGCAGCAAACGAAGTAGGCGTAACTCTTAATAAATCATATAATGGCGATATTACAGCAAGACAAGCTGGTTCTGTTGGTGGTCAGATGGTTAAAAAGATGATTCAGCAAGCAGAACAGAATATTCAGAATAACAAATAACTTTAAAAGTTATTGCTTTTGAATCTAAAGAACAATACAAGAGACAAAATATTGAGTTTGACTTCTCATTTGCTTAGTAAGTATCACCTTCACGGATTATATGATTTTATCGTATACGTTTATTTAAATGTTATATATACTGATAAACCTAAAGATAAGATACTGATTATTGAAAGAAAAGACCTTTTTGTTGATATACCGAAATTGTCTTTCTTTGATAATAAAAATGTAAAGCGAAAAAATGAATACGTCAAATTCAGCAAAAGGGCGGCAGAATATGCCGCTCTTTTATACTACATAGTAATTATAATAAAAAATTATATGCAGAATATATGAAAGAAAAAGCTACGTATGAAAGACAAAACCACGTATGAAAAGCAAAACCACGTATGAAAGACAAAATTACGTATGAAAAGCAAAACCACGTATGAAAGAAAAAGCTACGTATGAAAGACATAACCACGTATGAAAAGCAAAACCACGTATGAAAAGCAAAACCACGTATGAAAAGCAAAACCACGTATGAAAGATAAAACAATATTGCAATTTATAAAGTATAATTTTTTATATAAAAGGTATTGCAATTTTAAAAAAATATGGTATAATGCAAATGAATAGTGAAAGAGCTGTTTGAAAACGGACGATTAGCTCAGCTGGTAGAGCACTCGCTTGACGTGCGAGTGGTCAGGGATTCGAGTTCCTTATCGTCCACCAATTCAGCCTGACGAAGCGGCTTTTATCCGTCTCGTCAGGTTTTTTAAGTTTTAAGAGTCAAATATTTTGAGGTATGAAAAGTGTCTAAGAAAAACAGAAAAAAAGAAAATAAAAAGAATTTAAACATTTCAAAAAATGAAAACCCGTTGGGATATGGTTTTTTTGTTATCCCTCTTATATTGTTGATTTTCTCATTTGCTTTGGCTATATCAATTATGCAAGATGAAGCGTATATATACGTTTCTCCCGTTTTTAAAAATTATGAACCATTGGAAAAATCTCAGGACGATGTTCCTCTTGAAAACTATTTCAAGGATGAAAGCGGCTTGTTTTACGATGAAGAGTGGCGAGGCCGTATAAATGATTCGGTTGAATATTTATATGAAAAAACAGGTGTTAAGGTTTTCTTATTAACAGATTCTTTAAAAGAAGATGGAAAAGGAAATCTTATACTTCCAACGGATAAAGAGGCTGAAGAAATGTGTAAATCTGCATATGACGAGCTTACCAAAGAGGGCGTTGACGTTGTTATGCTTTTTATTCCAACGACTACCAGCTTTGAGGTGTGGACTTATTCATCAGCTGAAGTTAAGGCAGAATTTGGCTCAAAATTTGAACGTGTTTTAAAGCAGTATATAGAGTATAATTATCACGTTGCAGGGGAGTATGATGACCTTTTCATCTACTCATACAGAGATACAGCAGATAGAATTATGGGTGGTTTCACTTCTCCAATAAAACTTATTGGGGAGAATTTGAGGGTTTGTATATTAACTCTAATAACGATACTTATTCTTGTTCCTTCCATAGTAGTCTATCGCCGTGCGGGAAAAAAGAGATAAAAATAGCTTAATAATATATTGGGAAGTAAAGTGAAAAAAAATAAGAATAGAATTATTAAAATTTTAAAATTTGCATTATTTGTATTTGCCGCTTCAATTGTTTCGTTGTTGATTCTTTTGGGCATACACATATACAAAAGATTTGGATTTGATCCGAAAGGGTGGATGGAATATATCCGTTCTTTTGGAGCGTATTCTGGATTGGTATTATATCTTTTTCAGCTTTTGCAAGTTTTTATCGCCATAATTCCGGGTGAAGTTATAGAGATTGTTGCGGGGCTGTTGTTTAATCCGTTTATAGCTTGTCTTATTGTTTATCTTGGAATGTGTTCTGCAACGCTTTTGATTTTTGCTTTGGTAAAAAAAATGGGTAGAAGGTTTTCAAGGATTTTTGTTTCGGAGCAAAAATTAAGATCCCTAAGATTTATAAACACAAAAGACAAATTGAAAAAAACTGCATTTGTTCTTTTTCTGATTCCTGGAACTCCTAAGGACCTTTTAACGTATTTTTTCGCTTTAACTCCCGTTAAATTATCTGATTTTATGTTTATATCTTCCATAGCAAGATTTCCTTCTGTTATTTCTTCGGTTATTGGAGGAAGATTTATTTCAAAGGGAGAATATTTAAAAGCGGTAATTCTTTTTATTATAACCGCTGTAATTAGTGTTATCGGTGTTGTTTTATATGAGATTTTGAAAAAAAGATGGGAAAATAGAAGAATTTTAAGAAATATTAAAATCAAACGTAAAACAATAAAACTTAGAATTATTCCAAGAATAAAATATAAGAAAACTTCTAAAATTGATTTTAAAAAGCTTTTAAATAAAGTTCGTTTAAGGAAACGTAAAAAAAATATTTGGTTCATCATAAATTTTGGTGTACAAAAGAAGTGGGCAAAGACAAAAAACGAATATAAGAAAAAAAGAAATTAGTATTTCTAAAACCATAAGCATTACGTTTGGCTATCTTGATTTTATTGTTGAATCCTTCAAGTTTTCCAGTATTAATTTGG
>JAZNJM010000071.1:0-6139 GCA_045578045.1 Eubacteriales bacterium | reverse complement strand
TTACTCTCGTAAAGTTTGTTACTTCTTAAAGCAATTGTTCGAGTTCCTTTGGTTTCGTATTTAGCTTCAGCTTTCGCTTTCGCTTCGTACTTACCT
The DNA here is from genome assembly GCA_045578045.1 of Eubacteriales bacterium. GTDB lineage: Bacteria > Bacillota > Clostridia > Oscillospirales > CAG-382 > SIG653. The sequence goes on along the minus strand of JAZNJM010000071.1, from coordinate 6,043 downwards.
CCGTCTCTCCGTTGTTCAATTTTCAAGGTTCTTGTGCTCCCCTCGCGGACAGCTTCGCTATTCTACCACATCTTTTTCTATTTGTCAATACCTTTTTTCAATTTTTTTTGTTTTTTTTTCGACTTTTTTTGCCCTCCTCTCTTTTCTCCCTCTCTATCGCCCCTTTTTGCCACTTTAACCACGTTTTTTTTACTGAAACTTTTTTAATCTTTTTTGGTTACTCAGATTATTTCCATCAGAATTTATGTTTGAATCCCCAAAAAGTATTTATTTTTTTATTTTTCTTTGTTTTTCACCAATAGATTTTTATCACCATCTTATTTCGAAAAACATATATTAACAACGGAACATATATCACGGAGGTTTATATGACACAAAATTCAATATGTATTTTAGGCGGTGATTTACGCCAGATAACCGTTGCTAAAGAATTTTCAAATTCTGGATTCAAAGTAACTTTATGTGGTTTTGACAAAGCAAGAGATATTCCCAATGGAATTATTTCGAAAAATGACGTAAGGTCCGCAATGAAAGATTCTGATTTTATTATTCTTCCTCTCCCTTTTTCAAAGGACGGAATTAACGTTTCTGCGCCATTATCAAATAAACTCATTCCCTTATCTTTAATTAAAGAACTTGAAAAAAACAAAATCTTTTTTGGCGGAATGATGAAAAACACTGCTTTCGGCGTATCCACATATGATTATTATGAAAACGAAGAATTAAAAATTTTTAATGCAATTCCAACAGCCGAGGGTGCATTATCCATAGCTTTAAACGAATCTACAGAAACTCTCAATGGGTGTAAAACCGCAGTTATTGGATATGGAAGAATCGGAAAGATACTTGGAAATATGTTAAAAAGCCTCGATTCAGACGTAACCGTTCTTCATAGAAGCAACAAAGACGATGCTTGGTGCAGTGCATTTGGAATATCAAGTGCAAACATCAGGGATATAAAAAGCGTTTTAAAAGAAAAAAAGATTATTTTCAACACAGTCCCATACGTTCTTCTCACTAAAGATATATTAAAGGAGTTAAGAAAGGACGTTATTATTATTGACCTTGCTTCTGCCCCCGGTGGCGTTGACTACGAAGAAGGAAAGAAATTGGGATTAAATATTATTAAAGCATTATCACTTCCAGGAAAGCTCTCACCTGTTACAGCGGGTAAAGCAATTTATAAAAGCATTTCAAACATTATATATGACAACAAACTTTCAGAGGGAGATAATTAGAGATGAAAATACTGTTTTGCATATGTGCATCTTTTTGCTGCCACGATACCACCCTAAATATTATGGAAGAGCTTGTTGCGGCGGGACATTCTGTTACCCCCGTATTATCTGAGGCAGCTTCTTCCGTTGACACACGTTTTGGAACACATGAGGCGTTTCTTAGTAAAATTTCAAAAATATGCGAGAACAAACCACTTTTAACTATTCCGCAAGTTGAGAAAACTGTTACGTCAGGCGGCTTTGACATTGTATTAGTTGAACCTTGTACAGGGAATACGTTGGCAAAAATTGCAAACGGAATTACTGATGGAGCAGTTACTATGGCGGTTAAAGCAATGCTAAGAAACAAAAAGCCAATCGTTATTGCGTTTTCATCAAACGATGGTCTTTTGGGGAGCTTTAAAAACATTGCTACCCTTGTCCAAAGAAAAAACTTTTACTTTGTCCCTCTTAGACAAGACGATTATATAGGAAAACCCTATTCCCTCGTTTGCGACTTTTCATTAACTGAGCAAACTCTCGAAGCGGCATTTTCCGGCAAACAAATACAACCAATTTTTCGTTCCCCGCTAAAAAAACAATAAAGGAAAAAAGTTTTATGACAGTTTTTTTAAGTCCTTCCACAAAAGATTATCTTATCTCTGATATAACAGGCGTTTCAGAAGCGGAAAATATGAAACGTTTAGCTGATGAACTTTCAAAAGAGCTTTCAGCCTTGGGATATGAAGTTTTGATGTCTGAAGAAAAAAGCTCTCCAAATGGTTCTTCTGAAATTTCCAACGAAAAAGAACCCCATATTCATATAGCCTTATCTTCCCTCAATACAAATGATTCAAACGAAAGAGGAATAAAAATATATTATAGCTCATCTGATGGCAAAAGCAGAGAATTTGCAGAAATTCTTTCTGAAAATCTAAAAAAAATCTATCCAACTCCCGAAAACGTTACTACAACGCCAAACAGTTCTTTTGTTGAGCTTTTAAACACGACAGCACCATCCGTTATAGTATCAATTGGAAATCAAAACAACGAAGAAGACGTTATCTGGTTTTCAGAATCCCTGAACGAAATTGCAGAAAACCTTGCTTTTTCTGTTAATGAAATTCTTGGTGTGCCTGAAACGCCAATTCCTATGACGGCTATCGGAATTGTGAACACATCATCGGGATATGCCACCGTCAGAAAATCCCCATCCCCTACGTCAAGAATCATAACACGAATTCAAAACGGAGCGCCCGTGAGAATAATTGGAAAATTAGGAAATTGGTACGCTATCATCGCCGCAAACGTTGAGGGGTACGTTTTAGAAAACGAGGTTGTTGCAGAAACCCCCGAAAAAAACTGAATATATTTACTTTGCCCATACGTTTTGAATATATTTTTTCATATATATCCTGCTTTCAAATGTAATTATAGAAATTTTTTTTTGCAGTTTTCAAATACAGCAAATAGTAAAACGATTAATTTTTTATTCAGTAAAATGATTAAACAATACTTTAACTGTTTTTTATATTCAACCAATTCGCATAATACAGTTTATTTGCGTATAATGTCATCCCAAAAGATTTTTTCAAGTCAATAATTAAACAGATTTGCAATTAAAGCTATAGTTCACAGACACCCGCCAAATTCGTCAATTTTCAGAGAATTTGGCGGGTGTCTGTGCCTTGATTGAGATAAAACTCATTCAAGGCAGTTTTGCTATCGCAAAAAAACGCTCTTCGTCCTCACCGTGAGGACGATTTTTGTTTTAGTTTTTATTTATTTTTTCAAAACAAAACCTTTCGACACTTCGCTATTTTCATATTCTTCACGCGTTCCGAAAAACACTTCATTTCCCAGATGAAGAATATGACTTGCATATCGAAGGGAAGCATCTATATCGTGGGAGATCATTATAATAGTTATGCCTTCTTTTTCATTGAGGTCTTTTATAAGTGAGTACATATCGGCACAAACCTTAGGATCAAGTCCGCTTGTTGGCTCATCAAGAAGAAGAATCTTTTCCGTTGCACACAAAGCACGGGCAAGAAGAACCCTTTGCTGTTGTCCACCCGAAAGCTCACGATAACATCTTTCACGCAGAGAACAAATATTCATTTTATGCATATTCTCAGCCGCTTTTTGTTTTTCTGCATCAGAATAAAACGGTCTGAACCTTTTTTTACCTTGGAATCCCGAAAGGACAATTTCTTCAACAGAAGCGGGAAAGTCTTTTTGGGCGGGAGTTTGTTGGGGCAAATACCCAACGTCTCCTTTTTTTACTCCGTCTCCAAAAACTATATTGCCTTTCATATGACGGTGTATTCCCAAAAGAGCCTTCATTAAAGTTGATTTTCCCGAACCGTTTTCACCGACTATACAGAGATAATCTCCTTTATTGACAAAAAAACTCAGTCCGCTGACTATTTCCTTTGAATCATATCCCAATGATAAATTTTCACACTTTATTAAAGCCATAAACACCTCGAATTATGGAAAAACATATCATTACAATAAACCACTGCATACGTTACAAAATAACGGCTATTTTTCCGAGTTTTCATAAAAGAATAAATAGTCTTAAAATTCTGCGAATTTCAAAACGAGACCGTAGCTATACTCACCGCTTTCAAGCTCATAATCCATATCATACCACATAACCTCAGCAAAAAGCTCGCCTTCAACAAGTTTGGAAACCCAATGAAGTTTTCCATTTTTAACGCCCGTTGAAACGTTTTCTTCAAGTCCAAAGGCTTTAAGTTGTTCGATATATGCATACGTCTGTTCAAGGGTTACGTCCTTATAGTATATCGATACAGTTTCAAAGTCTTCGCTAATAACGGCGTTATACTGTTCACCGACAAACTGAGGAATCCCTTCCATAAACTCAAAAGCATCTGAGGGCCATTCTGTTATTCTTTTCTTTTCTTCCTTTCCGCAAGAGCAACAAATAAGCAAAGCGGAGAGAAGAAAAGCCAAAAAACATTTTTTCACTTTTCCCACCGTTTAATGAATTTTTGTTCCCGCTGGAACGGAATTATCAACAAAAATAACCTTACAATTATCCCCGTGAGAAGCCGCAAGAAGCATTCCATTACTTTGAACGCCCATGAGCTTTGCGGGTTTTAGGTTTGTTATAACGATAATTTTCTTTCCAACAAGTTCCTCGATAGAATAGTAATTCTTAATGCTTGAAACAATAGTTCTTTCGCCTTTTCCATCATCAAGAGTTAACTTATAACAGCTTCTTGATTTTTTAATTTCTTCGCAATTTTTAACTTCGCAAACCGTAAGCTCAACCTTATCGAAATCGTCAATAGAAATTTCAGGCTTTACATCATTAATTTCTTCAGCTTCTTCTTTTGCTTCTTCCGTTTTTGGAGCAGCTTCGTTCTTTTCAGCCTCTGTTAAAGGTGTGCTAAAGTCGAGAAGAGGCAAATATCCTTTAGGATCAACAGCGAAAAGGAATAAATAAAGTCTTGGACCTTTTTCTTTATCTATGAGAAGTTTATAAACGTTTTTGAAGAACGTACCTTGAACAGTCTTGCAAGTTTTGTCGTCCATCTCACCAAAAACTTCTTTTGGAATTGCATAGAGTTTTGTATTAAGCTCGTCAAGAGTATATCCGCCTTTGCTGAGATAATCAAAAAGAAGGGCAATTTCTTTCTTTTCGTTTTCATCAAGAGCATTATAAACCTCAAAGTTTCTTGTTGTTCTGAGTCTGTTTACAGCCTCAGGCGCACATTGTTCAAGCCAATATCTTGCAAGAGAAAGTCTTTCTTTGAAGTTTTCAAATTTATATGGCGTACCAATTTTTTCAAAAACCGTTTCAAGCATAGGAACGTTGAAGTTAACAACAGAACCAAGAGAAACTATAAGCTGCATAGGAACCGTTTGAATTTCTCTTTCGCCAAGCAAAGAATGATACATAACGTCTTTAGTTCTCTCGTCAGCTTTTCCCGCTTTCATATCAGTGAGCTGTTTATCAAATTCAAAATACTGTCTTAAAATTTCATCATCAAAACAGAAGTTGAAAGCCTTCATAGGATCTGTTTTTGCATAAAGCCAAAGAATAAGTTCGGGTTGATAAAGTTTAAGAAGTGTTTCCGGCGTGAGGTTAAGTCCGCTTGAACCACTCATTTTGCCAACAGAACCTTTTATTCCAATAAATTCATATCCTTGGAAAAGAGGAGGCTCGTATCCAAAGATTTTCTTTGAAATAATGCGGCTTGTCTGATAGCTACCCGTCTGACTTGCGTGATCTTTTCCACCCGGTTCAAAGTCTACCTGTTCAAACATCCAACGCATAGGCCAGTCTGTTTTCCAAGCCAATTTGCAGTTGAAATTCGTTGTGAAATCAAATTCACCCTTATGACCGCAAGAACATTCAATCTGAGCTACAGTACATTCATCATTAACGGAAAGAATCTTAACGTTGTCTTTTCCGCACGAAGGACAATATATGCTAACGGGATAATATGCGTCTCTCTCCCCTTCAACAGCATCCTGAGTTCTGAATGAATCTAATATATCAAAAATTTCTTTTCTGTGTTTTATGGCGTGAATAACGTGTTTGGCATATTTTCCCGAACGATACATTTTAGATTGATATCTGAAATCAAGCTCTATTCCAAAACGTGAGATTGAATTTTCAAACTCTTTTTGGAAATGAACTGCATAGTTTTCGTGGCAACCAAAAGGATCTTTAACGTCAACGTATGGCATACCGATATATTTTTCCATATCAGAGTCAACAGCCGCAACGTTAACGGGAACTTTTCTGAATCTGTCAAATTCATCCCACGAAAAAAGAAGTCTTGCTT
>JAZNJM010000070.1:0-11398 GCA_045578045.1 Eubacteriales bacterium | reverse complement strand
TACACTACTCTCAAACATGTAAATCGACCAAACGACCCTATTGACGTTTTATTTACCTATAAATTTACACTACTCTCAAACAGTTGCCTCATTCTTTGCGACCAATAATAGGTTTTATTTACCTATAAATTTACACTACTCTCAAACATCTTCGTGATTATTTCCGTTGTATTTTCTGTTTTATTTACCTATAAATTTACACTACTCTCAAACCAATGCTATCGGCACAGTTACACCCACGGTGTTTTATTTACCTATAAATTTACACTACTCTCAAACGGGAGCGAATCAGTGCAACGTTGACAATGTGTTTTATTTACCTATAAATTTACACTACTCTCAAACCATGGATTCCCCGCAGAACAAATCGTTGTGTTTTATTTACCTATAAATTTACACTACTCTCAAACTATACTATTGGCGAATGCACTTGGGCGACTGTTTTATTTACCTATAAATTTACACTACTCTCAAACGCCTATTCCGTACACCCAATCTGGTATGTTGTTTTATTTACCTATAAATTTACACTACTCTCAAACTTTGGAGAAGAACAACGGAACGCCTATGATGTTTTATTTACCTATAAATTTACACTACTCTCAAACGTTGTTTGCTTCGACAACGGCACGATACAGTTTTATTTACCTATAAATTTACACTACTCTCAAACATATCCAAAATTATAAAACAACCGGTTATTGTTTTATTTACCTATAAATTTACACTACTCTCAAACAAAGGCTGAGTTTGATTCAATATTTAACGGGTTTTATTTACCTATAAATTTACACTACTCTCAAACCTCAAATTTCAAACCAACGTTTGAAAAGACGGTTTACGAAGCCGCTGAGGAAGAGAGAACTTTATAGGCAAAAACTTAATACAAAAGTATTCTACCACATTCATTTTAAAAAATCAATCAAAATTCACATAAATCTTCATCAACAGTAAACCTTTTTTCGTTTTTTAACAACGAATATGATTTACTTTCAATCATAAGCACTTTAAAACCGTGTGTCAACACAGTTTTAATAAACGTTTCAACAATTTCATCTTCAAAAAAAGACCGCATATTCAGAATTATAAAAAGTTTTTCGTTTTCAAATTCTCGAACAAGCTCCATATAATCAAGGATCTTTTCTGCTTCACCCCTTATTCCTTCATAACTATCACGAAGCTCAATTCCAACAGCTTTTATTATAGATAATGGTGTTATTTTTGTTGAAACTATATCGCAAGGGAAGTTGAACGCCCAATCTGATATACTGTTTTCAATATCACACATCAATTTTTGAGTTTTCAAATAGTTTTCTTCATCAAGAGATATCTTTTCTAAAGAAGAAATGATTTTTGTTATCAACGCTTTATTGTTAATATCAAAATCAACAAAATTATGTATCAGCTCTGCATTTTTTTGGATAGATATGGGAGAATAATTTTTTGAAAGTACCGAAAGCCCTTCAAAACCATTTAAAGAAGAGCTTATGTCCTTAATTAACCGCAAGAGCAAACTTCTGTTTTCAATAACAAGAGTGTTGACAAAATTATCTTTAAATTCAAAAACGTTGTTAATTTCAGGAAAAACGAATCTCATAAAATAATCAACCTTTCATCACTGTCTATAATATCGTTTTTACTTTCGCCAACAATAAATTCCATTTTAGAAAACTGTTTTTCTGTTACCGCCAAAATTTGAACAACTCCTTTTGGCGGTTTGTTTTTTCTTATAACATCAACAACAGCCGCCTCTGCGGAAGGCGTTATTAACATTCGGCAATAAACAGATTCTTGCATCATAATAAAACCGTTTTTAATTAATAGCTGACGAAATTTCCTATAATTTCTTTTATCTTCGTTTGATTCTGTTGGAAGATCAAAAAACACAATAACTCTCATAAATCTATAGCTCATAGCTTTTTATCACTTAATGAAATAAATTTAATTTTAGAAAGGTCTCCGTCATTTAAAGCATCAAATACACTTTTAACGTATATTTTTATTCCATTCAACATAGTATGGTTTGTTCCTCCAACAGAAATATACATATTTAAAACGTTCCAAAGAGAATATTTCTCAGCCGATTCAAATTTTTGAAAATTTGATTTATAAACGTGTCTGTCAACAAAAACTCTTAGTGGTTCCATCAAATCACAGCTCAAATTAAACTGGTTGAACATATTATCGTGAAAAATTCCAAGCTGTGTTAAATATCCGCAAGAGGTTATTTCTCTGCTCACCGCAGATAAAATTATGCTATATCCATAATTCAAAGCGGCGTTTGTTATACATTCATAGCTTCTGGTGAATCCCATTCCAAAAACAGCGTTAAAATAAACCTTTGCCGCGTGTCCCTCTCTGTTGGTTGAATCTCCCAGCTCAATCTGGTTTATATATGAATTAAGAAGATTAGCCTCTTTTTCTTTTTCAAGCTCAAACAAAAACTCCTCTTGTTTTCTTATCTTTTCCGCAACAATTTCACACCAGGCTGATTGTTTAATTAAATCTGTCCAGGCAATTTGTGATTTAATTTTTCTTGAACAATCGTGAGAGCCATAATAAGAGCAAAGCTCTGCCATTGGAGACCGTTTGCTATCGCAAAAAATAACTTTTATTTTTCTTTCGTTTAAAGCCTCTAATAAGCACCCCGTAAGAGATACAGCGGGATTTTCAATAACAAGAATTGATATTTCGTCAAGGAAGACACGTTTAATGTCTTCCCCACGAATTACCATATAGCTCATTTTTAAATCCAGCTTACAACGGTTGCTTATTATAACGGTTCGCCAACTCATATAAGGTCAAGCAAGTTTTCAGACTTGCTTTCATAAAGTCCCGAAGCGCTTATATCAATAATTCTTACGTTTGAAAACGTTTTTTTCCAATTTGAAACGAAAGAACTGCTTGTATTTGCTGCTGACTTCGGGGCGGCTCCTATGGTGCTTAAATCACACCCTCCAGACAAACGCCCAAAAACAGCAACAAGCTGTAAAATACATTTACATTGTTTATAAATATCCGCCTCAATAAATTTATCTCTGCCTTTTTCAACAGCGTCTTTTGGGTTTGCTGAACGTTTTAAATATGAATCACTTTTTAGCTTTTCTAAAAGTATATCGTAAATTAAAAGATTTTTCTTTTCTGAAACATAATCATACGTTTCAGAATATATCAAACCGGAATTATTCTCTCTCTTTTCGCAGAAGCGTTCAACAGATTTTAAATATTTTTCCCAGAAATATCCAATTTTAAGGGGCTTCATCATAGACCATATAAGTTTGCTTCCTCCGCTTGATTTTCCCGATAAACACATTCTTATTCCGTCAAAATCAAACATAGTTCCAATTTTAACAATTCGTTTACCGAGAGGGAAAGAAACGTCATCAACCTTTTTAGATTGAATCTTAGAAAACTGTCTTACAGCATATTCTTTTGCAAATTCCTCATTCTTCAAAAACTCATCAGCAACAAGTAAATCAACGGGCATAACCCAAAGGTCTGTTTTTTTACCAATTTTAAATTTAACAATAGAGAAAAACGAAGCCGAAGTTCTATTGTATCCACCGTATTTCTCAGTTGATAACCCCTTTTTGCGTTCAACCAATTTCTCCCCCGCTTTAACGGGCATCTGGTCAAAGAAACCGCCATACCTACAAAAAGCATATTTTGTTAAATGAACAGCGTTTTTATTTCTTACAATATTCTCAACCTTATCACGAGCTGTTTTTCCTCCCCAGACAACCTTTCCGTTTCGTATTCTCTCATATTCAAACAACGTTTCAGTTTTTATACTATATTTTTCTCGATTTTCCAAAAACCATTTTTTAGTAAAACATTCGTGATAAACGTTTCCCACAACAATGTTAAGATATGCATCTTTTGCGTGATGAAGGTCGTTTACACTTCTACATTTCAACAAATCATATTGTTTTCTGAAATCAGAAGCAAGATTCGCTTTAACGTAAACAATTTCAGTTTTAGGATATTTTTCCTTAAGAAGAGAGGCAACAACCTTTGTTGACTGTCTTGTTTCAACAAGCTGTCGATTGATAAATCCCCATTCTTCATCCTCTGAAAAAGGAGTTGAACGAGTTAATCTTTTATATTTTTCATTTGTTATCAGGTTGTTATCAAGGAGCTTTTTCCAAAATCCTTGCATTTTTTCCCTAATCTCAGCTTTGATAGGAAACTTGTCTTTTTTCTCCTCATTCAAGGTTGTAAGCACGAGAACCTTATTATTAAAAATACTGTCATCCTTAACCTTAGAGCGTGGGTAAATATGGTCAATGTCATATCGCTTTGAAGAAAGCTCTGAAAGAGAGATAGGTTCTCCGCTATACATACATTTTCCAAGCTGTAGATAATATAAATAAAGTTTTTCGCTCTGCAATTTATTATGTGCTTCGTCTCCCATAGCGTCAAGAGTCTTTTCAAGCTCTCTGACGTCTTCGCCGTCTATTTTAGCATAAAAATCCTTTATTTGTTTCAGTCTCGATTCTTTTCTGACGCCCTTTTCGTCTTCTTTTCCACCTCTTGCCATTTCTATAAATATTTTTTCAGGAGCGTGTCCACAAACCTTAACAACGTCTGAAACAATATCAAGAGCACGAATTATTGGGCGTTTTACCCCGTTTGAAACGTACATTTCATCAAGCCTTTTAGAGAGAGATTTTGGGTTAGCATCATAATATTCATTTTGGCGTTGCTCAATTTCTTCTCTGAAAGAATAGTTTTCGCTCAAAAGCTCATTAAGATTCTGATTCGTTTCCCACATCCATTTAATAATTGAATTAACTTCGCCCGTTTTTTTGTTCGCTCCTTGAACATCACAAAGAAACTCTCTTGAAAGTCTTCCAAAATCCTTAAATTTCAATGAACGAATATATTTTTTATCCGCCTCAGAAATGGAAGGGTAATATTTATCAAGCCACAAAGCGAATCTCGCTTTACTTTCTGAATACGTTGAACGCTCTATTATCTTTTCAACGTCATCTTCCGAAAGCTGATTAGAATTTATTAGTTTTTCAAAGGCAATATAAGAACTTAAAGTTGATTTTACGTTTGTATCCAATCCCTCAAACTTTTCAAGCTCTTCTTTTGTATATGAACCCGCTGAATGCAACAAGTCTTTTATTGCCTTAACCGTAACTTTTTTCTTTTTCAAGAATAACTCGTTATATATTTTCTGTTTGAGAGAAACGGAAAGTCTTTTATCATTAACCGTTATACAGTTAATTTCGTTCAAAACCGTAAATTTCTGATAGATAAGTGAGTTTTTTGCAACAACGGAACAATCGGGAAGATACGTACATCTGTTTGTCATCCTTTTAATAAAGGCTTCTTCGCTTTCATCAAGGTTAACAAGCTCAGAAAAATTCCAAGGGAATATTTTCCCCTCTGATAATCTACAAAACCACGAATTATCGCTATGTCTGTTAAGAGGGCCAACAAAATATGGTACACGGAATTCAAAAACAGAAAGTATTTTTTCAATTGCTGTATATCCGTCTTTTTTCTCATTCAAAAATGGAAGATATTCCTGAGCATTTTTCAATATTCTATCAAGCTCTGTCCAATAAACCTGATAAGGCAAAACTCGGTTGTCAGAATCAACTTGCTTTGGCATAAACGTCCTGAGCTCCAAGCGTTTTGTCATATCAGAAAAAGCCTCTTCATCTTCAAAATCTACAGAAACGTTTTTAAATAGTGATGATATGTATTTAGAAAACGCTTCTTTGTTTTTCTTTTTCTGTTTTTCTCTGTCATCTTCGCTTTTAAAGTTTCCGCTATACGAAGCATAGTTATCAAGTTTAGAATCCACAGTCCTGAAAACCTCGTTATACTTTTCGGGAATGTATTTCCTTACCATCTTTTTAAGAAACTTTAAGTCTTTTTTATGTTGCTCATAAACAGAAACCTTAGCTTTTGATATATATTCCCCTTCAGATAAAATATCGCTCAAAACAGTCCAATCATAAAGAGATTTAATATTGAGAATAATCTCCGAATCATCTCCCAAAGCTCCAAGAACGTTAGCAAAATCTTCGTCTTTCATACTCATATTTATAGAAGATAACTCCGCATATTCCTCTTTGTCAAAAAGATTCTTTAAAGAATATTCCCCTCCGCAAAGCAACTTCAATATTCCCTCTCGGCTATACGGAAATTCCTCCGTTATCTCTTTTGACGCTTTTGAGGAATTATACAAAAACATACAAAGCTCTTTATATTTTTTTGTTATTCCAACTTTATTTTTTATTATGTTTCCAAACTCTTGTATATCAATTTCTTTCCACGGTTTTTCCCCTTCAAAAAATTTATAAAACGTCTCGTATACGTTGTTTATATCAAGAACGTCTTTCATATTTTCTTTTGAAACTTCATTAAGAAAATGTCCCCTATGAGCAACAAGCCAAGATATTGCAATATAAACCAATCTTACATCGTGTGGCTCTTTATTGGAAATTAAATCCCATATAAGATGGTGAATAGTAGGATATTTTTCATAATACTCTTTATCGGTAAATCCATCATCATTGAAAACAGAAAACGGTTCGCTTGCATCGTCTCGCCATAAAGCACTCTCTTTTCTTCTGATAAAGAATTTCGGATCAATTTTTGCAATCTCAGGAACAAAAATGTCTTCAAGAAGCTGTAATCTCTGCTGTCTTCTGTCGAGACGGCGGCGAGCTGTTCGAAAAGCTCTTCTTTCTTCTCCTGTTATTGCAGCATCAAATAAATGAACGCCCCACATTGGTTCGCCTTTATACTTCAAAAGAGAATACTCTTCATCTGCCGCCGCATACCCAACAGAATCCGTTCCTATATCCAAGCCTAAATAATAATTTTTTTCATTTTTCATATTGACAACCTCCGTTTTATATGTTATAATCAGCACAAGTTTAGTACCTATAAACTTACACTACGAGTTCAAATAAAAATTAATTCACCCCGTCGGGCAACCGATGACACAGTGCGTGTCATTTCAAAGACTTCTTAAGTGAAGTCTTTTTTACTTTTTAATAGCTTTTTATCAGTCCTGTTTTAACTGCTTTTTAACAGTATTATTTTTAAATTCTGAAAAATGGCATAATTATCCAAACTATATTTAGATTGTATCATATTTAATTCAAAAAATCTATACTTTTATATCATTTTCTTGCAAAAAATAATAAATTATCACTATAAAATGATGTTTCTCATTGCCACTTTTGAAAACGGGTTTTCTTTTGCAACATACTTTTCAAATACGTCAAAAAAATATTTTCACAAAAATCAAAAAAGGTATTGACAAACAATCTGTTTTGTGATATACTTCGAAATGCACGGCGGAATAGCTCAGTTGGCTAGAGCATCCGGTTCATACCCGGCAGGTCGTTGGTTCAAGTCCGACTTCCGCTACCACGTCTTAAAACCACTCTCGATTCAAAGTCAAGAGTGGTTTTTTTATTGTTTATTTAGTTTTTATTGTTTCTATAGTTATTTAAGCTCTTATATTTTATATTGTTTTTTAGTTTTGTTTTTTTCGAGTTATAGACTTGGTTTTGTTTTTGTATTATTCTTACGCGTTTTAATCATCAGCTTTATCTTTATCACGTTTTTTTAGTTCACTTATCAAAACCATCCCAAGAGCACCGCCATTAAAAATAAGACAAGCTATCATAAAAATTCCATATTCCAGCTTATAAGATTCTTCCCTTTCTGTATATTCCCCAATACATTCTTTACAATTATTTATTATGAGTTCATTACTCAAAACGGAACGTGCAGAAATGTCTATGGACGAAGTAACTTCGCAACAATCTATATTTTTAAAAGAATCGTCAGATTTCAAAAAACTGTCATTTTCTGTTGCATAAAGGAAAAACGAAGCAAAAAAAGAGGAAGCAACGCTCAAAAACATAAAAACAATAAAGAAAAAAATTATTTTTCTTATATTTTTATTACCGCCATTTTTGAAATTATTAAAAAAATCAATAAAACAACGTTTCATATTAAGCCTCCTTTTTCATTTTAAAACATTTTACGTAACAATTATACACCTTATTAATCATTTTGTCAATAGTTTTTTAACTTTTTGCTTTTTTTCTTTTTTATATCAGAATAAAATTCATATCGCGACTCTGATATTCAATCCCTTTGTTACAATTTTCATATCTCCTATTATTGTTGCAATTCTGATATTTCGTCAGAGCTTAATCCGTGCAACGCCATATTAATGGAACAAGACAAAAGCCGTGCCGCATCCTTAATAATTTTATCTGTTTCTTTAGGTGCAACGTAAAAATTATTTTCTCCAACATACAAATCCCTATATTTTTCCTCTTTTGTTACATCACAAACAAGGGTTAAAGCATCAACAACTGTTGGAACGCCAACAGCAACAACAGGAACTCCCAAAACCTCATCGTTTAACTCAAGCCGTCTATTTGCAACACCCGCACCTGGTGAAATTCCTCCCGTTGAAATCTGAACCGTTGTCGCAAGTCGTGAAAGTCTTCGTGATGCAAGAGAATCCACAGCAATAACGCATTTTGGCTTTATCATATCAACCAAAGCTGATATAATCTCAGCACTTTCAAATCCCGTTGTTCCCATAACTCCCGTTTGAACCACAACAACTTCTGAAAGTCCAAGAGAGCTATATAGCCTTTTGTCAAGTTTTTTTATATGTCTTGTTGCAATAACTCCAGATGCTGTACGAGGTCCTATGGCGTCTGAGATAATATCCTCATTTCCAATTCCCGCAACAAGAACGCACCCTTCTTTATCGGGAATTAACTTTTTTATAAGCCCGGAAATAATAACTGCTGTATTTTCCATATTGTTTTTTGTTTTTGAATGAATCGTTCCAACGTCAACCGTTGTATATATTCCTGCACGTTTTCCACTCTTTTTTTCTCCTTGACCTTTAAAAATTTCCGCTTCGGTTATCTTTATTCCATCGAGTTCATATTCTTTTATTTTTATTCCGTCATCAACGCCGTTTTCAGCGTGTATTTCGTGCGTTTCAACAGCCAAGTCTGTTCTGATTATGCTTCTGTCAATCATTTTTCATTGTTTTCTCTTTCTATATATTGTTTTTCGTCAATTCTTGTAGTTATTTTTCCCGTTTTTTCTCGTTGTAAACATTCTCGAAACAATGAATAAGAAAAAAATTAACTTATTTTTTCTCAAATTAAAGATTTTTTTTGAAAAAAACTATTGCAAAACGAAAAAACATGTGGTATAATCATCAAGAAACGGAAAAAGATATATATAGGAGGAAGTAAAATGCCTAACATTAAGTCTGCGAAGAAAAGAGTAAAAGTTGCTGCTACAAAGACATTGAGAAATCAAATGATCAAGTCCGCCCTCAAATCTTCCATTCGTAAGTATAGAGAAGCTCTTGCAGCTGGTAACAAAGATGCCGCTGCTGCTGCATATACAGAAGCTGTTAAGAAGGTTGACAAAGCAGTTAACAAAGGTATTCTTCATAAGAATAATGCTGCAAGGAAAAAGAGCCGCTTTACAAAGCAGCTTAACGCTATGTAATTATAATCGATTTATATCGATTAGTTAGTTTGTCCTTTAGTTCCCCCGTCTTTTTGCGAGACGGGGGATTGCATTAATCTTTTTAGTGTATTTTTTGTATTGTTTTGTATTATGATATTTTTCCATACTTAAATTTTTCTTTCTTGTTTTATATTATGATGTTTTTCCATACTTAAACTTTTCTTTCTTGCCTGCATAGTTAAATGGATATAATAAACCCCTCTTAAGCGGGTATTTTAACGCTTGCCTTTACAAAAAGGCAAACGGTAATCTGTTCGAATTGTATCATATATGCGCTTGTACCTCAGCAGGATAGAGGGTCCGCCTCCTAAGCGGAACGCCCCCGGTTCGAATCCGGGCAAGCGCGCCAAAAAGTGCCGATAAATCAAGGTTTCTCGGCACTTTTGCTTTTTTAATTCACTCATTTTCTCGAGTAAGTTTTCTTGCTTTTTTGGTAACAAAACAAACTCGAACTTTTAGCGTACCACGCTTAATTCTTGCTAATTGCGATTAGCAGAAAATCGGAATTTTGCTAATCGTCTGCTAATCAGATTTTTAGCAAAATCCTGCTAATTTGAGCAGGCGCATGTTTCATCCATATACTTTTTATTTTTTCAGTAATGAACCTTTCCGATTTCTGTTCTCTTTAATATGTGGAATTTTTCATATTTATGTGGTATAATCAGTTCGATGAATTTGAATTTTATGAAGGGAATTTGAAATGAATAGGATAGATATAAAAGGACTTTTATTAAGAATTTTTATCCCCACAATAGTTTTGAGTATGAGCTATTTGATATTGGGACATTTTTGTAATATACCATACATACTGCTATTTTGCATTTTGGGAACAGTTATATTATTACCAATGGAATTAGGTATGATTATATCAGCAAGTAAAAAAGAGTATGGTACGTATTCTTTAAAAAGTGCATTTGAGGGTCAGGAGCAACTCGCATTATGGAAGATAGTGTTGATTGCCTTTGTTTTCTTTGGTATAGCAGGCTTGCTCTCAGCATTTGTTGCACCTATTGAAAATCATATTTTTTCAGTGGCAAGAAGCAATTTGCTTAGTAATTTACCGATAGGTTTTGATTGGACAGATTACGAATATCTAAAATCTTTTTCAAAACCCATAATAATCTTTACTTGCGTATACTACGGCATTTTTAATGCGTTAATTGCACCAATAACAGAAGAATTATTTTTTAGAGGATATTTAACATCACATTATAAAAAGCAAAGTTCGTTTACACCAATACTTATAGCTGTTTTGTTTTCGCTTTATCATTTTTGGTTGCCTTTTAATAATGTATTTCGTATATTGACATTTGCACCAGTTGCATATGTAGCATATAAGAAAAAGAATATCTACATAAGTATATGTTTTCATTGCTTGTGTAATCTGTTTTCGGTGGTGAGTTTTGTGTTGGAAGTGATGGGATAAATTCGATTTAACAAGATGCTTGAAAATTTCAGTTTGACTGTTAGACAAATTCCAATTTAGCGAAATAAGTTATAATAAACGAAACTCGGTAACAGACCGAGGTATATGCGATTAAATAAAGGTATCTTGTGGGAATATAACCGTTTCCCTAAATCCGAACCCCTTGCTAATTCCCATCTAATTAGACGGTCGAAAACGGGGTAAAATCAGCAGTAATTCCGTAACATAGCTTAACACTCAAAGTGCGAAAAAGCCATGAAAATACGGGATTATCAGGGACAGGAAGTAACGCCATATCTGTTACCCTTGGTATCTCCTAAGCGAAAGCCCGTGGGTTTACACCGATAGGAAAGAAAGCAGCGCAAGGGCAGTCGACCCAAGAGAGAAAGATTTGCACCCGAGGACGCCAGAAGCACC
>JAZNJM010000069.1:0-32658 GCA_045578045.1 Eubacteriales bacterium | reverse complement strand
TAAAAATGGGCTTCCTATCTCATTCTTTTCGCTAACGACATATTAAAACTCATAAATTAGGTCTAAATCAGACCATAAAATAATTCAAAGAAGTGCATAATGTAGTGCATAAATTCAAACTTTTTTCAAACTCATCAAAATCCCATTTTTCCGCTTGTATAAAGGCTCTCTGACTTCTTTTTGGAGAGCTTTTTTTGCTTTTTTCAGGCAAACTCGGGTTCTACCATAATAGAGGAAAAAAGTCAATACTTTTTTCTAATTTCAGGTTTAAGGTTTGTTTTAGATAATTTCCAGATAATTAACAGAGTAAATTTTTTCCAAAAAAGTAGAAT
Source organism: Eubacteriales bacterium (assembly GCA_045578045.1). GTDB lineage: Bacteria > Bacillota > Clostridia > Oscillospirales > CAG-382 > SIG653. The sequence goes on along the minus strand of JAZNJM010000069.1, from coordinate 32,326 downwards.
TTGATTTGAGAATTTGCGTAATGTTTGTTTTGGCTTGTTTTATAATTCTTTTTCTGTCCAGTATTCAGGTGAGTTTCTAAAATTACTAAAATATACGTATTAATTTATCTGGGTACAGTTTATAGAATCACTATTGTTTAATATCTAATGTCTGTTGCACAATGTTTACTGCTTAATATATATTGCCCAACGCCCAATGCCTAATTAGGAATGATGGAAAGTTTTCTCCCATAGGTCGAAAACTATTCAGTTGAAAATAGAAAATGAATGTAATTTTTCTCCCGAAGGTCGAAAAATATTTTATTGTATTTCATAATATAATAAATTCGCTTTTGACCGTCAGGGAAAAAGGTTTACTTAACTTTCAACTTTCAATTTGAACACGCTTTTGAGCGAAGGGAAAAATGTTTCATTTATTCCTCATTAAAAAAGCTCCTAATTCCACTAACGCCCAATGCCTAATTAGGAATGATGGAAAGTTTTCTCCCATAGGTCGAAAACTATTCAGTTGAAAATGGAAAATGAATGTAATTTTTCTCCCGAAGGTCGAAAAATATTTTATTGTATTTCATAATATAATAAATTCGCTTTTGACCGTCAGGGAAAAAGGTTTCCTTAACTTTCAACTTTCAATTTTCAACTTTCAATTTGAACACGCTTTTGAGCGAAGGGAAAAAGGTTTCATTTATTCCTCATTAAAAAAGCTCCTAATCCCACTATTGCCCAATGCCTAATTAGGAATGATGGAAAGTTTTCTCCCCAAGGTCGAAAAATATTTTATTGTATTTCATAATATAATAAATTTGCTTTTGACCGTCATTTTTCAAAAGCTTTCCTTAACTTTCAATTTTCAATTTTCAACTTTCAATTTGAAAACGCTTTTGAGCGAAGCGAAAAAGGTTTTCTTTCACTACTGCCTAATGCTTTTTTTTCACAGTTTATAATTATTTACTCTCACCTCCACGTTTCGCCACGTTTCGCTATGGCATATATGTATAATATAAGAAAACAGGAGGTTTAAATATGGCATTCATAAGCAAAATAAAGGAATTTAAAAAGAAAAAAACAGAAAGACCATTCAGAGAAAAGAAGATATATTATTTTCCAACGGGTTCAATTATACCGAATCCCAATCAAACGAGAAGAACAATGGAAAATATAAGTCTTTCCAAACTTGCGGACAGCATACAAAAATATGGAATAATAGAACCCATAATAATACGAAAACGAGACAACGTTCCATACATAGAGATGAATGGTGAGCGAATTTATGCAGAGAAATATGAGATAGTAGCAGGGGAGAGAAGATGGAGAGCTGCAATGTCTTTAAATATGAATGAAATCCCGTGTATCATAACAGATTGTGATGAAAAACTATCTTTAAAAATGGCATTAGCGGAGAACATTCAACGGGAAAATTTACATTTTCTCGAAGAAACGGAAGGGGCAAGCAGACTAATTAAAGGGTTTGGAGTTCAGGCAAACGATGCGGCGGAGGATGTTTCACAGTCGAAATCTTCTCTTGCAAAAAGATTCAGAATATTAAACACAACAGAAGAAGAAAAAAAAGCGATAATAAAAAGCGGACTTTCCGAAAGGCATATTATAGCCATATCAAAAATTAACGAAGAGGAAAAACGTTTTTCGATTATGGAACAAGCTGTTTCCGCTTCAATGAGTGCACCCGAAACAGAACGTGTAGTTGAAGAGGTGATAAACCCCATATATAGAACAAAAGGGGACGAAAAAAGAAAAATAACAGTAATTTCAGATATAGGTTTTTTCTTAAATTCTTTGAACAGAGCAATAAACATATTAGAAAACAGCGGAACGAAAATTTATAAAAGTGAGCTTGATTCAGACGGCTTTTTGGAAATAACGTTAAAAATAAGAAAAAAGCCGAAGGCAAAATATTAAAAATCCTATTGAAAGTAAATAATAAATATGATAAAATCCTCTTGAAAACAATTCAGGAGGTTTTTTCATTATGTCCAAAACCGCAGAACACGTTGACAGTGCAATGAGAATTGAAACGGAAATTGGAGAAAAGGACGTTGTTTTTTATGATATTCGTAAATCTCCTTTTTCAATATACGGATTATATTCTCCGCAAAAGGAAGATAACTTCAAAAGAATGCCCGATGAAATTGGAAAAAACACAAACGAAGGCGTTGAAGTTTTATATACAAATACCGCAGGGGGAAGGGTTCGCTTTTCAACGGATTCGCCATATATTGCAATACACGCAGAAATGTGGGGAATGGCAAAAATGTCTCATTTCGTTTTAACGGGAAGCTGTGGTTTTGACCTATATATAGACGAAGAAAACGGCGATACACATTTTGCAGGAGTATTCAGACCGCCATACAACGCAGAAAACGGATTTGATTCAAAAATTTCATTAAAAGGGAAAAAGCTAAGATACGTTACCATAAATTTCCCAACGTATAGCAACGTTAAGAATTTATATATCGGTTTGAGTGAAAAGGCATATTTAGGCGAGGGGCGAAAGTATGCATATGATAAGCCCGTTGTTTATTACGGAAGCTCAATAACTCAAGGGGGATGCTCAAGCCGTCCTGGGAATACATATCAAAGCATTGTTACTCAGAGAATGAATATAGACCACATAAATTTAGGCTTTTCGGGAAGCGGACGGGGAGAAGAAATTATGGCGAAATACATTTCAGAGCTTGATATGTGTGCATTCGTTATGGATTATGACCACAACAGCCCATCCGCAGAGCATCTTGAAGAAACTCATTACAGACTTTACAAAACAGTAAGAGAAAAACATCCCTATATTCCAATTATTATAATGTCAAAATCAGACTTTTTAACCAATTACGACTGCAACGTTATGAGAAGAAACGTTGTTTTTGAAACATACCAAAAAGCCTTTTCAGATGGGGATAGAAACGTTTATTTTATCGATGGAGAAAGCGTTTTCAGAGGCAAGTACGAAAATATTTGCACTGTTGACGGCGTTCATCCCACGGATATGGGTTTTGCCCTGATGGCAGACGCTGTTGAAGCAACTTTAAAAAAATCATTCAGAACCTTTGACAGATAACAGAAAAACAATCTTTCGATTTATCTGAATTATTCTTAAATTTATTACAATCTTTTGATAAAAAACATATCAAAAATAAAAACTGATAAATAGTTTTTTATATTCAAAACAAAAATCTCTGTATATCCGTTTAAAAGCAGATTAACAGAGAGTTTTTATATAATTATTATTCTATTCTATTCTATTCTATTCTATTCTATTCTATTCCGTATATTCTTCCGGCGTTTTCTTCCGTTATTTTTTCCACCTGATCATACGGAATATTTTTCAATTCAGAAATTTTTTCGATTATATATTTTATATAAGTTGAGTCGTTTCTGTCTCGTCTGAAAGGATGGGGTGTCAAATATGGAGCATCCGTTTCAGTCAACATAAGGTTTATATCACATTCTTTAATCGTTTCTCTTAAATTACAAGCGTTTTCAAAGGTGCAAGGGCCAGAAAAAGAGATATACCATCCCGCTTTCTGAAGCCTTTTTGCAAGGTCTGCACTTCCCGAAAAACTATGAAAAAGTCCCTTTAAGCCTTTATAAGACAAAACTGTATCAACACATTCTCCAACCGCTTCTCTTGCGTGAATAACAACGGGAACGTTAAGGCTTTTTGCTAATTCAAGCTGTTCAACGAAAAACTTTCTCTGAACCTCTTTAGGAACGGTTTTCCAATGGTAATCCAAGCCTATTTCACCAATTGCAACCGCTTTTTTATGTTTAATAAGCTGTTCAAGCTCTTTAAGATATCCATCTTCGGTTTTAAGACAATCGTTTGGATGTATTCCAACGGTTGCATATACATAATCGTATTTTTCAGCCAATTCAATTGAAGAATATGACGATGGGATAGAGCATCCCGCATTAACTACTCCCGTAACTCCACGGAATTGGAAAGAACGCAAAAGGGCATCTCTGTCTCCGTCAAATTTTTTATCGTCATAATGTGCGTGAGAATCAAACATAATATTATTAAACTTTGTTACCTTTCGTCATATTGAAAACGGGGTATATCACCGTTAATCAAGAGCAGAATTACTTTTGCTTTTTCCTCTAACTGTATAAGCAAAGAAAGAAAGCAAAAGTAATACACGGTTTTTCAAAAAATATTAAAGCTGTTCAAAAAACTTCTTTTCGTCAATTCTTGCGAAAAGTATTTCTCCTTTATTCGTTTCTCTGTTTGTTGCAGGATAGGTTATTTCAAGAGAATCAAGAGTTAAATCTTTTTCTTCAAAAGCATAAATTTCTGCAATTTTCTTTGAAGTATCAGGCATAAAGGGAGAAAGAAGAGTTGCGGCAAAGCGAATACCTTCTGTGAGATTTGCCATAACGGCAGCAAGTTTTGGTTTCTTTTCCTCATCCTTTGCCAATGCCCAAGGCATTGTTTCGTCAATATACTTGTTGAGCGCTTTAACAAAGGTGAAAATATCGTCAAGAGCATCAGACGTTCTATATGCATCCATATGAGCCATAAATGCGGCTTTTCCGTCCATTATAGCCTTTTTAAGAGTATTTTCGGGTTCTTCATCCTCAACTGTAACAGCAGGAATAACTCCGCCGAAATATTTTTGAATCATAGAAACAGTTCTGCTGACAAGATTACCCAACGTATTTGCAAGGTCTGCGTTGAATCGGGAAATAAAAGCCTCGTAAGTAATACTTCCATCGTTTCCGAAGGACATTTCAGAAAGAAGATAATAGCGAACAGCATCAAGACCGAAAAGTCTGATAAGGTCATCACCATATATAACGTTGCCCTTTGACTTGCTCATTTTGTCTTCACCAAAAAGAAGCCAAGGATGTCCTAAAACCTGTTTAGGAAGCGGTTCGCCAAGAACCATAAGAATAATGGGCCAATATATCGTATGGAAACGAACAATATCCTTTCCAACAACGTGAAGGTCAGCAGGCCAATTTTTTCTGTATAAGTCGGAATTATCTTCCGTATCATATCCCAATGCAGTTATATAGTTTGCAAGAGCATCAAGCCAAACGTAAACAACGTGCCCTTCATCAACGGGAACGGGAACGCCCCAAGTGAATGTGCTTCTGGAAACGCAAAGGTCTTGAAGTCCGGGTTTTATAAAGTTGTTGAGCATTTCATTTTTTCTTGACTGAGGAACGATAAAGTCGGGGTGGGACTCATAATAATCAACAAGAGCATCTGCATATTTTGAGAGTTTCAAGAAATATGCGTCTTCTTTTGCAGGATTAACCTTTCCACCGCAATCGGGACAACAACCGTCTTTAAGCTGTGATTCTGTCCAGAAGGATTCGCAAGGTGTGCAATACATTCCCTCGTATGCACCTTTGTATATATCGCCTTTTTCATACAGCTTTTTAAAAATATTCTGAACTGCTTTAACGTGGTCATCGTCCGTTGTTCTGATAAATTTATCGTAAGAGATATTAAACATATCCCAAAGAGCCTTTATCTCTCCCGCAACGCCGTCAACGTACTCTTTTGGACTTTTTTCTGCTCCCTCTGCAAGCTGTTGAATTTTAAGTCCGTGTTCGTCTGTTCCCGTGAGGAAAAAAACATCGCACCCAGTCATTCGCTTATATCTTGCAATAGCATCTGTTAAAATAATTTCATAAACGTTACCAATATGTGGTTTTCTTGAAGCGTAAGCAATGGCAGTTGTGATATAAAATTTTTCGTTTTTATTGTTTTTCATATCTTCTGACCTCCAAAATATATATTTTTTTATTTAAAATCAATTTTTTTCAACTTTAAACGTTCTCCTTTTGAAAGCCTTTCAGCACAAAAGAATCCTTCGGCGTTAAACTGAAAAGAAAACGAAACTGTTGATAATGAAAAATATCCAAGAACAAATATAAAAACCAAGGTTTCGGCAAAAAGAGGTAAAATTCTTGCAAAAACCAAAATTAAAATCAATGGTAAATTTGAAAGCATATACCTTTTGAAATATTTTTTTCGTTTCAGATATGCCTTTTCAGCAACATCAAAAAATTCTTTTGAAGAATTGTCTTTTTGGTAAAGGGAAAAGAAATATAAGGTTTTGCACAAGCTGAAAAATACTGAAACAACGGTTGCTATTTCAAAAACAACCGAAAAGTAAAACAATGCTTTTCCTTTAAGAAATGGAAAAAATCTGTTTGTTTCTTCCGAAAAAACAGCGAAGCATAGAGAAATAAGCCAAGAAGGAGAAATTGAAACTATGAGAAGAAAAAACCATTTCCAGAATTTTTTAAAATGGAAATACCCGTCAAATAAAGGATATACGTCTGTTTTTCTTCCCAAAACAGCGTTTTTTGAGACTGAAACGTTCCCCGCAAATATGGGAAGAACGGTAAAAATTCCAATAGAAGCTCCAAGTATATCAAGAGGAAGCTCTAAAAGAAACCCTGCAAACTTGAAAAGAAAATATATTCCCCACGCAGCAAACGTAAAAACAGCGGTTATAAACCAACATAAAAGAAGAATTTTATATTCTTTTCTGAAAACCCGAAAACATCTTTTTTTGCATTTTTTTATCTTGTTTTCAACAGCTTCTCTTGCTTTTATATATTCAACCATAAATACCCCCAAAGAATCATTGTTGTATAAGGGTATTTTTTCCATTTTTATGGTAATTATGCTTTTTGCGTCTTAATTATCTTTTTATGACGTAAATATGTTTTAAAAAAACTTTAAGTATATTAAACTTTTAAAGCAAAAGAATATTTTTTGTTTATTGCGGTGATTCGTTCTCTTTTTTTGATTTTTCTTCCTTCTTTTTTTGACGAAGCTCTTTAAAAAAATCTGATAAAAGAGAGGCACATTTCTCTTCAAGAATTCCACCCTCAACCTCTGGAAAATGGTTCAAGGGAAAATCGCTCATATTAAAAACGCTTCCGTATGCCCCCGCTTTTTTATCATACGCACCAAAAACAACCCGTTCAATTCTTGAATTAACAATAGCTCCTGCACACATAGGGCAAGGCTCTAAAGTAACGTACAACTGACAATCGTGAAGTCTCCACCGTCCAAGTTTTCTACAAGCTCTTTCAATTGCAATTATTTCTGCATGAGCTAAAGCGTTTTCTTTTCCCTCACGCATATTTCTTCCATCGGCAATAACAACGCCGTTTTGAACAATAACCGCCCCAACAGGCACTTCACCGTGCTTTGCGGCTGTTTTGGCTCTGACTATTGCTTTTTTCATAAAAAATTCGTCTTTTGAATTTTTTTCAAAACAGCAGCAGGTTTTCAAAGGTTTACCCGAAGAGCTATCAGCAAAACTTTCTGAACGTTCTTCAATATTATCGTCTAAACAGTTTTCCCAATGGCTCTTCATACACTTCCCCAATATATAACTATTTTTTTTATTCTACCACAAATTAACAATTATTGCAATATCTTTTTGCCAAATAATTTTCAAGTATTTTAATCACGTATTAATCTTAATATTTATGATTCATTTTCTGAATTTATCGATTTATTTCCTCTGCTTTTCGCCCTCTTTTCGTCCGAGGACTTTTTTTGGTATTACTACTATATAGTCAAGAAGTCCTTTTGGGGCAAAAGGATAGAGAGGATACATATACGAGCTTCCAAAGGTTTTTTTTCTGAACAGAAAGAAAAGCCATACAACAGAAACTGCTAAAATTCCATACAATCCCGAAAAATATCCCGCAAAAAGCATAATAAATCTTAAAATTACTGCGGGAGAAGCGAATGCGGGAGTTATATACGCTGAAACAGCGGAAATTGCAACTATAACTATAATCGTTATACTTGAAATACCTGCTTGAACCGCAGCATCACCCAAAATAAGCGAACCAACAAGTCCCGCCGCATCTCCAACTGTTCGAGGCATACGTACTCCAACTTCTCTTATCAATTCAAAAAGTATGAGCATAAGAAGCATTTCCCAAAACATAGAAACTGCTGAATTTTCTTCAAGAGAATGTATAAAATCCAATAGTTTTTTGGGGAATATTTCAGAATGGTGATAAATTATAGAAATGAATACGGAGGGTAGATATATATTAAGTGAAAAAGCAAAAAAACGAACAAAACGCAAAAAACTTGAATACCAAGGATTTTTCAGATAATCTTCTGCACTCTGAAACCCTTCAATGAAATAATAAGGTGCAGTAAGCATATACGGACTTCCGTCACAAATAATTCCAATTCTGCCTGAAAGTAGCTTTGAAGCTGCTTTATCAACTTTTTCTGTGCTTCCCATAGATGGAAAAAAATTAGAATGTTTTCCGTCAAGAAGTGTTTCAATATTTGCGGAATCAATTATATATTCTCCGTTAAAATCTCCCAATTCCTTTCGTATTTTTTCAAGTGCTTTTTCGTCTGCTCTTCCCTCAACGTAACATATAAATACTGCTGTTTTTGCAATTTTGCCCATTGTTATCATTTCTACTCTCAATTTGTCTGTTCGTATTATTTTTCTGAGCATTGATACGTTGTTTTCACCGTTTTCTGTGAACCCCGCCTTCGGACCTTTTATGGTAACATCGCTATCGGGTTCACTCACAGCTCTTCCAACAAAGGTATCAGCAGGGCAAAAGGCAGTATATAGCTTTTGGCTTTTGATGGCAACGATAACGCTTCCACGAAGAAGCATAGAAATTAAGTTGTCGAGGTTTTCATCGGGAATAATCGCCACACACGTTAAAACGCTGTTGAAGTCTCCTGAAAAAGAATCGAGATTTGTATTCATAAGAGGGAAAATTATCTCTTCTGACGTGTATCTTCTGTCTGTCATATTCTTAACGAATATAATACAGCATTTTTGCGGAATAATATCTCTTATTATGATATCGGCAGAATTTCCCATTTTGGTTAAAAAATCCTTTTTAAAGCTATCCATATTTTGCTGTTTCCTTTTGCTTATTTTTTATATTATCATAACCCAAAAAAGAATTTTTATTATTTATACCGTTTTTTATCTGAATTTATTTTCCGAGAGGGGGGAATAACAAAGAAAAAATTGAGTTGCTAAATGATTTAATCCCCTCAGAGTAGAAACTTGAAAGAATCAAGACTACACTGAGGGGATTATTTCAAAATGAAAATAAAATCGCTTTTGTAACAGTTTACTGACGATTAATTACGTTATTTATATAGTAATTACTTTATTTATATAGATTATAATTACCAAGAAAATGACTTTTGATTCTGAGATAGTCTGTTCCGTCAATACGCCCGTCTTTCGTAACGTCCCCTGAGAGCTTTCCTAAGCCTGAGAGGGTATATGTTTCGAGAAAATGACTTTTAATTCTGAGGTAATCTGTTCCGTCAACACGTCCATCTCCCGTAACGTCTCCATAGAGCCACGTTTCAACATCAAGAATAACAGAGCGTTCCACTGTTACACTATATTCTGCTGTAACGTGGTTTTCTTTGCTAACTTTAAGAGTGTAAGTTCCTGCATCAACGGAAGAAAAATGATAATCTGTTGTATTGCCTTTAATAACAATTTTGTATTCTGGGGTTAAAGAATGTTCTTTATAGAGAGAAAGTGTAATTTCGCCATTTTCGTCATTGAAGGTTTTAACCTTTCCCGATATGAATAAATCGTTTTCACTTGTTGCTTTGTTGAATGTGTACCATATTGTAACACGTTTTGCTGTTGAAGTAACTTCTTGCCAACTATCGTTTGCAAGTTTTTTTACTTCAATTCCGTTTAATGTTGCTGTTGTTTTTCCCGAAACGAATTTGCATAGATTGTTTCCGTTTTCCTCTCTTGGTTCAATTTCAATCATTGCGTGATAACGATTTCCGCCTATAAACGTATCGTTTTCGGTCATTTCCTTCATATCGTTTTCGTAGTCATACCAAACGATACTATTAACGAAATAATAATCTGAATTTGTTATAGCTTCAAAATCAGGAATAGCGCCGTCTGTTGGAACGTTCAACCCGTTTACTTCGATTGAATTTATAGTTTTAGGCTGACAAGTGTATTCCCACGATAAAGACTGTTCGAATCTTGCATCACTTTGTACGCCTAAAGTTGCATAATTGTTGTCAATATAACCCCACCCCTCAGGCTTATAGCTACTGCCGGAGGTATGGAATTCGTATCCACTATTTGTTTTTACATCAATGAAAACTTTATATTTATGTCCTATTTGGAAGGTGTCAGAGGGATAAACCCATTTATCGTCTGTTGTATCACGCCAACAAATACCGTTTATAACGTATGTGTTATTGCTGTATGCGTTGTTTAAAGAATATCCAATTCCCGATATTGCACAGTTATAACTTGGTTTTTCTCCAACAACAGGAGCTGTTACTTCAGAAATACGTATTTCTTCAATAACGTTATCATTAAGAACGCCGAAATTATAGCAAACGGAAATAAGTTTTTCGGGATTTTCTTCGGGATAACGGGAAACAACCGCGGAATATCCATTGACTTTTGCATTAACTCGTGGTTCAAATTGTTTGTCGAGTTCAAATTTATATCCTGCATTTGAGATAACGTCAATAAAAACACGGTAATGATTTTCAACTGAGAATTTGTCTGTTTCTTTCATAACGGACCAATTTTTTCCGTCTGTTGATTCTTGCCATTGCAACGGTGTGTCAAACATATTGTCTCCAACCAATGCCTGTTTATATGCCGAGCTTCCACAAGAAACGTATTTAGCGGGGGTATAATGTTCCTTTGGAGAATCTACGGTTAATTCAACAGAGCCAATATTTTCGGGACAGACACCAAACTCTATTGCAAGTCCTATAGCTATTTCGCGGTCGTTTTCATTGGCAATAATTTCTGCATTTTCATAGTTAATTGTTACGCTTTTTAAAGTTTTTGAAAACTTTGCATTATTGTCTGCAATGAGATATATTTCAACTCTATATGATTTTCCTGCAACGAATTTTGAATCAGAACCTATATATTTGCCGTTTTCATACCAATGAGCAGTGTGGAAATAAGCACCCTCAGGGATGTTATAAACAGAATTGCTTACATATTCTCCGTCAGAAGGAGCGTTTATATTAACATCAACAGAAGAAATTTCTTTGTATATTTCAATTTCAATGTTTCCTGAAACTGAGCCAAATTCCCTTGGATCTACCTTTTCTCCGCTGTATGTCATAACAAGGTCATCAGAAATATAGTCCTTTAAGGTTTTACCATATGGAATTCTTATTCCTTGATATGTACCGCCTGAAAGATCAACGGTTGCAGCTTGTGAAATACAAATACCGTAGGGGATTCCTTCTGCACTTGCATAATTTGATGAATAAAAATCTCCACCGTGTATTTTCGCACTGCCGTCCATAATGTATACGGGATACGTAACTTTTTCTTCATTAGATATGTCTTTACCGTTTTCAGAACGAAAAACTCCATTATAAATTATGAGGTTTCCGTAATCCTGCCATATTGCCATTCCGTATGTTCCGGCGTGGAAGCTACCGTGGAAATATCCATCGTTAATAATAACTCTGCCACCTGCATTTCTGATTATAGCGTTGCTTGTTGAAGTGCCAACTGAACGGAATGAAAGCCTACCGCTTCCTTGAACGTATAGTTCGTTGTTTTCTTCAACTAACAACAAACAGTCGTAAATCTTGCCTTGCGTTTGTGCAAAGAACGTTGCGTTTCCGTTTAGCTTTAAACGTTTTGTTCCTTTAACGGTTATGGCGGCTATTGTTCCATCGCCTTCAACTTTTGGAAGAAGCTCATCTGCATTTACAAGGGAAACGTATGTGAGTTCTTCGTTTTCCATTGCAGCTTTAAATTCGCTGAATGAATTGCAAATAACTGGATTTTCGATGCTTTCACCTTTCGCAAGTGAGGTTAGTGTTGACATGGGAAATATTCCAACAATCAACGCAAACACCAAAAACATACTTGAAATTTTTCTTAGGGTTTTTCGGTTCATCTTAAGGTCTCCTTTGTTTTGATTGGAATTTTTATGAATCATTTTTTCAAAAAAATTATATTTTTATTGCTATTGACTGAAAGAAGTATTTGTGTTATAATACTTTATCACAATAGATTTAAAACATATCCTTAATAATTTGTTATTATTTTACACGAAATGTTTTTTTATGTCGCCACACTTTTTTGAAATAAAAGTGTGGGTTTTGAAAAAAATATAAGAAAAGTGTGGGAAAAAGGGTAGGGGTGCTGTTTTTACGTGTCAGGGCGTAATAGCCAAAGGAGAAAATATATGGAGAAGCGTCTGCTGGGAATGTTTTTCCCTTTAATTATAATTCTCGGAGTCTGGGGAGTCAGCTCAGTTGGGGATAAGGCGGCAAGTTTATCTACTGTATACTTTGCTGCTACGGTTATTTCTTTATTGCTTTTATTTTTATGCATATTTGAAGTTACGAAAGAGAAGAAATGGTTTATTTTACTGTTTTCTTCCGTTTCGGTTGTTAATGCAGGATATACCTTTCTTTCTGTTTCTTCTTCCTTGGAAACGGCGCTTCTGGCAAACCGTATTTCATATTTGGGTTCTGTGTTTTTGCCATTCTCTATGCTTATGATTATTTTGCAAGTAACAAACATTAAGTATAAAAAATGGTTGCCTGCTTCGTTGTTAGTTGTTGCTGTAGTTATGTTCTTAATTGCCGCAAGTCCTGGGGTTTTTAGTATTTATTATAAAGACGTTTCTTTTAATATTGTTAACGGAGTTTCCACTCTTATAAAAGTTTATGGGCCGCTTCACCCTCTTTATATGGTTTATTTGCTTGGATATTTTGCTTCTATGGTTATGTTTATAATCAGAGCTTCCGTGAAAAAAACAATTGATAATGCTTCTCATGCAGTTGTTTTGGCAATAGCGGTATTTGTTAATATAGGGGTATGGTTTATAGAACAGTTGACAAATATTGAATTTGAATTTCTTTCACTTTCATATATTATAAGCGAGTTGTTTATCCTTGGAGTTCATCTTGTTATGAATGAAAACGAGCGTCTGAAAGAGATTATAAAGAACAAAGAAGAGACCTTGAGCCAAAAGGACGAGCCGAAAAAAAAGAATAATGAACCGAAAAAATGCAATAATTATTTCTTTATTTCTGATGAGGAGATTGAATGTTTTTGTCAAGGACTTAAAAAATTGACACCAACGGAAAAAGCAATCTATGAAGCGTATTTATGCGAAACGCCAACTAAAGAAGTTATGAATACACTTAACATTAAAGAGAACACTCTTAAATTTCATAATAAAAATATATATGGTAAACTCGGCGTTTCTTCAAGAAAAAGACTTCTTGAAATATATAAATACATTACGGATGATATAAACACAAACAGAGAGAAAACAAAATTTAACAGTGATTCGGGTGAAAGACTTTAAAAGCAGCTAAAAGATTATAGGAAACGTTTTCCTTATATCCTTTTTGATATTGTGATGTAACTGTTAAAGGCTAAAAATTAATTCACTTCTACATAAAACATTTGTTTTATTCTATGGAGAGTGATTTAACCGAAAACAAAGGAAACGAAATACTGTCCTTTTTAAAAAGAACCGTGTTTCGTTTCCTTTATTTTGTTATCCTTTTATTAAAATGTATTTTAGCCTTAGTAGTAAAGAATTTATATCTTCTTCAAAGGTGAGTTTCTCAATATAGTCAATTAACTTTTTTATATTATCAGCTTCTTCGTCTAAGGAAAAAAAGCCGCTATAATAATATTGACAATAAATACTTACCATTTGTTCTAAGTTTTCATATGTACTGTTTTTGTAGAACGTATCTCTCGAAAACCGAGAAAACTCTTTTAATATATGGTGTTTTGTCTCATTGCCTTCTTTTGTTTGTAAATATAATTCACGATAAAGCTCTAATCCCGTTTCGCTATAAATCAAAGAATTGTTGTCTTTTATTTCTTTGAAAAATGAATTTGCCTTTGAGAGTAAATCTGATGAAATTGTCATAGAATTAAGATCGGTTTTATTTTGGAAATATAAACTTGATGAAATTATCAGCTCTAAAACTCTGCAACACAAGTTATATACAGTAGGCTTTAAAAGACATATTCTATTGAAATAAGAGGCAGACTTTGAATAAAACATACCTCTTGAAGCGTATGTTGTAGTTTTTTTAGCTTTACGTCTTACTATATATACCATTTCCCAAACAAAACTATCGTTTTTTGTAATGTCTATGTAATTTTCCAATAATGAAAAAGCCTCTTTTGTTTCTTCAGTTTCTTCAAACGCTTGAATATATTTATTTATATATATAGCAAGTCTTTCGGCTTTGACATCGGTATTTTCTTTTTTGAAGTTTTTGAGCAGAAATTTTATTTCCGCAAGAGAAAAATCCTTATCTATTACGTCCTTTTGAGCGATTATTTTTTTACCATTTTTATCTATCATATATTTGTTTATATCCTCGATTTTATGAAAAGGGAAGTGGTCTTTTTTCGTTTATAACGTCTTTATAAAATTTATCAAGATTGAAGGTTTTAGCTTCGGGCATTTTATATTCAGATAAAGGTAAGGGTGGATATCCCTTGAACATATGATATTGATCAATATCAGCAATTTCAGAAATAACAGGATATTGACGTGCGTGCATAATCAGTGCTTCGCCTTTAGCTTTGTCCAATCTTTGAAGCTCGGAGATGGAAATTAAATTCCTTGAGTATCCATTTGGAGTTTTGTATGAACCACACAACGTGCTTATCTCTTGAAGGAGATCAAGCTCTTTTGAAGTGAGAAAAACCCAATTGTCGCAGTTTCCTTTTATTGTATCAGCGTCTTCTTCATATCGTGATTTCAGTTGGTGAAGGCTCTGAGCTACTAAAAAATACCTCATATTACGGCTTCTTGCTGCTGAAATCATTGAGGGCATATCTGGAATAGTGGGAATGTTACAAAACTCGTCTAATACGAAATTCACTCGAACAGGAAGCGTTCTCTGCTCTTGTTTTTGAGCTTCTGATATCAATACCTCGTATACTTGTTTAATGAATGTTGTTACAAGAAAATGATTAGTGCTTTTTTCGTCTGGGATAATAACGTATACGGCGGTTTTTTCTTCGCCGAATCTTGCTATGTCTATTGTGTTTCCCGATAACATATTGGTGAGATTTTTCTGTGTGATAAATATGCGTACCATTGCAAAAAGTGATGCAAGAATACTTTGTAACGTTTTCTCAGGACTTGTCAAGACGCTTTTGTAATTTATTCCTGCTATTGTGTCGTAACGCATATTCTCGCTAAGAATTTTCAACTTTTCTGTTGTTTCGTTAGTGCATAAAGCTCCTAAACTTGAGACGTTAAATTCTTCAGGCGTTGCTGCTTCAATTAAAAGAAGCAAGTTGGCAAGAGCATATGCTGATGCCATTTGTGGCCAGAAAATGTCGTTGGTTTTTTGTGCTGATTGAAAAGATATTACGTTCACAAAATCGTTGAGCATTGAAACAGCTTCATCTTTTTTTCCGCTATGATACATTTCGTATGGAATTTTGAGAGGATTCCACATATCTCCTTTACCAATCTCACGGAAATTTAGTACAACAGTCTTGTAGCCGTTTGCTCTTGCCATTCCCGATGTTCGCGCGTAAAGTTCACCCTTGGGATCTGTTGCAACAAATGATTCTCCTGCTTTAATAAAGAAATTAAGTATAGGCATACAAAAAAGCCTTGTTTTCTTTGAACCTGTTGCGCCAAATATCATTGTATGAGTATCATTTCCATCAACGTATGCAATTTGACCGTCAGACAAAATCGGAATCCCTGCGGTTGGATAATTATCATTCTTTAAATTTATTTTGGTTGAGGAGCTTTTGATTTCCTCCATTGTTGCCCAACGTGTCTCTTGATTGATCTGTTCATATTTACCGAGCTTATATTCCATCACGTATCCTCCTGATTATGAAATAAATCCTAAAGATGCACTTTTTTTGATTTTTGTTATAGTTCTTTTTATATATTCGCTTTCAGCTGAAAAATCTTTAAGCATTTCTGCGGTAATAACGTGTCCGATATCAGTTGATTTAGAAAATAAAACGTAAACTATATCACTGCACATATATTTGATGGTGTGGTATCCATAAAAGAATTTGTTCTTTTTTAATACGGAAATTGCTCCCAACATAACTTGCTTTGCAGAATCATCTATCTCTAACCCAAACTTTTCAAGATAGGTTGAGGCATATTCAACAAAATCAACGTCAGAAGGCATATGCAGAGTTATCTTTTCAATTCGAAGAAACATACTGATAGTTGCTTCCATCTCCTTTGTTTTTTCGTCTTCCGCGTGCCTTGAAAGAGTGAGAATAATCAGCCAATTCGTAGTGTTGACATCGAGAAATTGAAGAAAATCAATAAAATGTTTTTCTTTGTGATGCCCAACCCAATCGTCTACGTTTATTCTGATAATACCTTTGAATATGTTTCTGAACCCTGCAGCTTTTTGAGTGCTTTCTATAAGGCGGTAAAGCTCTGTAAATTCTTTTTCGGGAGAGCAATAGTCCAGCTTGAATTCAAAAAATTTCACATCGCCATAAAAGCTCATAAGGTTTTGCTTAGAATCGAGGTATTCAGCAATGAGAGAAAGAAGCTTTGTATTACCAAATCCGGGTTTGGTGTAAACAAACAGATCGGGTAGCACTATGGGAAGATCAAAAGCTGTCCTTCTGATGTTTTCGGAAAGTATTTCCCACCTTTTTACAAGAGATTTTAACTCGTCTGCACCTTTGAATTCCATTAGCTGTTCAAAATAAGTATTCATATTTTTACACTACCTTTTTTTATTTGTCATAATAACATTCATCTGTTTATCTTATGGTATCATACTAAGTAATTTTTGTCAATAATTTTATAGTTGTTTTGAAAAAATTGTTTTAAAAGAATGTTTTGTCTTTTTTTAAAACTGATTTGGCTTGAATTATTAAAAATAAAGAATGAAATAATGTGTTATTCGTTAAAAATGTTTAAAAATGTGTTGACAAAAGAGAATTTTTTTGATACAATATTACAAATGTAAAAATATGCATTTTTTTGAAGAAAAAGGAAAATAAAATGACATGTATTGAACTTTTTGATAAAAATGATACGGATAATATATGTTCTTTACTCGGATACTCTCCGAATAAGGTTGTCTTCCTTGGGCGTGATGGAAAAATCCCACAAAATATTGATAAATACAAAAGGATATTTAAAGAAAGAAATCTAAAAACGGATTTTGTTGTCGAAACGTTATCGTCAAATGACGTAGAACATATCGTGGAAAGACTCTCGCTCATTATAGAGAAAAATGAAAATGAACCTTGTATAATAGATATAACGGGTGGGGAAGACACATACCTTGTTTCAGTTGGGATTGTTCTGGAAAAATATAAAGGACGTGTTCAAGCACATAGAATAAATGCTCGAGATGGAAGGATAAGCGATTGCGATTGTGATGGTGTTGTTTTTGAAGGCTACGTTCCACCCAAAATTACATTTGAAGAAAACATTATGCTTTACGATGGATTGCTTAATTATAAATCCGATTATTATGAATGGGATTTTTCAGAAGATTTTCTTTTGGATTTAGAAAAAATGTGGCGAATTTGTGTGAGTGATTCAAGAAAATGGAACATTCAATTGTCCTATTTGTGTTTGGCGAAAGAATGTGAATGTGATGATTTGACTGTTTCTGTTTCCCGTGGGAAATTGGATTCTCATTATAGTCAAAGGGGAATTTCGGAGAAATTTGATGTCGGTTTTCTCAAACGTCTTGATAAGGCAGGATTGTTTGATGAATGTTTTTGCGATAAAAAAGTATTGAAGTTGAAATTTAAAAATCAGCAGATAAAACGTTGTCTTACAAAGTCGGGGCAGGTGCTTGAGCTTAAAATTTTTTATTCCGCTAAATCATTAAAAGAGAATGGTGAGCCTTATTATAGTGATGCTCTGACAGGAGTTTTCATCACATGGGATAATAACGTTGTAGTAGAACCACAGTCTGTTAAAAACGAAATAGACGTTGTTCTTATGAAAGGACTTGTTCCTGTTTTTATTTCTTGCAAAAATGGGAGCTTTTCTTCAGATGAACTGTATAAGCTTTCTTCAATAGCAGATAAATTTGGCGGAAAATACGCAAAAAAAGTATTAATAACCACTTCTGTAGAACATGCAAAAAATATGAAGCCAAGAGCTAAAGAATATAAAATTAATATTGTTTGTTTTGATAAAAATACTTCTGATGAAAAATTTATTAAAGCTATAAAAGGACTTTGGCGAATCAGCGGTTGATTATATAGTTGTTTTAAGTTTTTTGTTATAGTCTTTTGGTTTAATAAGTTAAGGTTAACTATTAAACATCGTTTGGAGTATATTCAAAAAGAAAAGACGATAAAAAGTTAAAAGTGAGAAAGGATATTGTATGCCCGTATATAGTTATCACACGTTTGTTTTACCGTTTATATGGAATATGGGAAAAAAAGATTTTGAATGTTTTTGCAAACCTTTTTGCAATTCTCCTCATTGGAGATGTACTGACATAAAAACAGAAAACAGATTGACACCTAATGAAAACATATTATCTATGGATGATGCAAGGCTCATATATGCTGAATATCAATATTTCAACCCTGCGGCAAGAAGAGCTGTATATGGTTTCGAGTCCGGAATAGTTAAAAACTTTTGTTTCAATCCCGTTAACGTAAGGAATAAAGGTAAATACATAATTGAAAAAGATGGTATAAAATATACTCTTAATATGAATGGCATACGCCTTAAAATATATAATACAGGTGTTGCACTTTTTATTTTTGAATGTGAAAATCCAAGGGGAGAAGGGTTTAAAGCCCAGAATACTGTTGCGGCTGTTAAAAGCATAAATGAGTATGGCAGAAGAATTACTTTGCCGTTTTTACCTAATGAGACTGGATTTATTCTCTGTGCGGACAAGCTCACAGTAGAAATAGATGGCGTTGGAACTTTTGTTGAAAATTTCAAGAGCTTTTCTTCAAGCATATCAAGTGTTGAGGAAATATATTCCAGAGTATCGTTAACCCATATTTGCGACTTTATCAAAAATATCATAGGATTTGGTACGGATATTAAGTTTTCAAGCAATCCAAAAAAGATTTTCGATCGAAATACATTTTATATTTACCCTGCAATTGATGATCGAATGTTTGTGGTTTCTCTTATAGTTGATGAAGAAGGTGTTGATAGATTTACTAAAAAAAACAAAGGTGAATATCCGTATAAATTGTCGGATGAAAAGGCAAAAGACCTTTACGAGTTTATTTTTGTGGATAGAGAGAATGCTTGTTCTTGTCAGAACAAAGAAATGCGTGATGAACTTATTGAAAAACACATTTATAAACGTTGGCTGGACTATGGGACTATTTATGGTGTTGCACATCAAAGTTTCGTTGCTGCAACCACCGATAAAAATACAATGAACAACATTTTAACTATGTATTGTGAGCTTTCTTATCTCGCTTTGGCTCAAAGGGCTTCACTAATTAATTTTCAGCGTGAAATTGCCGAAATATCAAAGCATATTGAAGAAAATGGAAAAAAAATAAAAACCTCGACAATTGGCGATATTCTCAACCTTGAGGAGAGATTTGTCGCTTTCCTTGACCAACTTAGTCTCAAAGAAGTAACATCGCAAGAGCAGGGGATAGAGCTTTATGAAATGCTTAAGGAGTTTTTCTTCATTGAAGATGAACGCACGTTCCTTAAAGAACAGATGGATAGTCTTTATTCCGCTGCTAATACAAATCTTGATTTTGGACTTAACAAAGGCGGTGCTGTTCTTGCATCAATTGCTCTTATAATGGCGTTAGTGAGCTTTATTGCAGATGGAGTAGAAACAGCAAAAATATT
Source organism: Eubacteriales bacterium (assembly GCA_045578045.1). GTDB lineage: Bacteria > Bacillota > Clostridia > Oscillospirales > CAG-382 > SIG653. Next base: position 12,490 of record JAZNJM010000069.1, on the reverse strand, counting down.
TTTCGGGAAAACAGAGAGTGGCGAACTATCCTGCTTTGAAATTATTTCAGTTTTGGGTTCTTTTGCTTGCTTGGGATTATTGATATGGTTTATTATTATGATGATTTATAGGAGGAAAAAGTGATATGTTTAAATCCTCTTCAAACAAAGTTTTAAATTTTTTTAGTTCTCGTGTGAAAACGCCTGTTTTTATCGGATGTCCGGCAAAAATACTCAGGAGAATGTTTTGGGCAAAATGGATTGTTCATTTCACAAGAAATAACGCCAGAAGCAGATATTTTTATTATCATGCGTTTATAGGATGGGTAGGACGTGATAATTGGAGTAAAGTTGAGCCTAAAATACGTAACGCTTGGGAAGAAGCTCTTTCAAGTTTTGATAAGCAGTATGGTGTTATGAAGAGTCTCAAGCATATAAATGACAACAATAAGGAAGATATGCTTTTCTTAAAGCCTACAAAAGAAAAGTTAAATGAAATTATAAACAAGAACAGTGATTTTGTAATTAATCTTTCTGAAAAAAAGAAAAAAATGTCGGAGAGCGAGAGGGAGTTATTCGTTGCCCTTGGAGAATTGAAAATTAAAGATTTTTCAGATGATTCCTTGGAAAAACAGGAATGGGAGGCCATCAAGAAATATTTGGAAACAATTGAAACTTCTAAAACCTCTGAAACCTCTGAAAAATCAGATAATACTGATGAAAATGAAGCTCACGAAAACAAGAGTGATGTCATAATTGCCGTCATAAACTGTCAATAACGAAAAATAGATTAAAATATACATATTAATTCATGTTAAAAACAATAAGGAGGAGAACAAATGAGTGCATACGAATTAATAATTAAGTTGAAACAGCAAACACCATACATCCATTTTCAGCACGATCAGTATGGTGCAACTCTCAGAGCGTCAGAAGTAAAACCTAAGCTGGATAAGTTTATTTTGAAAAAACTTGAGGAAGAAGAAAAAAACAACCAAAGCTGGTTTGTTGGATATAAAAAAGACAAAAAAAGCGAAATCTGTGAAACTGCCCTCAACTACAAAATAAGATTCAGAACCATTGGGAATAAAAAAAATGTTGGCGATATAAAAGATTATAAGTTTTATTTTGGGAATATGGGAAAAGGAAACCTAGAAAAAAAAATAATTTTTCAAGATGTTGAAATGACAATCGTTTGTTTCTTTCCAGACCTTTTAAAAAAGATAAATGGTAATATATGTGAATTTTTCTTGCTGAACAATTTTGGCTGTCGTCAGTCTAAAGGATTTGGAAGTTTTTTGGTTAGCGAAATCAACAATAATGTAGTTTCATATTGTGAAAATAATACTTCTTCAATGGAAAAGACAAAAAATATAGTTGAAACCTTTAAAAACGACAAAAGAGCGGTGCTGAAGATAACGTTAGGAAATACTGTGGAAAATGATTTGGAAAGTCGAATGAAATGTTTTTTTAAATCAGCATTAACAGTTTATAGCATAATGAAAAACGGTGTGAACTCAACGTGTTTTACATCAGCAAAAATATATAATTATAATAATCCCCGTATAGGTGTGATAGATCCCAACGAAGAAGGGAAGTATTCAAACAAATCAGCGATAATAAAGGGATTTTTAAGAACGAGATTTTATGAAGGGTGCAAAAGTGATAAAGCTTTTATTAAAGCAAACGTGATAAAAGCAATCTCGCCGAAGAGGTATGAACTTGTTGAGCGTAGTAAAGGGGGAAATTATTTTGATATTGTCTCGGAAAGTAGTGTGTTAATTCCTGAAAAATTCAAGTATAGATATAATTCGTGCACAAGTGAAGTAAACTACAAGTTTGTGAGAGCGATGATGGGATTGGCTGATAAGTATGAGTTTAAGGATGATACGCGTTGTTCGTTAAAATTGGACAAAAGAAAAAAAGAGATAATAAAGGCGAATAACTCTGGAATACTTTGTCCTCAATATGAAGCAAACAACATCGAAGTGATTCATTTTCATGGAACAAAAATTAAAGAAAGTGATGGAAAAAAAAGCGTTATTGCGTCTGCGGAGAATATAAAAACAGACAATGGTATTAAGCGATTTAAGAGTCCTGTTCAGATTAAAATGTTCACTCGGGGCGATCTTAAATGTATTTATTTTCTTCTTGATGAGAGTTATAAAACTATGCTTTCACAAGTGTTCTTTTTCTTAACAAAAACAGACAAAAACGAATTTAAAAGAATAATAAAAAATAAAAATTATGAAGAAGTCGCAAGATTTCTTGGCAAGTGTCATTGGTTGAGCACGCCTGATTCTTTTGACCCTGAAGCATTCTTTGGTAAGTTTGTTGAATTTTGGAAAGAGTGTAGAGAAAAGGAAACGAATTGGGCGGAAAGTAATAATAAGATTAATGAGCCCTTGCTTGGAAAAGGATATGACCGTTTGAATAATATTACTGTTGCTAAATTGCAAATGGGGGGAATAGAATGTCCAATAATAAATACATAGCAGTAACAATAGGTCCGATTGGGGATACAATGGCTTTGATGGACAAGCCAAGTGCACTGTGGCTTTCAAGCTATATGTTTTCTTATATTTGCCGAAAAATATGTGAAAAACTTTTGGAAAATGGTGTTGACGTTGAAGATATTGTTTCGCCATTCATTCCTGATAAAAAAGAGGTAGAACTTTATAATTTATTAATGGAAAGAAATGATGGTGTTGGACTATTTCACGACCATATTATTTTTAAGTGCAACGTAGAATCTTGGAAGAAAAAAGACACTTTATGGAAAAGTTCGAATGATGCTTTAAAAGGGATTAACGATATTAAAAACGAGGTTTTAGAAGACGTTGCAAAAAAATTGTATTCAATTCCAATGTCAGAAAAGGCTGATATGGAAATAATTGAAGCCTTCAAAGAGTATATTATGGTTAACGCTTGTGAATTTGAATTTAAATATAGTTCTGACGATGAAAAAACAAAAGAAAGTGTAATTCTTCATTGTGGAAGAATGTTAGATAGCTTAGAATTACCAAAGGTTTTCAGACGAGTAGAAGAGACGCATCCTGTGAGAGAGTATCTCAGAAACGAAAATGTTAAATCGGTAGCGGCTTCGTTTATGGGGATAGCGGAAGATGACAATGAAACCTTAAAAAAATGGAATCTTGTTTTAGATGATGGAGGAAAGATTGTTTTTAAAGGACTTCCGGAAATTGCAGAAAAAGGTATAGATAAAAGTTATAAAAAACATAAATATTATTGCATTTTAAGAGCAGATGGCGATAATATGAGTAAAATACTTGGCAATTTAAAAGATGATGGTGAGTGCCGTGAATTTTCGAAAACTTGTTTGGAATACTGTTCAGAGGTTGCAAATCGTGTTAATTCGTATGGCGGTATAACGATATTTGCAGGTGGAGACGATCTTTTGGCGATAGTACCATGTGAAGGAGAAGTTTTAGAGAAAAAATCAAAAGAAGAGACAGATGATCAACTTTCGGCATATGATTGTAAAAATGTCGCACCGTCTACGACAAAAGGCACTGTTTTTGGCTTGATGAAAGATGTAAACGATACTTTTAAGGAAAAATTTGGGAAATATATTGTCGAAATTGAAGAAGAAAACAGAAATCAATCAGATAGTAAAAAAATTAAAGATGTTCCTTCTCTTTCGTTTGGAGCATTAATTTGCTATATTAAATATCCTCTTTATGAAGCGATAAAGATGTCGGCGGATTTGTTGTTTGGCGTTGCTAAAAACGCAAATGGAAATGTTAAAAATTGTATAGCTGTCCAGCTTCTTAAACATTCAGGTCAAAGCGAAGAGCTTTTGATAAATATGAAAGGCGATGGAGAGAAGAATTCTTTGGAAAACTTCTCAACGCTTCTTGATAAAATAATTCAAAACAGCGTTCATTCAACTAAAGACGATACGGAAACATTTTTGCTTTCTGCTTCGCAGAAAATACTTTATTTTGAAAAATTAATAAACTCCGTAAGCGATGAAGCGATGATTGAAAACGTTGATGTAATAATTAAAAATGTTAACGTTACTATTAATAACTTTGATGTGATGATTAATGACGATGGGGCGGCAATAAAAAATTCTGATGTAATGATTGGAAACGTTGATTCAGCGATTGAAAATGGCTATTCAACGATAAAAAATGTCGGCGTAATGATTAAAAACGATGATGCGATGATTGCTAAAACCAAATCAAAGATCGAAAATGTTGAAAAGATGATTAATAACGTGTTTAAAAACACCTTTGATGGAGTTAAACAAATTGCAATAAGCGAAAAATTTCTTCATGAAGAATTGCCCAATTTTTATTATAAAAACTATTTAAAAGGTGGTATTAGAGTTTTAGAAAACCATAAAACGATGAATAGCAATGCAAAAGCGCTGGGGCAAACGTTGAGATTAATGAAGTTTTTTGTTGAAAAAGATAAAGAGACAACAGCAGGGGGAAATCAAGATGGCGGAATATAAAATTACGTTTACTCCCTCGGGAGCGTATTTCTTCGGGAACGAAAAAAGATTTTCTTACAATAAACAGAAAGACAGTCCGTATTTTATAGAGGGTGAAAAAATGCCTTCTCAAAGCACAATTTTGGGAGCGTTGAGATATATATTGCTTCCTATAAAGAAGTTTTCTGAATTGTCTGACGCGAAAAATGTGGACGCCGTTGGAGAACAAGGCTTTAATATGGATGGTGGTACTATTCAGTCTTTTGGCAAAATTAAAAGCGTATCTCCGATTTTCATTAATAGAGGAAACGAGCTTTTTGTTCAAACACCTTTTGACCATAATTGCTCAAATCCAGAAAAAAGGGGAGAAGGTAAAGAAAAAAGAAAGTATTATACTCCTATGAAGGAATATAAATCAATAAAATCCTCAAATGGTCAGACTTTATATTTAGCTGATTATGATGTGAAATATGGATTAGCAGATTCATTTATGTCTTTAGAAGATGGTCATCTTGAAGAAGAGCTTTTCGAAACAGATGTTAGAATCGGTATTGGAATTAAAGACCAAGAAAATGCTTTTTTTAAAAAAGCTTATAAATGTCTTAAAAAAGGATACTCCTTCTGCGTGTTTGCTAAAATTGAAAACAGTATTCCCGACAATGCAACTGAAACGGTTATGCTTGGGCAAGGAAAAGTGCCTTTTTACGTGAGGTTTGAAGAGGTTAATGATGATAAGGGGTATAACAATATAATTAATGAGAAAATACAATCAGCCTTTAACTTGAAAAAAGTCGGGGTAGATCGCATTTATTGCGTTAGCGATATGCTTTCCGGCCCCAATCTTTACGATAAAATGAAAATGGCAATTGTTCAAACGAAGGATTACAGAAGCTTTTATACTAATGAAAAAGGATACGCAAGAGGTTCAACGCTTCATAGACTTGTGAAAGCGGGAAGTGTGTTTATTCCAATGGATGACTTTGAAACAGCTTCAAATATCGTTAGTGAAGCAACTGAAATTAAAGATAATTGGACCAATATAACCAATGAACAAAAAAACGCTAAACAAATAGGATATAATCAATTTATTTATATTATAGGAGAATAAAAATGGAAAAATTCGTATATTATGTTGACGCAATAACAGATCTTCACGTTGGAGCTGGAGATATAAATTATAATATTGTTGATAAAGAGGTTGAAAAAGATCCTTTAACGAATCAGCCGATCATTCATGCTTCTGGAATTAAAGGAGCTATAAAATCGCATATTGAAAAAGAGAAATTAAATGAAAAAGAGAAATTAAATGAAATAGATATAAAATTGATCGAATCGGCGTTTGGAAAACCAGCAAATAACAAGCCTTTTGAAACTGGTATGACGGAAAATTCTGGTTCGTATAGATTTATAAATGCTTATTTACTTAGCAGACCGCTCAGATCTTGCGGATATGATACATACGTAAACGTAACTTCAACAAGGCTTTTGAGGGAATACGTTGATATGTTGAATGGCTTTGGCTTGTCTGTTGAAATAACAATTGATGATATTAAAAAAATTGAAGATGAATTAAAAGGCAAAAAGTTTATTTGTTCTTTTGATCCTAATGTTCCTGAAAAATCTAATATAGAAGGAGAGACGCTGATTCAAATAAAAGAAGAGTCAATAATTCCAAAACTTAAAAAGCTTTTGGGCGGAGATTTTGCCGTATCAAGCAACCTTGAAGAATATGCGCTTCCTGTTATAGCGAGAAATAATTTAAAAGATACTAACCTTTGGTATGAAGAATTTGTTCCGCGCCATAGTAGATTTTATTGTGTAATATTAAAAACATCAGACTGTGAATTAGATATTCAAAGTTTCTTAAATGAACAATATATCCAAATTGGCGGTAACGCTTCGGTTGGATATGGTTATTGCAAATTCGAGTTGCAGCCTAAGGCGTAGTTGGAGGTGTATTATGAATAAAAGAAAAGTTGAAGAATATCTTCCAAAGGCTCTTCGAGCATTGAATATGACAGAATGTAATATTCAGGATTGTGAAATGGAAGAAAATAATAAGAAAGTTCCAAAGATAGTTGATGGAAAAAAGAACTATTATGGAACGATCCCAAAAACTTTCAGAAGTCATATATCATCTTTTGGTGCGGCTGTAACAATGGGTAGCTTCAAAGCGGCGGTTGCATTCTTCAGTCAGCAGGCGGGTGCAAAGGTAGAGCGACACGCACTTCTTGAAACTATGTATTATATCACAAATATCACAGATAATAGTTGGAAATCAGCTCAGAAAATAGCTGAAGAAATAATAAACAAAACTGATAAAGCGGAGATTAATAAAATGAAAGATGACTTTATAAACGCTTCTTTAGCATTGAAGTTAGCTATGAATGCTTTTGAACTTGTTGAAAAAAAGTGAGGTATGTATGAAAACTAACCTTAATCTTTTGTTTAATAAAACCTATTATGATTTTTTTGATAATACAAGTCGTCCCGATTTTAATAAAGATCATTTTCTTGACGAAATGAAAAAATCTCTTGAAGGTAAAAATAAAGCTTTGTTTGAAGCGGATTTTTATTATAAGGACGATTACGTAGAAAATCCGTGCGTGAAAAAAGAACATTGTTTCGATTTGAAAACAACCTATCCTGGTGCAATTATAGGTATAGGTTATACTCATGGAACGGGAATAGAAGGACTTGATAACGACATAAACTGCGGTTTTTCTTTCGATTTCGTATCGGGACAGCCATATTATCCTGCAACTTCTGTTAAAGGTGTTCTGAGAAGTGCGTTTGAGCATAAAGATTTAATAACATCACTTCTTCCGGAAACAAAGAAAGACGTTGACTTGAATCTTTTGGAAAAATCAATTTTTGGTGATGACAATGAGAAATGTGCAGGTGTTGACGTATTCTTTGATGCTGTGGTAAAATTTGTTATAAGAACAGATGATAAAAAGAAGCTGCTTTCAAGTGAATATATCACCTCTCATGGCGATGATCCTACAAAAAATCCTGTTCCTGTTATGATAACTAAAATTCTTCCAAACGTTGTTTTTGAATTTCGATTTAACCTTTCAGATTCTGTTATAGGTGAAAAAACAATTGAGGCAACGGAAAAGAAAGAACTTTTTAAGAACATTCTGAAAGTCTTGGGTATTGGCGCTAAAACAAACGTTGGTTATGGTGCACTTGCTGAATTGGAATCTCTTATCCTTGCTGACAATTTAAACGCAGATGACAGAGAAGCAGACTATAATAGAATGGGCGTGAGAGTACAAGAGGATCAGAATGACAACAGAGCCGTTCATCAAGGCGGAAATGAAAGAAATGAACAGCGAAATAACAATTCTGGTCATCAAGGCGGAAATGAACAGCGAAATAACAACTCTGGTCATCAAGGAAGAAATGAACAGCGAAATAACAGCTCTGGGCATCAAGGCGGTTATGGAAAAAATAATTTTCAAAATAAAAATCCTTCAAAACAAGGAAAGCAGAAAGAAAGTGTAGTGTATACTTCCAAAGAAGAAAAAAACGAAGAGATAACACCAAAGAGGGGCGAAAGCTACGAATGTATTGTCAAGAATCCCATGGGAAATTTGGTAACTCTTGCAGTTGGCAAAAAAGAACTTACGGTAAAACTCAAAGATAAAGTTGAATCGCAGCAAAAAATAAAAGTTAAACCACAGCAAAAAATAAAAATAAAAATAATCGAAGAGGGAGCTATCCCAGAGGCAATAGTAATTAAATAGTATATAGGAGAAGGCTATAGAATATTATGAAATATTTTTTCGTTGATGCTGAAACTGATGGTTTATACGGAAAATTTTTAAGCGTAGCTGCTCTTGCTATTGATGAAAACGGAACAGAAACAGAATTTTATGCTTCTGTTTCTGTTACCGAATCTGAAATAGAAACAGAGTGGGTAAAAGAAAACGTATATCCTTATCTTTCTGAATCTTATGTGAAATATAAAACTGAATATGAGCTTCTTGAAGCGTTCTGGAGCTTTTGGACTGAACATAAGTCTGGTGCGGAGTGCGTTTCATATGTTCCATACCCAGTTGAAGCAAGGTTGTTTAATACTTGCGTAATGCATAACGTTTCTGAACGAACTTTTGAAGGCCCGTTTCCGCTACACGATCTTTCAACGTTGTTGGTGGCAAAAGGATATAATACAGACGTTGATATGTCGGAGCTTTCCGGACTTCATCTTGAAAGCCACGATGCAATGAATGACGTAAGAATGTTAGCAGCGGTGTGGCAAAAACTGAGAACATAATAATGTATTTAATCTCAAATATATACTACTCGCAGACGAACATTGAGTTTCTAAAAAGGCAAAGACGTTATTTTAAGGAGGAAAAAAACTATGAGTAATTTTGACGCGTCAAAAAAAGAAACATTCACCTTTTCATCGCTTCCTGAAAATCTTTCAGAGCTTCAGGCGTTGCCTGAGGCAACTTTGGATTCACCTTTTAAAACAACAGCTTTAACTCTCGTTGCACTTTGTCGTTATGAGAAAAGCCCCGAGGATGCCTTGGAAATGTTGAATTTCTTGAAAGGTCCTGAAGAAGTCAGCAACTATGAAAAACAGTTTATCAAAGAACGTTTAACGGGAAAAGCGTATAAAGCTCGTTCTTTCTTCGCTGGTGCAACACCGCAAAACAACTACACACCTTCCACGCCTTATATAATTTCGGTAAATGATAATCCATATTCCTATCCAGAGGAAAACTGGGCAACTATGTATGTTACAAGTGGCGGGGCGGATAATCCACGTTCCATAAAACTAAGGAAAAAGCCTTCTACAGGACAATGGTTCTTAGTTGAAATTCAATGTCTTTCTGATGTTCGAATCCCCGTTTCAGATGATCCTTGGGCATAGACTAACAATTTAAAATGAAAATAAAAGCGGTTCATTTGATTTTATCAGTAAATGAACCGCTTATTAAAATTAAAAAATAATAAAAGTTTATGAAAACTAAAACAAAACTACTTAGCTTTTTGATTTTGCTTTCACGTTTCGCATATTAAATTTAGCAAAAATATCCCAACCATAATTCCACATATTAAAATTAGCAAAAATACCCTCATTATAATTCTGAATATTAAATTCAGGCAAAAACATTCTTATCATAATTCCGCAAATTAAATTCAGCCAAAAACATTCTTATCATAATTCTGTAAATTAAATTCAGCCAAAAACAATCTTATTATAATTCTGAATATTAAATTCAGGCAAAAACATTCTTATCATAATTCTGTAAATTAAATTCGGCCAAAAACATTCTTATCATAATTCCGCGTTTATATAAATACATTGCTTCCATCAAATATTGATAAGGTGGAAAGCATATTTTATTGATTGCTTAGAGGCGAGATTCGAAGTTTGAAGATTGCCTTTGAACTATAAAATGAAATAAAAAAATAAACATAATCCCCTTGAGGTAGGCACTTGAAAAAATCAAGACTACCCCAAGGGGATTTTTTTGTATTCAATTTTTGAATATAGAAATCTCCTATGGGTATGGGATACTTGCGATTGCGAATACAAAACTGACATCAATTGTGTATCAATCTCCTATGGGTATGGGATACCAAAAAACGTAAATAGGCAATTTTATATTATAACGTATCAATCTCCTATGGGTATGGGATACGAAACTATCAAGGCTTTAAAGGCTGACTACGACTTCTCAAGGTATCAATCTCCTATGGGGATGGGATACAGCATAGCGATGGTGTATCCTGCAAAGAAGGCAGAAAACGTATCAATCTCCTATGGGTATGGGATACATATGAGAATTCGAATCGGTGTAGCTTATGCTAATATGGTATCAATCTCCTATGGGTATGGGATACTTAAAAAACGCAATAAGCGGAACAGACGAAGAATTAAAGTATCAATCTCCTATGGGTATGGGATACCAAAATATACGTTCCAAAAGATACAATACAAGTAGTATCAATCTCCTATGGGTATGGGATACTTTGGAGAGATCTCAATAGAGGTTTCAGATGAAGTGTATCAATCTCCTATGGGTATGGGATACGACGAGTCAAAATTCAAAGTGATCAATAATGGAACCACACTTTTCGTATCAATCTCCTATGGGTATGGGATACGATTGAAGCAATTTTACAAGAAATAGGTGTTAAATCTACGTATCAATCTCCTATGGGTATGGGAGACAACAAGATTTTGTTGATGTATTTATGATAACACATAGATGTAGATTTGTCAAGTGCTTTTTTAGCTTTTTTTAAGGAAAAACATTAGTTAATCCTATTTTTCTAAGCTGTTATATAAGCGATTATGAATATTTATGTTGAGCAAATTTTCGTATAACTAAAATTTACAATTAATATTTAAAAATTATTATTACGAATTGTTGCATATATATTAAGAAATTATAAAGAAGTATAACAATTTAAATACTTAAAGCATTTTGAATTAAGAGAATTTTTTGGTTTTTATAATATAAACAATATAGATGCAGAATTACGGCCAACACATGAAATGGTTCGGAGTGGGTGTTTATGTGATATAAACAATAGAGATGTTTTTTGTCTGCACTGAAAATATAAAAAAGCGGTAAAAGATTTACACCTCTAACCGCTTTTTATGCTATTTAAGTCCTGCGAAAACCGCTTCTATATCTGATTTATTAGCAACTTCGCCATTATAGTAAATACATATATCGTCATTAAAAACAACATTCATAGCTATACCAAAAGATTCTACATATATTTTATTGGTTTTAATGGCTTCTCCATAGTCATCTGACTCTTTATCAAAAAGATATAATTCTACAGACGTACCATCATTGAATCTGTAACCATACCCCTCTTTTGCACCAACCATAGAACCCATTTTTTGGATGATTTCAAATTCGATTTGTTTATCAGATAACCCTTTTTCAAATTGTTGAAATTTATCTAACTTTATAATACCATCGTTGCTATTTATAGATGAATTATCAGTGATAGAATTATCCAACGAGGAGCTGTATGTAGAGGCATTGTTTGTATCTGTGGTGTTATTGTTTCCGCAAGAACCAGCCGACAGAGCAATCGATGCAACGAGCAGAAGTGCGAAAAGTATTTTTAGTTTGTTTTTCATCATTTCCTCCTATGGGTATGGGATACTCTTAAATTCCAAGAAAAAATGAGCCACTAGTCATCCAATAAGTATCAATCTCCTATGGGTATGGGATACAAAAGGTTGGTTTGGCTTAACGGGATACACTAAAACGTATCAATCTCCTATGGGTATGGGATACCATTTTTTAGCGATAACCATCAACGCAATGGCTACTCGTATCAATCTCCTATGGGTATGGGATACAACAAGATTTTGTTGATGTATTTATGATAACACATAGATGTAGATTTGTCAAGTGCTTTTTTAACTTTTTTTGAGGAAAAACATTAGTTAATCGTGATTTTCTAAAACAATAATAGAACTTATAACTTGTTTTATGGTTGAGCAAAATTCTATATAACTAAATTTAATAACTCACTTATTTCCATTTTATTACTAAAAGTTTCTAAAGTGTTTCAAAAATGTGCAAAGTATACTATACTATTGAGAATATTGTGCTACTGAAAATATTAAAATGTATTTGTGGGCAAAATGATTTCAAAGTTAAAACTTTCCCTTTCTATTATGGAATAAAAATATTTAAAGACTATTCTATAATTTTTGAAGACTACTCTATAACCTTTGAGGACTATTCTATAACCTTTGAAGACTACTCTATAACCTTTGAGGACTATTCTATAACCTTTGAGGACTATTCTATAACCTTTGAAGACTATTCTATAACCTTTGAAGACTATTCTATAACCTTTGAATGTTTTATTTTATACGTTTTCGCTCTCTGTCAATTTTCGTCAGGAGCTTATTGCTGTTATATGCTGAAATGTTTAACTAGTGCGTTGTTGCCGATATACGATAGAATGTTTGACGGGTGCGTTGTTGCCGATATACGTTGTAATGTTTGGCGGGTATATTATTGTTGCTATACGTTAGAATGTTTGACG
>JAZNJM010000068.1:0-9155 GCA_045578045.1 Eubacteriales bacterium | reverse complement strand
TCCACTATTGCCTATTGCCTATTGCCTCCTACCCCCGCCCACTATTGCCTATTGCCTATTGCCTCCTACACCCGTCCACTATTGCCTATTGCCTATTGCCTTCTCCCCCGTCCACTATTGCCTATTGCCTATTGCCTATTGCCTCTACCTATGTGCGTTCTCGTTGAGATACTTTTCCAGCTTACTTTTCATTTCGGGAACAGTATGGTTTGCACCGAGCTGACAAAGACCGTCAAGACACGCAAGAAGTGCGAAAAATATAAGAGTTTGTTCTTCCTTAATACATTTAATTTCGTCCGCTTGTTTATTTTGCTTCAAATATCTTTTGTATAGAGCAAAAAGCAAGGTAAAAATTGCAGAAAGAGAGCCGAGAACCGCACCAAAGGTTATTATATTTTCAGGCGTTATATACATTTCCGTCCCCCTTATTTATAGTAATACGATCTGTTGTTTCCAACGCCAAGTCTTGTTATGAAAACCTCACCCGTTGTTTTGTTGACGGTAACAAAGTCTATGGCGTGTCCCGTTGTTCCGTTTAAATCACGTTCAGGCTCATTTGTGTCGTAGGACAAATTAGCATCAGACGTTATGGTAACGCATCTGAATTTAAAGGGATTAGATGTTTTCGCATCAGCAGAAAGAATTAAATCACGGTGAACGTGCCCTGCAAACCAACCGATAACGTTACCTTTCTTGCTAAAGGAAACAGAAACAGAGCAGTTATTTTCGGGATCAACAGCAGAGGAATATTCTCCTTGATATTCGCTCCCGTCTATGAATGCGTTTACAATTCCTTGAACGATATGTGCATCTCTTATAGAGCTGTGGTCGTTGTTGGAAATGGGAGAATGTGAGATAAAAGCAACCTCATAATCTTGCGGTAAATTGAGAAGCACGTCTTTGAGCCATAAAATCTGTTCATTTCCAAAACCTGAATAATCACTATTGTTTATTGTTCCGTCATCGTTTGTTTTATAGTTAAACCAAACGGAATTGAGAACGATAAATCTTGTTTTTGAAGCAATATCATCAACGTAATAATACGTTCCGTCTCCGCCGAAAACCTTGTTTTGAGCTGTTGAGAGAGGAGCGAAGAAAATTCCGTATCTTTCTTCCCAAGGGAGATAAAACTTTTCAAGGTCTGAGGTGAGATAATATCCATCGTGGTTTCCAAGCGCCCTGCAAAATCTGTTTTCGGGAATAGCTTTAGTTAGTTTTGCGAAGTTTTCTTCTTGTTCGATCATAAGCTCTTTTGAATCGATATATCCACTGCTTATGGAATCACCGCAGAAGAAAGCAAAGGGAATACCGCATTTTTTAACAACGTCTCCAACTAAAGCGCAAGAATCTCCGAGACGCTGATGATTGTCAGAGAAAAAGGCAAAAGAAACAGAGTTTATTCCCGCAGCCCTTTTTTTCTCTTTAATCTTTTTAACGGCAATTGAAACATCATCTGCCCAATAGGAATGGTAAAATAAAGTTGAATCCGCTTCTGCTTTGTTTTTAAGAGCGAAAATTTCTTCTTTGTTTTCGTTTATAGAGTCTGAAAGAGAAGCGATAACATCATCATATTCCGTTGGAACGAAAGAGTGGTTTGTGTTTGCCCAAACGTAGGAATATTCAGAATAGTTTTTCGGTTCAAGATTAATAACGAGATTTTCAACGTCAGCTGAAGTTACAGCAGAATCTTTTATTCCCAATCCCACCTTAATATATGCTGTCTGAGGATACTCAGAAAAAGCCTTGCTATGTAAATCAACGGTGTATTTTCCATCTGTCTGTTCAAGATTCGTTTCGGTTATTATCGTCCTGCCAATCATATTTTTGTTTGAATCGTATAAACAAATAAATATTGCCATATCGTAAACGTTCATAAGTGTAACGCCTTTAACGGTCATTTCATACGGACTTTCTGGAACAACGTCAATAAAACCCGTAAAAGCAAAACCGTTATGAGCAACCTCGGCGTTTGAGCTGTTCACTCTTACGTTGAGCTGTGAACCGTTGGATAAATCGAAAAAGTTTGGTTGGTGAAGAATATGCTTTTTCAGATATGCGTATATGAAATTGTCTGGAAGTACGTATAGCTTTGAGGTGTCAGTACATTCAGAAATATCGTTTGCAAATTCGGGCTTTAACCCAATGGAAGAAGCAATATCCACTCTGAGATTTTCTTCAATGGAAGAAGAAAGCAAGTCAATTTCTTGTTCAGTGAAATAGTCAACGCCTTTTTTGGGAGAATATCCGTTTATTCCGTCTTCAATAACAACGCTTTTCACTTCATCACCAAAGGAAAAACTAATAGTTGAATATCTTCCCGCTTTTGAAACGGAAACGTCAAAAGCATCTTGATCCATTCCAAGCTCTTCCCAATAGAAAACGCTTTGAAAGCTCTCAGCGTTGAGAAGCCACGAAATGTCGGGCATAATGTTTTCAATAGCAAACCCACTTCCGAGGTCTGTATACGTTTCTCCGCTAAACCCATAATTATAACTTATTCCGTCAAGTTCAAAATTGTCTGATGCCCAGATGCTTGTAAATTCTCCGTTTTTGTAGAAGCCTAAAGCGTATCCGTCAAGAGCTGTTGAATAAATAATACGAATAGAGGCTGTTTCAGTTTTATCCGCCTTAGAAACGAGAGATAAAACGTCAACGTATTGCTTCAATTCCGAAGAAGACGAAAAAGAATCAATATATTTTGCTCTGAAAGCGGAAAACCTTTCTTTGAGAAGAAATGGATCAAAATAAATTCTCCCACAAACGGCGTCTGTTGAAAGTCCCGTTTCCTTTGGAAACTTCACTTTACAAATATATAACTTGTGTTTTTTGTCTTCAAGGTCAAAAACTCTGAATATTTTCATAAAGTTGTTTTCAGACGGTTTCGGTAGCTTTGGAGCATAGCTTATAGCCTCTGAGGTTATCATATCGTATAAGTAATTTAAAGCGTTAACAACGGTTGTTGCAAAAAAATCAAGTCTGTCAAGCTCTCCAACCTTTTGAGTGAGGTCATTGATAAGCTGAACGAGAAAACCTCTCAGGGTGTTAATTTTTTCAGAAACGTTGTTTCCCGAAGCCTCTATTGTTGATATATCCCCAACAGCTTTTGAAAGAGACTCAGCAAGGGATTTTGCTCCAAGAGATAACTTAGCATTTTCTGAAACGGCTTTTTCAAGAATAACCGCTTCTTCAATGAAAGCGTTTAGTTTTGGAATAATTATGTTTCTACAAAGTTTATCGAAAACTTTTTTGTTTTCTTCGGGTGTTCCTTCCAAAAAATCGGGTGCGGAACAAACTCCGTTTTCATCAATTTCTGTTTCTGTTATAGTTTTAATATTTTCAATCATACGTTTTCTCCTTTTCTGTTAGTATATTGCCAATTGTAAAACCGCATTTTACATCAATATTGACTTTGCAATCGGCTTTGTCAATATATCACTTTGCTTTTGCAATCGGCTTTGTCAGTATATCACTTTGCTTTTGCAATCTGCTTTGTCAATATATCACTTTGCCTTTGCAATCGGCTTTGTCAGTATATCACTTTGCCTTTGCAATTGGCTTTGTCAGTATATATAATTTCCTTTTCTATGAAATTCCGTTCCAAAAGCAACGAGAGAAAAAGGCTCTGCTTTATCGTTCAAAAGCCTGAAACGGACGGAATCTGTGTTTCTGATTCTCACCTTTCCGCAAAGGGTAACCTCACTTCTGTTTGAGGAAAAGCTAACGGCTTCAAAATCAACGAGACCAAAATGGAAATATCTGCCTCTTCCCTTGCTGTCATAAATGGGTTCTTCGTGCCATTTTCCCTTTGACCTTGCGTAAATTTTAACGCCCGTGTTGAGAAATGAACCAATTTTTGCAGAAACGGAAAGGAAGGTTTTTTTCTTGAAGAATATTCCGCCGTTTACATCAACGGTATCGAAATAGCAAACCACCTTTTCACCGTCATCAGTATAGGACAAAACAGATTCTTTGTTTTCAAAAAACACGAAAACGTTTCCGTTTGAATCACCGAAAAATAGCCTTTTTCCGTCTGTCCAGCTAACTCTTGCGGGGATATTTTCAAGATAATAACATTCATATTGAAATGAACAAAGAGGTGTACCGCTGAAATAGCTTTTTCTCGCACCGTCAAGAACGAAGCATTTATCGCCAATAGAAAGAAGATAAAAATCTCCGAATATAACGGAATGTGCAGCCTCAAGCTCTTCTGTTGAAAATGAAGAGAAAACATCACCCAAAAATGCACTTCTCTGTTGGCAAACCTTTTCTTTAGTAACGTCTGAAACCGTAATTCCAAAAACGCCTTTTCGAGTGAGAAAAATTCCTTCCCCGTCCAAAGAAAGAGACGTATGAGGCGAAACGATAGGTGGAGCAAAAAACTTGTCCGTTATAACAAATTCTCCTTTTTCGTTTCCGTCTCTCTTTATAACGAGAGATTCACCCGAAAAATCTTCTTCAAAATGGGTATATAGAGAACCGTTAAAAACTGAATACCCATTTATGTTTTTGTGAGACAGCTTTGAATAGTTCATATGAGGAAAATACGAAAAATCCCCAGCAGCGCTGTAAAAATCCATTCCCAAATGGTCTTTGTTTCCTCCAAGAAACAGTCTGTCGTTTCTTGCGTTTTCACCGTATATAACGCAAACAGAACAACCAAAAAGCATATCTTTGTTTCTTTTCCATTCGTCTTCTTTCATAGCTTGAATCAAAACGTTGTCCATTCCTGAAACAAGTGGTTTTTCGGGTGGAGAAAGGAAGGTAACAATACCTTTTTCAAGGTCTTTTGTATATTTGTCTTCATCAACAGCTTGAAACTCTCCGTTTTCATCACGAATAGAAACGGAAACAATATCCGTCAATCCCGATTTTTCCAGCTTGAAAGAAAGGCTCTCCCCGTCCGCGAGAAACTGTTCTTTCCAACGGCTTGAAAGCAGATTATATTCTTCGTGAAGAACACCGCCGCCCGAGGGCGATTTGGAAACGATAACGGTTGGAACGTATGCATCTTCCCAAAGGGGAAAAAATCTGCCGTTTGAATTAATACGAATAATCTGACCGCTGATTACGATATAAAGATTTTGAGACTGGGGAATAAAAAAGCTCTTTTTGTCTGGAAGTGCAACCCATAAAAGAGTTGCAACCCCGTCTTTTGAAACGGAAAATAAATTAGTTCCCGAATGAACGTAATAGACACCGCAAAAATAACATCCACCGTTTATTCTTCCGCCAAGATTAGTTTGAGTAAACCTTTTGTAACCCATTCGTTTGCGTAAAGAACCGTTTTTGTCCCTTATCATATTAACTGCTGAGGGAGAACGGTTTGTTTTTATGTTGTCGGGAGATGATGCAAAATCAACACCGCCAAATTCATTTATAATAAAAGAATTAATAAGGTTTCCCGATGGTAAATTAAATTGAGACATTTTTCCTCCTTAATGGTTTAAATTTGAGAAGTAGTGGAAAATAGGAACTTTTTTTAATGAGGAATTAGGAATTAGGAATTAGGAATGATGGAAAGTTTTCTCCCAAAGGTCGAAAACTAACTATTTTATTATAATTAAAGTATAATATTTCGGCTTTTTCACGAAGAGAAAAACTTTCATTAATTCCAAACTTCACACTCCAAACTTTAAAAAACCTTCATTTATTCTGAATTGTGAATTATGAATTATGAATTATGAATTAAACTCTCCACGCTCCAAACTTTAAAAAACCTTCATTTATTCCGAATTATGAATTATGAATTATGAATTATGAATTAAACTCTCCAAACTCCACACTCCAAACTCCACACTCCTAATTCGTTTTCCTCCTACCTCCACCCCGTAACAGAAGAAAACCCCTCTTTTTTCTTTCTGTCTTTAATAAGCATAGATGAAAGTCTGCCAAGCCCTGCTTCAAATTCATTTCTGAGCTGAACAGCCTGACGCATATCGTCATCCTTAAAAAGCTGAGAAGCCATATAAAGGGGGAGTAAACTTGATGCCATAGGCAAAAGGTCAATTTCTTCATCATCAGGAGTAAGGGACGAAATAAGCGTTGGTAAAGGATTGTAGTAAACGGTAATTTCACCTTCAAGCCACGAAGGGAGAGCAAGAATAGAGGAAGCCTCTGTGAGAAAGCCGTAAACCTTTTTTCGTTCTCCGTCTGTTTCGATATATACCTCATCAGTGAAGGAACGGAAATCATTAGCATAGAGATTCATATCAAACCTATCGTAATTGCCATACCCTCTTTTTTTGGAAAAGGAAAGAGAACGAATACCAACGCCACCGGCGGAAGCGAGGAGATAAATCCCCTCGTTAGCCGCCATAGGCATAGCGTTGATATAGGGCTTTGTAGAGTCGCTTATAACAACAATACCGCCTTCAATGACGAAAAGATGTTGAAGAGTTGCCTTTTTAATATCTTTCCACGTCATAGAATAACTCAGCCAATAGCTTCTGCGCCGTCAACGCCGCCAACAGCCATAGCACGCCAGTCGTTGAAACCACACATAAAGCGGGCGTATCCTTTCCAGATGTTGTTGTCGTTGTTGTCGTCAACGGTTGAGCGAACCTCAAGAGGCACTCTGTCAATCCAAACAGCGCCGCCGTTTTGCTGATTGTATGAGCTGTCGAGGATAATGTAGGGCATATTGTTTGTTGATATGTTGATAAATTGGTTGAGATAAGGCCAGATAATAACGTTCCACATACCAAATTGATAGTTGAAATTGTTGTTTGCACTGTCGGGAGCACGTTCAGAACCGATAACGCTGAAAACAGTGTCAATAAGCTCTGCATTGTATGGAATAACAATAGTGTCGGGAGCAATATTGAGAATATTGCCGTTATCGTCTTTGAAAAGGCTCATTTTTTCAACGATTCTTCCAAGGTTAGATTTTGAGAAAAGATTGGAAAATCTGTTTGATTGAGTGTCTCCGCTAACTTTTGATGGGTGAGAGTTGTGGAAAAAGGCTTGTCCGTCTGCACCGCAAATAGAGAAAGATTTGTTACCAATAGAAACGTCTGTGCCGTTTATTGCACCTGCAAGCATTTTTGCACCGAAGCGTTCACGGGTTCTGTAGTAGCTGTCTGTGAAAGCAACGGGCTTATGCTTGAGGTCAAGGAGCTTTGAGTCCTCAATCATTTCACGGGTGATAACAAATTCACTTTTCCAAGTTTCGGGTTCTATAACCTTAGAATATCCCTCTTGCATATCCGCTTTTGGATATGAACCGCCTTCCCCAACGGGAAGAAATTCGTCCATACTTGTTAAAGACGTGATTTTTTCAGCAAAGTTTTTGGAATTTTCAACCATATAGATATTTTTAATCTGGCTTTTTTCTTCCCAAGCCTCTGCTTTTTTCTCTATGTTGAAAAGAATAGGCTCTTGTGATTTGCCGAAAATGCTGTTGTTAAGATTAGATGCTTTTGAAAATGTAAGTCCTGCCATTGTAATAATTCTCCTTTTTTATAATGTATTTTTGTAATATTAAAGTATAACTGAAACGGTTTCCCCGCTAATTTCCGTAATCTCCGCAACACCGCTTGTAGTTGTGGAGGTAACGCCTTTTCCATCGTCATCAATAGTAACCTTGTCTCCAATTTTAAGAGCTGAGATATCGCCATCAATGGGACATTCAAAAACGTAAAAACCAAAGGTGCGAAAAACGGGAACAATTTCCGATTTTTCTTTGCAGGAAACGCTTCCAAGACATACAAACCAAGGTCTTTCCGTTGGGGAACATTTGGTAAGTTTTCCGTTTTTGAGAATGAGTGCTTCACCGTAGGTAAAAACTTCTCCTGTTTTGCCTTCAAAATATTCAATAGAAGGGGTTGTGTTTGTCAATGATTTTTTAAGTCTGAACATATTTTTTTCTCCTTTTTATTTGTTGTGTTTTTTGTAGTGTTTTTTAATTTCTCTATCCGTAATATCAGGATAAAGGGTTTTATACAGAGAATAAGTCTCCGCTGGAACGTCAACCGCCGATTCAAGTCCACCCGATGAGGTGCTGACAAGATGTTGCTTTGCTCCAAGTCTTGTTAATGCAGAGCGAATAGCAGAGCTTTTCAGCTTTTCAGAAAGTTTTTTTCCGTTTGTTATGATAAATGCATCATAAAGGGAATATCCTTTTCTGACCTTTTCTGCAAATTCTTCTGCATTTTCCATAAGCATAAGGTCGTCAAAACTTTTAACCGTTGGATCAAGAGCGTTTATCTTTCTGAATTGTGCCTCAATGGCAAGACGTTTTGCTTCGCCTTTTCTTCTTAAAGCAAGTCTTTCGGGATGAATAAAATCTTCCCTTTCGTCTCTCGGAGCTTCTTCAACGTCTTCTGATTCTTCAAGATTTTTTTCAACGTCTTCCGATTCTTCAAGGTTTTTTTTAACTCCACCTCGAAACGTAAGCCTTTCAGGTGCTAAAGCCTTGCTTTCATCAGAATTTTCTTTCTCAGTTATCGGCTGAGAAAGGGCTTCTTTGACTTCAAATTCTTCCACGAAAATCTCCTCCTTTTTGTTTCAAAATCTTCTGTTAAAATTTTTTGCTTTTTTAATTCAGTACCTTTCATACGAATTTTCTCCTTTTTGGATTCAGTGCCTTTTATACGAATCTCTTTTTTGATTCACATACCTTTCATACGAATCTCCTTTTTGATTCACATACCTTTCATACGAATCTCTTTTTTGATTCAGTATCTTTCATACGAATCTTTTTTTGATTCACATACCTTTCATACGAATCTCTTTTTTGATTCAGTATCTTTCATACGAATCTCTTTTTTGATTCAGTGCCTTTTTTACGAATCTCCTTTTTAAAGTGAAAATCTTTTTTAACTTCGCCTTATTTCATCTCCTCACCCCCTTTCGAGCTTCGCTTGTTTCATAAACTCCACCCTTTTCGAGCTTCGCTTGTTTCACAAACTCCACCCCCTTTCGAGCTTCGCTTGTTTCACAAACTCCACCCCTTTTCGAGCTTCGCTTCTTCCACAAACTCCACCATTTTCGAGCTTCGCTTGTTTCACAAACTCCACCTTTTTCGAGCTTCGCTTCTTCCACAAACTCCACCATTTTCGAGCTTCGCTTGTTTCATAAACTCCACCCTTTTCGAGCTTCGCTTCTTCCACAAACTCCACCCCCTTTCGAGCTTCGCTTCTTCCACAAACTCCACC
>JAZNJM010000067.1:0-6917 GCA_045578045.1 Eubacteriales bacterium | reverse complement strand
ACATAATCCCTCCTACTCGATTATTGTAAAATCAAAGACTGACCTTGAATTTTATTATTGTAAAGTCAAAGACTGACCTTGAATTTTTATATTGTAAAATCAAAGGCTGACCTTGAATTTTTATATTGTAAAATCAAAGGCTGACCTTGAATTTTTATATTGTAAAGTCAAAGGCTGACCTTGAATTTTATTATTGTAAAATCAAAGGCTGACCTTGAATTTTATTATTGTAAAATCAAAGGCTGATCTTGAATTTTATTATTGTAAAATCAAAGGCTGACCTTGAATTTTATTATTGTAAAATCAAAGGCTGATCTTGAATTTTATTATTGTAAAGTCAAAGGCTGACCTTCAATTTTTATATTGTAAAGTATCAAAGGCTGACCTTGAATTTTATTATTGTAAAATCAAAGGCTGACCTTGAATTTTTTTTCGGGGATAGAAAATTCGTTTCTTGCGTTTGCAAGCATAAGTTTAATTCGGTTTTCTTGATTAACTCTCGTTGCCCCAGGATCATAATCTATAGCAACGATATTAATATCGGGGTAGGTATCCTTTAAAGGTTTCATAACTCCTTTTCCGCATATATGGTTTGGAAGACAGCCGAAAGGCTGAGTACAAACGATATTCTTAACTCCGCTATGATAAAGCTCTATCATTTCGGCAGGGAGAAGCCATCCTTCACCCATTTTCGTACCAATTCCGATTATTTTATCGTCCATATGTTCAAGAAGCTCTGTGAAAACAGTTGGAGGGGTGAAAGTTCCTTCTTCCTCAACTATATCGCTTATTTTTTTCTGGAATTTAACGAGGAATTTACAAGCAAATTTCATCATCAAACCGAAAAATTTATTTTCGCCGTATAGCTCTTTGTCGATAACTCCATCGTATACACAATAAAGCAAAAAGTCGTAAAGCCCGGGAATAACAACCTCAGCACCTTCTTCAACGAGAAAGCGTTCAAGATTATTATTTCCAAGAGGGGAATATTTAACGTATATTTCTCCAACAATTCCAACCTTAACTTTATCTGTTTTGTTTAAAGGAATTTTTGCAAAACGGCAAACTATATCTTTGCTTTTCTTTTTAAGCTGTTTGAAAGAAACTCCCTCTTTTTCCATAAGCTCTGCAATCTCACCAACTATAGTTTCTGCAAGAGCTTCTGTTTCTCCCTTTGTTATTTCATAGGGCTTACATTGGTTAACAAGAGAGAGGAGTAAATCGCCGTATAAAACCGCATATAACATTCTGTGGAGAATGGGAAGTTTTATATTGAATCCTGAATGTTTTTCAATTCCTTTAAAGCTGAAAGCAATAACGGGAACGTATTCAAGTCCTGCTTTTTCCAACGCTTTTCTAAGGAGAGAAACATAGTTTGAAGCTCTGCATCCGCCACCCGTTTGGAAGTATATGAGGGCAACCTTTTTCGTATCGTATTTACCGCTTTGTAATGCGTGGATAAACTGACCGATAACGAGTAATGCGGGGTAACACGCATCGTTATGAACGTATTTCAAGCCTGTTTCAGCAATTTCAGGCCCTTCCGTTGTGAGCAATTCGGTTTTATATCCGTATGTACTCAATATTTTCATAATGAGCTTAAAATGCATAGGGAGCATATTAGGAACTAATATTGTATATTCCTTTCTCATCTCCTCGGTGAACTGTACGTATTGTTTTTCCATATTTTCAGTTTTTTGGGACATTATTTTTTCTCCCTTTCTTCAATTGCACCAGATAAGCTCCTTAAACGAATCTTAACTGCGCCAAGGTTTGTTATTTCGTCAATTTTGAGCTGTGTATAGAATTTTCCGTTTTTCTCTAAAATAGAGCGAACCTCATCTGTTGTTATTGCATCAAGTCCACAGCCGAAAGAAACAAGCTGAACAAGCTCTGTGTCTGAATGGTTTGATGCATATTTTGCTGCTCTGTATAGTCTTGAATGATAACTCCATTGATTGAGAACGTTGACCTTTTGCGGTTCTTCAAGATGATAAACACTGTCTTCGGAAACAACAACAAACCCAAGAGAAACCGCTAATTTATCAATTCCGTGGCATATTTCGGGATCGATATGATATGGTCTACCCGCAAGAATCATTATTTTTTTGCCGTTGGTTTTAGCATAGCTAACTGCTTTTTCTCCCGCTTTTTTAACAGCGTTTCTATATTCCAAATGGGCAATAAAGCCTTTTTCAACCGCTTTTTTTACCTCTTTTAATGAAACGGAGGCAATTGGAGATAAGTATTTATAAAGCTCTTTTGAAAGTTCCTTTTGATTGTTTATATTAAGAAACGGATATAAAAACTTAACTGTTTTCAATTCATCCATATTTCCTCTTAGCAAATCTGAATAATATGCAACAACGGGGCAATTATATTTGTTATCAGTTCCGTCTTCGGGGAGATTATACGTTATTCGAGGGTAGAAAATAGCCGATACGCCTTTTTCCACAAGCTCAACCATATGACCGTGCATTATCTTTGCAGGATAACACGCCGTATCTGAGGGAATTGAAAACTGTCCTTTTTCATAGGTTTTTCTTGTTGATGGGTTTGATACAACAACTTCAAATCCAAGCTCAGAGAAAACTGCTGTCCAAAGGGGCAAAAGCTCATACATTCCCAAGGTTAAGGGAAGTCCGATTTTTCCTTTTTTGTTTTCGCCCTTAGGAAGTGAGGCGAGATAATCTCTTTTAAATTGGAAAAGATTGGGAAGGGAAGGTCCGTTTTTCGTAATTCCGGCTCCCTTTTCGCATTGGTTTCCCGAAATGAATTTTTTTCCGTTTTCAAAGGTGTTTATTGTTAAATGACATCTGTTCTGACACCCTCCGCAAACGGCGGGTTTTGCAGAATGGGTAAAGTTTAAAAGGGAATCTTTTGAAATTATCCCCGATTTTTCACTTTTTTTGCTGAATAAAGCTGCTCCAAATGCACCCATAAGACCAGACGTTGAGGTTCTTATAACGTTTCTGCCTATTTCGCGTTCAAATGCACGAAGAACAGCATCGTTATAAAACGTTCCCCCTTGAACAACAATATGTTTTCCAAGCTCATCGGGACTTCCTGCTCTTATAACCTTGTATATTGCGTTTTTAACAACGCTTATGGAAAGACCTGCTGATATGTCTTCAACGGAAGCACCTTCCTTTTGGGACTGTTTAACAGAAGAGTTCATAAAAACCGTGCATCTGCTTCCTAAATCAACGGGGCGTTTTCCGTATAAGCCTTTTTGTGCAAATTCTTCTATAGAATATCCCAATGCTTTTGCAAAGGTATCAAGAAACGAACCGCAACCAGATGAACAGGCTTCGTTTA
This sequence comes from Eubacteriales bacterium, assembly GCA_045578045.1. Taxonomy (GTDB): domain Bacteria; phylum Bacillota; class Clostridia; order Oscillospirales; family CAG-382; genus SIG653. The sequence goes on along the minus strand of JAZNJM010000067.1, from coordinate 3,599 downwards.
GCATAATGCTGTCAATCGCTCCGTTTCTTATTCTGAAGCATTTAATATCTTGTCCGCCAATATCTAAAATAAACTCAACCTCAGGCATAAAATGCTTTGCGGCGGTGTAGTGTGCAATAGTTTCAACTAATCCAAAGTCAACGCCGAAAGCGTTTTTAATAAGCTCTTCACCGTATCCCGTTACTGCACTTCCTTTAATTTTAATTCTGTCTTTACAAAGGGAATATATTTTCTCAAGCTCTTCTTTAACTATTCCCACGGGGTTTCCTTTATTTGAAGAGTAGTATGAATATAATATTTCGTCCTTTTCAGAAATTAAAACGAGCTTTGTTGTTGTGCTTCCACAGTCAATTCCTAAATATGCATTTCCCGTATATTCGTCAATTTTTCCTTCTTTAACGGTTGCTTTTGCGTGTCGTCTTTTAAAATCCTTGTATTCTTCTTCGTTTTCAAAAAGAGGTTTAAGAAAGCTAACGGGCTTTGAAATGTCTGTTGCATTTTCAACACATTCCTTAAGCTGTGAAAGAGTGTAACATTTTCCCGATGAACGTGCATACATTGACGCACCCATTGAAACGGAATATAAGGCGTAATCGGGAAAAATTGCTTCTTCCTTTGAGAGCTTCAAAGTTTCTTTGAATCTGTCTCTCAGCCCTTTACAATAGTAGAGAGGACCGCCTAAAAACATAACCTTTCCTTTTATAAGCCTTCCTTGAGCAAGACCTGCTATTGTTTGGTTAACAACCGCTTGATATATACTTGCCGCAACGTCTTCTTTTCTTGCCCCTTGATTTAAAAGAGGCTGTATATCAGTTTTAGCAAAAACTCCACAGCGTGATGCAATAGGGTAGATTCTCTCGCTTTTAAGGCTTAATTCATCAAGCTCATCTGGGGTTACGTTAAGAAGCGTTGCCATCTGGTCGATAAAAGCCCCCGTTCCTCCCGCACAGCTTCCGTTCATTCTTTCTTCAATTCCGCCTTCAAAGAAAATAATTTTTGCGTCCTCGCCTCCAAGCTCTATAACGCAAGACGTATCGGGCTGTTTATCCTTAACAACCTGACAAGTTGAATATACCTCTTGAATAAACGGGATTCCCGTTCCTTGTGCAAGTCCTAAGCCTGACGAACCTGAGATTGAAGCGTTTATAGTTATATTTCCGTATATTTCTTCAATTGAATTTATTATTTCAAGAGTTTTGTTTCTGACCTTTGAAAAATGTCTTTGGTATGTTTGATATATTATAGTGTCTCCATCCATCAAAACGGCTTTTGCCGTTGTTGAACCAATATCAAGTCCTAAAGTTAACATAATTTTACCAAAAATCCTTTCTCGCTTTATTTTAAAAAGCGTTGAAATTACTCTTAGAGTAAAAAAAACTATTTCATTATGGATTATATCATTTTTTTGTCGAAAAATCAAACTATTTTCTGTTGCAATTTATATACTATTTTGTTATAATGTATGTGAAAAATAAACAAATTAAACGAGGATATTATGACTGTTTTTCTGAAAGCCGAAAATAACAGGCTTCTTCGTGAGCTTTTTCTTGAAAAAAATATAAATATTTTATCTCCTTGCGGTGGTAACGGAAAATGCGGAAAATGTAAGGTAAAGCTGTTATTTGGCGAAACAGAGCCGAAAGCTGACGAAAACGGATTCGTTACCGCGTGTCATACGAGACTTATTTCAGATTGTGGATTCTATATTCCCGAACAAGAGGGAAAAACGGTTTTTTTTGAGAATTTTGGATACGTTCAATATGCAATTTGTGATATTGGAACAACAAATATTAAAATTCGTAAATATACGTCTTCGGGAGAGCTTTTGTCTGAACACGTTTTCCAAAATCCGCAAAGTTTTTTCGGTGCAGACGTTATTTCAAGAATTTCCGCTTCAAAAAACGGTGGATATAAAGCTCTTTCAAAAATTCTAAGAGAGGGAATTGCTGAAAGGTTAGGAGACGTTGACACAGTATATATATGCGGAAACCCAACGATGATTCATTTTATGGCAGAGGTAGACCCGTCTCCCATAGGTGTTTATCCCTTTGAGGTTGTTTTTAAGGAAACGAAAGCTCTTGAAAAATCTGAAACGGGTTTGAATTTTAATATGGTTCTTCTTCCTTCTGCTTCCGGATACATTGGAAGCGATGCCATATGCGGAATATATTCCATTCTGAAAACAAATTACAATAATAAAAATATTTTAATTGCCGATATTGGAACAAACGGAGAGATTTCTCTTATTAAAAACGGAAAAATTTATTCCGCAACAACTGCCGCCGGTCCTGCAATTGAAGGCGCTGAAATTGAAATGGGAAAATGCGGCGGAGACGGAGTTATTTACAGAATTGAAAAAAACGGAAAACCTGTATTTCGCGGTGAGACACCAAAAGGAATAAGCGGTGCGGGACTTATTTCACTTATAGCATATCTTCTTGAAAACGGTATTCTTTCTGCCGAGGGGCATTTTGTTTCTGAAAACGATGGTGAATTAAATTGCGGTTGTGTTTCCGAAAACGATGGTGAATTAAATTGCGGTTGTGTTTCTGAAAACGATGGTGAATTAAATTACGGTTGCGTTTCTGAAAACAAATACTATCTTTCAAAAGATGTTTTTGTGTCTGAAAATGATATAAGCGGTTTTATGGTTGCAAAAAGTGCGGTTAAAACTGCAATAGAGATTCTTATGGCTGAAACGGGAACGGATTTTTCTGAGCTTGGTCTTTTCGTTTTAACGGGTGGAGTTTGCAGGGATATTGAAAATATAAATGACGTTGTTACGTCAGGACTTATTCCAAAAGCTCTTAAAGAAAAAACTGTTTTTATTCCCGACCTTGCAATCTGTGGTGCAAATACCGCTTTTTGTAACAATGAAATAAACGTTCTTGAAAAAATTTCATCTATGATAAAAACCCTTTCCCTTTCCGAAAACGAGAGCTTTGAAGAGCTTTTTATTATGAATACTTTTTTTGAGGAATAGAGAAAAACTGTTTCCGTGAAATTTGATAATGGAAATATATTTAAAATTGAGGAATTGCTTTAAATTTGGGAAGTATATTTAAAGTTAAGTAGTATTTTTAAATTTTTGATAATATAATAAAGATAAAAAATTTTGGAAAATAAAAAAGATAAAAAATATTGGGTAATCTAAAAAAAGTAAAAAAATTTGGAAAATATAAAAAATATAAAAAATATAAAAAATATCAGGGGTTGAATTATAAAAACAACCCCTGAATATTTATTTTTTATATTCCCTTGGAACTCTTTTACTCACATTGCATAGAGTTTCATATGAAATTGTGTTGCAAAGGGCTGCAACTTCATCTGCGGGAAGCTCTTTTCCAAAGATAACAGCTTCATCTCCAACAGAGCATTGAATATTCGTTATATCAATCATGGAAAGGTCCATACAAACCCTTCCTAAGATATTTGCTTTTTTTCCGTTTACAACGTAATATCCTTTGTTTGATAGCTGACGTGAAACTCCGTCTGCATATCCAGCACCACATACGGCTATTCTTTTGTCTTCTTCTAAAGTATAAGTTCCGTTGTAGCTAACTGTGTCTCCTTTTTTTCCTTCAAAAATTTTGATTATT
>JAZNJM010000066.1:0-11950 GCA_045578045.1 Eubacteriales bacterium | reverse complement strand
TCAAAGCACAAATGCTCATAATCAAAAACAAAACGGCACAAAAGTGCCGTTTTGCTTCCTATGAATTGATTAACTTAATAATTTTGAATATATAATCTTTCAGGTATAAAAAAGATTTCGCATTTGTGCGGTCTGTGCATTTTTTACCCTAAAATTTTTAGTACATTCCGCCGCCCATTGATGCAGCCGCCGCAGCAGCCTGTGCAGCAGCCTGTGCATCTTCTTTCTTCTCAACAACGATAGTTTCAGTTGTGAGAACCATAGAAGCAACAGACGCAGCATTCTGGAGAGCAGATCTCGTTACCTTTGTAGGATCAACGATACCGCAAGACATCATATCAACAAACTTTTCTTCGTATGCATTGAAGCCCCAGCCTTTTTTGCGTGAGTTTTTAATTTTTTCAATAATAACAGAGCCTTCAAAACCTGCGTTTTCAGCAATCTGTCTTACGGGTTCTTCGAGAGCGCGAAGAACAATTTTTGCACCTGTTTTTTCATCGCCTTCACATTCTTTAACAACCTTTTCAACTCTGTCCATAACGTTAACGAAAGCAATTCCGCCACCGGGAACGATACCTTCTTCAACAGCAGCCTTTGTTGCGTTGAGAGCATCTTCAACACGGAGTTTCTTTTCTTTCATTTCAACTTCTGTTGCAGCACCAACTTTAAGAACAGCAACACCGCCTGAGAGCTTTGCAAGTCTTTCTTGAAGTTTTTCTTTGTCAAATTCAGAAGTTGAAACTTCGTATGCAGCTTTAATTTGAGCAGCACGAGCTTTGATAGCATCGGGATCACCGGCACCGCCAACTATAATTGTGTTTTCTTTGTTGATCTTAACCTGTTTTGCACGACCGAGCATAGAAACGTCAGCTGTTTTAAGTTCAAGTCCAAGCTCTTCTGAGATAACTTCGCCGCCAGTGAGGATAGCAATATCTTTAAGCATATCTTTTCTTCTGTCTCCAAATCCAGGAGCTTTAACAGCAACACAAACGAAAGTTCCTCTGAGTCTGTTTACAATGAGAGTTGAAAGTGCTTCTGCTTCAACGTCTTCTGCGATAATAACAAGTTTTTTACCTGCTTGAACAATTTGTTCAAGAATAGGAAGAATTTCTTGAATTGAGGAAATTTTCTTATCTGTAATGAGGATAAGAGCATCATCAATAACAGCTTCCATTTTTTCTGTGTCAGTTACCATATAAGGAGAGATATATCCTCTATCGAACTGCATACCTTTAACACATTCGTGATACGTTTCAGCAGACTTACTTTCTTCAACAGTAATAACACCGTCTGCGGTTACGTCTTTCATAGCGTCAGCAATACGTTGACCGATATCGGGATCACCTGCGGAAATTGTTCCAACACGAGCGATATCGTCAAATCCGTTAACTTTCTTGCTCATTTCTGCAAGACCAACAACCGCTGCATCAACGGCTTTCTGAATACCTTTTCTGATAATCATTGGGTTTGCACCCGCTGCAACGTTTTTCATACCTTCACGAATGAAAGCCTGAGCAAGAAGAGTTGCGGTTGTTGTTCCGTCTCCTGCTGCATCATTTGTTTTGGTTGCAACTTCTTTAACGAGCTGTGCGCCAAGATTTTCAAATGGATCGTCAAGCTCAATTTCTTTTGCTATAGTAACACCGTCATTTGTAATAAGTGGTGCGCCATATTTCTTTTCAAGAACAACGTTTCTTCCCTTGGGGCCCATTGTTATTTTAACTGCATTAGCAAGAACGTCAACGCCTCTGAGAAGGGCTTCTCTTGCTTCAATACCATTTTTAAGCTCTTTTGCCATAATAATTTCTCCTTTTCAATTATTCAACGATAGCGAGGATATCGTTTTGTTTAACGATAATAAGCTCTTCGCCTTCGAATTTAATTTTTGTGCCTGAATATTGACTTGTTATAACCTTATCGCCTTTTTAACGTACATAACAACTTCTTTATCGTCAACAATTCCACCAGGACCAACTTCAACAACCTCTGCAATTTGTGGACGTTCTTTTGCAGCACCTGTTAAAATAATACCGCTTTTTGTTGTTTCTTCAGCTTCTGTCATTTTAATAACAACTCTGTCTGCTAATGGTTTGAGTTTCATTTTAATTCCTCCATATTTATAAAAATGTATTTATAACTTTTAGCACTCTTAGTTTTTGTTTGCTAATTACAAGGTAGATTTTACCACCTCTTTTTAAAAAAATCAATAGCAGTTTGCCAGATTTAACATTTATTTAACATTTTCCCCTTTATAATCTCACATCACCTTAAAAAACCTATTTTTCAATGAATTTTTCAGTTAAAAAGCGGCGAATTTCTCCGCCGCAATAACTTTTATAGGTCTTTTTTCAAAAAATGTTTTTTTATCCTGAGATAATCCGTTGAATTGATAATTCCGTCAGAATATACATCTGCTGCAATGGCAAAAACGCCTTCAATTTCATATTCTTTCAAGAAACATTTTTTAATAATAAGATAATCCGTTGAATTGATAAAAGCCGTCCCATCAACATCCCCTTTAACAACGATTGTTGCAGTATATCCGTTGGGGTATATTACAACGCTTCCTGTTCCCAAAAAAGCTTTTTTGTCTTCAATAATATTTCCTTTTTTGTCAAGAGCTTTTATTGATCCGAGAGCAGATATAATTTCTTCTAAAGTCTTTTTTTCAGTTATGTTGGGTAAAAGATTGTTTTCAAAGTCAACGTTATATTCAAAGTTTTCGTCAATCGATGAAAAAGGTATACCGTTTTCAACGGAATATCTATGAGAAACGCTATTTAATTCACCTTTTATAACAATATATTCATACGCTGATTCAAATATTTCTTCACCTATTTTTTCAACGGTTTTTGGAATATATAAAGTACGAAGCCCTTTACATCCAAAGAAACATTTGTCTCCAATGTATTTCACAGTATCAGGAATTATTACGTTGGTTACTTTTTCGCAATAGCTAATAGCACCATTTCCAAGAAGATACGTTCCTTCTTTTATTTCAAATTCTCCCGAAGCTTCGTTTTCAAGGACATCAACAAGTATTCCGTCTATATATAATGCACCATTTTCATAGTTTTCTTCATTCATAATAGGAGTTTCGTAAAATGCTTTGCTTCCCAAAGATTCAAGAGCTCCATTAATTGTTATTTTAGAAAGCATTATGCAATTCTCGAAAGCATATTTCTCCACGGTTTTAACTTTTTCGGGAATAATTATTTCCGTAAGAGAGCTGCAATAGGAAAATGCACTTTCCCCGATTTTTTCTATATTTTCGGGCAAAATGATTTTTTCCAAGGCTTCACAACCTGAGAATAAATAGTCGGAAATTTCTTTTAAAGAGGTTGGAAGATTAACTTCTTTTAAATTTGGGCAATATCCGAAAGCATTGCTTCCAATATACATAACACTATCGGGAATGCTTACCTTTTCCAGCTCCGAACATTCTAAGAAAGCACTTGAAGCAATTCGTTCCGTTCCTTCTTTAACTATATATTCTGATTCTGATGAATATTCTTCTGTATCAACAAGAATGTTGTCTATATACAAAAGACCGTCTGTCCAATTTGACTTATCATTATAAATTGCCGTATATGCAATAAACGTGCTTTCAATAAATTCAATATTTTTTGGAATATTGATCTCAGAAAGAGAAGAACAGCTTATAAACGCTCCCCAATGAAGCTCTTTAACCGTTTCGGGAATGACAACTTTTTCTATGGATACACAATCGCTAAAAGCAAAGCTTTCAATGACTTCAAGATTTGAAGGTAAATATACGTCTTTCAGCTTTTCGCAACCGCTGAATGCGTAACTGCCTATACTTTTCAGCGAATCGGGGAATAACAAGATTTCAAGGGAAGAGCATCCTCTGAAAGCATAATCGTTAATTCTCTCTATTTCAGAATTTATTATAACTTTATTAAGATTAACACAATCAGCGAATGAAAACTCATTTGAAAGAGCTTTTCCAAGCTGTATAAATTTTATGCCCGTGTGTCCTTCAAAGCTTTCTATGGAAGTTATGCCGTCTCCAACGTAAATCCCTTTTATATCGTCCTTATATTGTCCCCAGTTGCTATTGTTACTCTTTGGAATATCTCCGTCTCCGTAAAACTCCATTCTTCCGCTCTCGGTATAAAAAGTCCAAGAAATACCGTTTGCTTCATCTCCAATTATAATCATCTCTGAATCGCCCGAAACATCGGGCTCGGAAACAACAGGCTCAGATACATCGGGCTCAGACATTTCGGGAAAAACCGCTTCATCGCCATTGCCAATAATCTGAATTTCGCCCAAAGATAAAAGGTATACAGGACTCCAGAAATAAAGCTTAACAGCTCTTGCTTTAACGTTTTCTTCAAATCTGTATATATAATTATAATATCCTGTTTCCGAACCATCTTCGCTATAATTTTCTTTTATAATAACAAAATCATTGTTGCGGCTATATGAAACGCCATCTTCAGAAAAATTAAATATTGCTTTATCATCGCAAAATCCTCTGTTCGCACTCTCAATATTAGAAGTATACGTATCACGAACACCGCAAAACCTTATTTCTCTAATATCAGAATAAACATTTCCAAGGTCAAAAACAACGCTTACAACGCTGCTCGTACCTGAAAATATAACAGTTTCAAAAGGAGTTTCTTTGTATGGAATCTTTCCATCATTAAGGAGGGCAGTATATTCATCTCCAAAACTCGAAAGCCAATTCTCTTCTGAAAGATATGCATAAGATGCGTTTTCATTCTGTGCATAGTTCACTTCTGTTTTTTGTTCTGATTTTGTATTATCTGCAAAAACGGGAACAAAGCAACTCAAAAGTGAAAAAGCAAGAATCATACATAAAGCTTTAATTTTGAAATTTTTCATTTTATAATCTCCTTTTACTTTTTTTAAAACCGTATTTCAATGCATTTATTATGAAATATAAGTTCTTTTGTTTAGATTATATCACAGTTTAAAACATTAGTCAATACTTTATTGGAAAAATTTGTATTTTAAAGGAAAAAATCAAACAATTGTTCTAAAAATGCAACATATAACAGCCAGATATCACTTTTAATAACAATTATATTTTGGGATTTTTCTAACGGTTATTTTATCTATAATAATCAGTTTTTTAATATTCCCACTTTTTAAAAAATTCGTATTATATTTTATCTATAATAATCAATTTTTTGGTGCTTTAAAATACTGATATAGATAGCATTTAATCATTCCGTTATAAAGCTTTCTCACTTTATCTGCTCTTTTTCCAAAGCATTTTTCAAATTCCTCGTGGGAATTGATTATATACATTTTCCAATTGGGAACGTTATTTCTTACAGCTTTTCCAAAGGCTTTAAAAAGCTCTTCCGCCTCTTTCTTTTCAAGCATTCTTTCTCCATACGGTGGATTAGTTACGATAGTTCCACGACAATTTTCATAAGGTGATGTAAAATCTTTCGCATCTCTCAATTCAAACCTAACAAGTTTTTCAACCCCTGCCCTTTTTGCATTTTCTTTTGCAAGTTCTAAAACCTCTGGAAGAATATCGAATCCGAAAATCTCAACGTTTCCGTCTTTTTCTAAGGACATAGCCTCTTCAACAGCCTTTTTCCAAAGTTCTTTTGGAACAAAATCAAAATCCATAGCGTCAAATTTTCGGTTAATCCCAGGAGCTCTGTTTATACTCATCAAAGCGGCTTCTATTGGAATTGTTCCCGAACCGCAAAACGGGTCAACAGTTGCAACCCCTTCTCTCATTCTTGAAAGATTCACCATTGAAGCCGCCAAGGTTTCACGCAACGGAGCAACGCCCGATGCAGGTCTGTATCCCCTTTTATGAAGTGGTGCACCCGATGTTTCAAGCATTATGGTTGCTATATCGTTAAAAATAAAAAATTCAATTCTCTTTTTCGTTCCCGTTTCTGGGAAGAACGAAACACCGTATGATTTTTCAAGAGATTTAATTATAGCTTTCTTAATAATGCTCTGACAATCTCTCACAGAAAACAACTTTGAACGCACAGAACTGCCCGTTACAATAATTGAATCTTCCCTATTTATATAATCACAAAATCTTATTTTCAGGGTGCTGTCAAAAAGCTCTGTAAAAGATAGAGCTTTAAAGCTATCCAACTTAATATAAAGTCTTTCAGAATATCTGAAATTAACGTTGCACCTTGCAATAGCGGAAATATCACCCTCAAAGGTAACTCGTCCGTCCATTGTTTCTATTCTTTTATATCCTAAAGAGTCTATATCCTCGCCAACAAATTTTTCAAGCCCGAAAAGGCAAGAAGTAACAAATTGCATTTTCATATTTCCTTTTTATATCGTTTTAGTGAACCCAATTTATTGTGTATGAAATAAATATACCATTTATATTTTAATAAATAAAAATAATATTTTTAAATACGCTCCACTTACCATTATAATATACCATTTTGATTTATAATTGTCAAGAAAAACGATTAACAATAAAAAGGTTTCCGGTCTGAATTTTGTTTGATAACGTTTAATTAACTATATTTTTTATCTATACAACGTTTTCATTCCGTTGCTTAAAACTGTTCCTCCCGATGGAACCTGCTTTAAAATCAATATTATATTAAAAATATCAACACAAGCACCCCCAGCGTTGATAACGCAAAGCAATAGTATATACCAATGGTAGAAACTAAAAATTCTACATATGAGCGGAACGACAAACGTCAAGATAATTAACGGCATAATAGATATTAAAACAAATCTTTGTTTTTTAATCTCTTCTTCTGAATAAACAAACCCAAAACAACCATTAAGCCCCCAATATGTTTTTTTAGATTGAAATACATTGGGAATTGTTAATGCGTGTATCATTTCATGAAGGAATGTATAAAAAATAATACCAAGAACATAAAGTAACAATTTCAAATTTATAGTAAAACTAATAGAGAAACCATCTGCATCAAAAATATTTATCATTTTGGGAAATAACATCATAAAATAGAATACAGTCAATAACATTATTAAAATGCTAATTGGCATAGCTAATGCCATTGTAACGCCTAATGAAGAAGGTTCTTTTAATATCTTGAAGCCATTACGTAATAATTCTTCTGTTCTATCTGTGTTTTCTGTTGGAATCTTTTTTAAAAATTTCATATTCATTCTCCAAGCAACAATATATTATTTATAGCTCTTTTACATAGACAGACGGCAGCTTGAAATCAAGCCGCCGTCATTTAAGTCTTTGCGTACAAAGCACTATGCAAACTCTTTTTGTTTGCTGAAATTTCACCTTTGTGAGAGCAACGTCATCCTTTTGGACAGTTTTTTCTTTTTAATATTTCAAAATACCATACTACCGAGGATTTCAAGCAGTTTATAACGGATCGTCCTCACCCTCAAAGCCACCTGAGCTGGTAGTAATAATATCCGATGTTTCAAAAACAACGATGCTTATTGTTGGTTCTTCATAATTAAGTTTAGTTTCGTTATTCATTTTAATCTCCTGTAAATTTCAAAAGTTTATATATTTTTATATGCATCCGCAGATACACCATAGCGGTAAAGTGCTTTTGCAAGGGTTGCCATTTCCGTAGGATTCCCCTCGTTATCTACCTTGTTCATCATTGAATAAACGCACGGTATCGCTTATCGATTGGGTAACGGTCTTGTCGCTCTTTGTAGGTCAAGCATTCAAATCAAACTTTCCAAGGAAGTGGCTTTTTATTCTCAAATAATCAGCGGAGTTAATAACACCATCCTTTGTAACGTCACCAACTTCTAAAGCGATACCCTCAAGGGTGTTCGTTCCAAGGAAATGTCCTTTGATTCTGAGACAATCGGTTGAGTCTATAACTCCATCGTTGTTTACATCACCAAGCCTGCTCACACCACACTCATGACATATATGGTCAATATAATTGTGGTCAGCGAGTTTAGTCTCTGTTCCAAACGAAACCACGTTGCCACAGTCCAGACATACGGTGTCGCCAGTGTATCCTTGTTTGGTGCAAGTTGCGGAAATAGCGCCCTTAATCTCCGTCTCACCAACGTGATTATCTGGGTTAACGGGAATGTTCAGATCTGTAATCTGAGTTTCTCCGTCTTCGTCAGCAAATATCAGCTCACAACGGCTGCAGGACCAATGTTCAAGTGTACCCGTCTTGTTACAAGTGGCGGCTACACCCTCGTTATAGGTCATATCGTGCCCCAATTCGGGGATAGTGCCATAGTAAGAATAGGGCGAAACTCCGTAATAATCCGCCTTATCCCATAAGCAAGAGCCATAGCCAGTATCGGTGCAAGTGGGTTCGTAGTATACCGAACCGATGGAATATTCATCGCTACCCTTTACGGCGGGGACAATTACGTTTTCCCCTGCCACTCCACAAAAAATGCACTCGCTAATCAGTAAGCCTTCTTTGGTATATCCGGGGTATTCGGAATATGAATAGGTGTAGAAATGGTCATGACTGAAAATTTCAGGGTTGTTCAAATCTATAGTGAAGAAGGAGGGGGCAGAATTTTTTGTAACGTACCATACAATCTTGTTGTCAAATACGACAGGAACACAGTCAGAAGGCACGGCGATGATTTCATAGATATCGCCCACCTGTTTGCCTTGCTCGTCTACAAAGGCTAATTTCATAATTCTGAGTTCCTCGCGTACCTCCGTCCAGAGAACAGCGTATAAACCATTCTTCACGGGAACGAAATGAGGAACAGACAGGGTAACCCCGTCTCCTTCCGTGTAGGAGGTAAGATAGTTAATCGTAGTGCCGCCAGTGGTAAAATTATCCTTATCAGTAGCTGAGACGAAAATATTACGCTGACTGTATGGATCATAGCTGTCGTCCTGAGGCACAGTATTACCCGCAATTAAATAACACTTATCAGAAATAGAAAAGCCGCCCAGTGCAACTCCCGTGTCATTGTCGCCAATGCTACCCATTATGGGAAGTACGTCCAGAGCTTTTGCATAGTAGGTTCTGTAGGTTGAGGAGCCAATGTATCCATATTTCGCCTGCATAAAAGAATCTTGACCTGCGGGGGCGTTGTATTTAGTGATAACCACGGAACGGGGATAAGCATCTCCGTGATCCACCGCAACAAGTTCAGTGCCGTCCACAGCGATAAACTGAGTGAGAGAGTGGCTGACGTACCCTCTGGTTGTATTATACACACCATAGAACGAATCGGTTATCTTCATATCTGAGATACGGACGTTCATAGTCAGGTTTGCCTGATGATTGAGTCCATCGCTGCTCTTATACATTTCGTGGGAGGTACGAATGTAGAGATATCCGTTATATTCGGCAAAGCGGAGACATCCCGCACGAAAGGGAATTGTTGTGTTAGCACCACATAAATCCGCCGCCCCAACACGTTGCCATTCCTTAGTATAGGAGACAACCCTGATGACAGGCAGCGTGTCATCCTCATTGGGATTCTCTTGACCAAAGACAAGGAAGTTGTAGTTTTCGCCTGAATGAAAGCCACCAAAAATTGGAAGCTCCATATTAATGGTGAAACCGTCAACAAATTTCAGATTGCTGTCGTATGTCTCAACAGCTACGTCTTCGCCCGTGTATTCCACACGGGTAAGAGTATTGTCATCGTTTACCACAAGATAGGAGTTAATAGGAGTTGCCCAACGGTCATAGATGTATCTATAACCTCCGAGGTTGGAGGTTTTAGCGGGGGATTTAACGGGCGCAACCGTTTCATTCCCGTTTTCTGCATATACTGCAAACGTAAAATTTGGTAGAATCGTCAACAGCATTGCCATCACCAAAACCATAATAATTAGTTTTTGGGATTTCTTCATTGTTGTTTCCTCCTGTAAATTTCAAAAGTTTACATATTTTTATATGCAGCCGCAGATACACCATAGCGGTAAAGTGCTTTTGCAAGGATTGCCATTTCCGTAGGATTACCCTCGTTATCTACCTTGTTCATCATTGAATAAACGTATGATGATACGCTGTAGGTGAGAGTTTGAACAAGTGTTTCACCCTCGTAAAGCTCAAAAGTATAAACTGTATTAAAGCCCGTAGCGTAAATTGGGTTAGTGTAGTATGTGGTACCACTAAGCTCTACGATTTCACCATTCACTTTCAACGTTACGTTTTCAATGGTAGAGAGCTTTACTCCGATTTTGTTAACGTTATCAAACCAGACTGTCGCACTTGTAAAGCGTACGGTATCGCTTGTCGATTGGGTTACGGTCTTGTCGCTCTTTGTAGGAAGTGCTTCGGAAGGGGTGCCAATATTATTAACTCCTTCATTTGCAAGGTTCTCAAGGTTATAATCCTTGTAGTTTTGTGCCGCCGCACCATAGGTAAGCATATCAGTTACAAACTGAACCAATGCTTTATCTGTGGAATAATTTGTCAACAGTGCCTCAGCGTTTGCCTTTACGCTGTATCCCTTCTTTTCGTCAAGGATTTTGACAATCTCTCCATTTTCATCTACAACTACAAGAGCCGCATCAATGAGGTCTGCCATACATTGAGGTGCAATATTTTCAAATTTGAAAACGTATTCGCCGTTCACAAGTGCCTCATTTGCGTAAACAAGAACGGTCTTACCGTTGAAGGTAAACTGCATTGCCAGCTTCTGTCCTTCACCCACAAGGGCGGTATCGTTCAGCTTGGCGTGGTAGTTCATAGTAAGATCCTTTCCTACTGTAACAGATGCACCCATTAACTTAGCCTTAGCTTCGAGAGTATAAATAATGTCGCCTGTTTCGTAGTTATTACAATCATTTTCTTCTTCGTATGCGATGAATACACACTCGCCGTTCACAAGTATCTCAAATCCACATTCTTCAGCTTTATTTCCCGCGTTCCACTTGAAAACATATGTCTTTGAAACGTCATAATCTATACTTACAACAGAGAAGTTTCCATCGTCAATGGTAAAGCTCTTAATAAGCTCGTTTTCAACGTATACCTCAAGAGCATTATCGTTCCAGCCGTCTCCGCAAGAGTCGGTCATATTTATAGTTATATTCGATGTAATATTCTTCCAAACAGCAGTAACAGTTGTATTTTTGCTTACTGTGATAACGTCAAAAGGTGCATACTCATTGCCGTCAACAAGCCAAGCCTTAAATTCCTTTTCTTTGGGAGCTTTCAGAGCGTTTTGGGGCAACATATATTTACCATAGCTTACCTCGTCCGCCATACTTCCCATTCCACCGTTTGCCGCAAAGGAAATTATGTAGCTCGTTTCGGGAGCTTTGCCTATTGTATACAATATTCCATTTTCCAACACAGTTGTTGCAGACTCTCCATCAAAGAACGCATATCCCGCAGGGAGCTTGATGGTGGTATTGTTTTGAGCGATTGTAATATGCGTATACACGCTGATACCTTCCACGTTGGAATACTCAGAAAAGTCAATCACGCCGCCAGCATATTCAAACATACCGCAATCACCTGAGAAAACGCTTTCGTTGTTTACAGTTACAACGCCGCTTTTAACGCCGACAGCATATTCTCCACCCGTGAAGCTACCGCCTTCAACGTTCAGCTTGGAGTTGGCTTTATTGCAATAAATAGCATTTTTGCCCGTAGTTGTAAGGCTGCCTTTTTTGTCCGCAGAGCTATCCTTTATTGTAAAGTCAGCATTATAAATATCAAACAGACAATAAGCGTCAGACGTAACCGTTTTACCGTTGAGGTCAAGGGTAACAATTACGGTGTCAGTTGCTTCATAGCCTATTTTGACAGTACCCTCCGAAGATGCATCGTAGTCCTTATACAGCTTTACGTTGCCCCCTGCATTGAGTGCATCATAAAGTGTCGTGTAGATGTATTCGCCTTTGTCAATATCGCCGTTATCGTTTGTATCGCCCCAAGCCACCGTATTCAAAGGATCGATGGCACCACACTCATGGCATATATGGTCAATATAATTGTGGTCAGCGAGTTTAGTCTCTGTTCCAAACGAAACCACGTTGCCACAG
>JAZNJM010000065.1:0-15581 GCA_045578045.1 Eubacteriales bacterium | reverse complement strand
GGAAAACTTGAAGGATTCAACAATAAAATCAAGGTAGCCAAACGTAATGCTTATGGGTTTAGAAATACTAATTTCTTTTTCTCTTATATTCGTTTTTTGTCTTTGCCCACTTCTTTTGTACACCAAAATTTATGATGAACCTTAATTTTTCATATTTCTATATAATACGTTATATTAAAACCCAAATTGATAAAAAACAATTTATTTTTTCAATTTTAACGTCAAACTGATTTTTATATTTTCTTTATAAACGATTGCCCCCAATCAGAAATTTGATTGGGGGCATAATTTTATTATTGAAACGTTAATCTGCTTTAAGAAAAATCATTAGTCAACGATTATTTTTCCATCTGCATCGATTGCATATGTTCCTGCTTCAATAAGTCCGTTTGCTTTAGATTCGCTTATGTAGTATGTTTGGTTCTTAACTGCTTTTTTGGTTGAGTTGATGTAATAGAGATTTCCTTCTGCATCTTGAACAACACCTGCATACGTTGCTTGACCATTTACATAGTAGCGAATTTCACCGTCTGCATCAAAGTAAAGACCTTCTCTATCTTCTACGATCATCTTTCCGTCTTCGCCAAACGTATAAGTTCCAGCATCAACAAGACCGTTTGTTTTAGAAGCACTTATTGTATAAGAACAATTTTTAATTGCTTTCTTAGAAGAATTGATATAATAGAAATTTCCGTCTGCATCTTGAACAAGACCTGCATAAACGCGCTGTCCATTTTCAACGTAAATAATATCGCCATTTACTTCCTTAATAAGACCTGCAAATCTTCCGTTTTCGTCTATTATATATGTTCCTGCTTCAATAAGTCCGTTTGCTTTAGCTTCGCTTATATAGTATGTTTGGTTCTTAACTGCTTTCTTCGCAGAGTTGATATAGTAGTAATTACCGTCATCATCTTTAACAACACCTGCGTAGATTGGCTGTCCGTCTATATAGTAACGGATTTCGCCGTCTTCATCAACTTTGAGACCGTCTCCAAAGCCTTCTGGAATAATCATTTTTCCGTCTGCATCAAATTCATATTGTCCTGCTCTTATAAGACCATTTGTTCTGGAGGAACTAATTGTATAAGAACAATTTTTAACCGCTTTAAGTGAAGAGTTAATGTAATAATAATTTCCATCAGCATCTTGAACAACGCCAGCATATGTTGGCTGTCCGTCTACATAGTAACGGATTTCGCCGTCTGCATCAAAGCAAAGTCCTTCTTTAATTTCAGGTTCGCTTGATTCAGGTTCGGAAACAACGGGATCAGATGTTTCAGGTTCGGAAACAACAGGATCAGAGCTTCCAATAACTGTTTTAGCGGTGTCAGCATAACCTTTAACGCTTAAAAGTGTTCCTCTTGTTGTACCTTTAACGGAACCGTCAACTGTAGTAAATACAAGCTCATCGCCTTCTGCTACTGTGTCGAGAACTTTAAACTGAATTGTAACAACGAGGTCGCCATCGTTGATAAGTCCTTTATATTCTTCGCCAGGTTTTGCCATTGAGTATTGGAGAAGGTCAACGAATCTACATTCGTAAACTCCGTTTTCTGCATCATATCTGCACATCTGTTCGTAACGTGAAGCAAAACCAACTACAGCACCGTTATATTCCATTGTATACTGAGGAACAACAGTCATAAATTCGTTCATTGCATCGCCAACTTCGGTTATAACGCCTGCAAGTTTTGTTTCATCAAAATCGAGGAAAAATTCAGCTGCATCAAGCTGTGCTTTGATGTCTTTAATTGTAATAACAACGTCTATAATGTCGCCAGCCTGTGCGTTTGCGGGAGCTTCAATATCAAGACTGAACTGAACGTCTCCTGGAACAACAGGTGTTTCGGAAACTTCAGGAGCCGCGGAAGATTCAGGAGCCACGGAAGATTCAGGAGCTACGGAAGGCTCTGGATCAACGGAAGGTGCTACGGAAGGTTCTTCAGCAGAAACATCAGCTTTAACAATAGCTGTTGTTGCTTTATCAGAATCACCGTTAACGCCTAAAAGTGCTACTCTTGTTGTGCCTTTAACATCACTAAGAGCGAATACAAGCTCATCGCCTTCTGCTACTGTGTCAAGAACTTTGAACTGAATTGTAACAACGAGGTCGCCATCATTGATAAGACCTTTGTATTCTTCGCCAGGTTTTGCCATCGCATACTGCATAAGATCAATAAATCTGCAAACATATGCGCCTTTTTCTGCACTGTATGTACAAATTTGTTCATAACGAGGTGCTGTACCAATTTCAGAACCGTTATATTCCATTGTATATTGAGGAACAACAGTCATAAATTCGTTCATTGCATCGCCGTTTTCAGTGATAACAGCAGCAAGTTTAGTTTCGTCAAAATCAAAGTAGAATTCAATTGCATCAAGTTCTGTTTTGATATCTTTAATAGAGATAACAACATCAATAACATCCCCTGCTTGTGCATTTGATGGTGCTTCAACGTCGAGAACGAATTGAATGCCATTTGGATCAATTGGAGCTTCGGAAGAAGCTGGATCAGATATTTCGGGTTCGGAAGGTTCTTCAACTTTTTCGCTACCGTATACCTGAATGTCACCGATTGTGAGAACGTAATCTTTGCTTGTGAACGTTAATTTAACGTACTGAGCTGAAACGTCATCGAATGTATGAGACATATTGAATATTGTTGTATCAATTTCTGTTTCAGTTAATGCTACGTTTGTAACAGCAGAGTAATCTGTTCCGTTTTCGGATACTTCGATAACAACGTCCGCATACTTACGGTTGCTATTTACAACAACACCAGCAACAACGATTTCGTTTATGTTTGTATATACTTTGCCAAGGTTTACAATGATTGTATTAACAGCGCCTGTTCCTATGAAAGCAACGGTCTGACCAGCAGTTTCTTTCTCAGGAATAATACCATCTGTGAGGATTACGCCATTGTCTTCTTTTCCACCAAGATAACCGAGATCACTTTGAACTTCATAACCTTTATTGAGAGCATAGTTATCTTCAACAGAAGGTTCTTCAACAGAAGGTTCTTCAACGGAAGGTTCTTCAACGGAAGGTTCTTCAACAGAAGATTCAGGAGCTACAGAAGGTTCTTCAACGGAGGAATCTGCTGTACCAATAACAGTTTTTGCTGTATTAGCTGTGCCTACAACACCATTAAGTGTTCCTCTTGTTGTTCCTTTAACAACGTTCATAGCAAATACAAGCTCATCGCCATTTACTACTGTGTCGAGAACTTTGAACTGGATTGTAATAACAATGTCTCCATCGTTAATAAGTCCTTTGTATTCCTGACCTGCTTTTGCCATTTGATATTGGAGAAGATCAAGGAATCTACATTCGTATACGCCATTTTCTGCATCATATTTGCAGATCTGTTCGTAACGAGAAGCTGGACCAATTTCAACGCCGTTATATTCCATTATATACTGAGGAACAACGGTCATAAATTTGTCCATAGCTTCGCCTGATTCGGTAATAACACCGGCAAGCTTTGTTTCATCGAAATCAAGGAAGAATTCGATTGCATCGAGTTCTGTTTTGATGTTTTTAGCTGTCATAACAACATCAATAACATCACCCGCATTTGCGGTTTCGGGTGCAGAAACCTCTAAAGTATAATAACTTTCAGAGGCTGCATTCGCAACTAATGCTTTTTCACCAGCAACAAAGCAAGAAGCAATTACTGTTGTTAGCAAGGTTGCAACTAAAAGAATTGCGCTAATAGTCTTTTTCATAAAAAGCTACCTCTTTCTTATTTATTTTATTGGGAAAGCTTTGTGATATATTTCACGTACATTTCCCTTTTTTATTTTGTTTTTTTGAATAGCTGTATTGAATTGAATAATTCATCTTGCTCTACTATTATATCTTTGTATTTTAGCAAATTCAACAAGTTTTTTGTGAATAAATGTAAATTTTTTAGCTATTAATATAAAATGAATTATCGTCAACGTTGAAAATGCCGAATTTTTCACGTTATCATTGACTTTAAAGTTTATAGATTTTAGCCATATATAAAATGGATACTCAATACTTTTGGGTAAAGAGTATCCATTTTTTCATTTTTAATTAATTTTTTAGTTAGATTTAATATAATAATCTTAACTATATATCGTATTTTGCTAAAATTTCGCTTGGCGTTTTTCTTAAAAGCAAAACTATTGGAAGTATTCCAAAGAAAGAAAAAATTACATATAAAATACCAACAATAATGAGCGCATACCATAAAGGATAGAAAAATATGCTTTCTATAATTGGAGAGATATATAAACAAGCATAAATAAATCCACTTGCAAAAATATAT
The DNA here is from genome assembly GCA_045578045.1 of Eubacteriales bacterium. Lineage (GTDB taxonomy): Bacteria > Bacillota > Clostridia > Oscillospirales > CAG-382 > SIG653. The sequence continues at coordinate 11,277 of JAZNJM010000065.1, read as the reverse complement.
CCCTTTAACATTGTAACCGTTGCAAGAACAACGGATTCAATCCAAAATCTGTATATAAGATTTTTTTTCGAAACACCAATTGCTCTGTATATTCCAACCTCTTTAATTTTGCTCATAAGAGATGAATTCATTATGGAATACATTATAAGACACATTAAAATAAAGAAAATGCCCATAAATGAAAGATTTTTAATAATTTTGCCCCATTTTAAAACCATTAAATCGTCAAAAATTTTATCCGGAGTTATAATAGAAAAATAATTTCCGTCTATGTTTAGATTCAAACCGCCTATGGTTAGATTAGGGAAATTATCCATAAGCCATTTTTCCGTTAATGAAGGATTGTTTGAATGAACAACTGTATAACAAGTTCCAAAATCTTCAGAAATTTGTGGTTCATAAGCGCTTCCATCTTCAGTTTCAACAAAATCTTTATACACGTAGTCAAATTTTCCACCATCATAATATTCATAATCAGAATATTTTGAATAATGAGTCATTGCTGTTTTATCTGTTTCTCCAATTTGCTTTGAAAATAAAATATAATCTTTTTCATTTACAAGATAAGAAGCAGAGTCGTTTCTTTTGTTAGAAAATTCTGATTGTAGATATTCGAATTTATAATCTTTATCTTTTATAACAATATTGTAAGATTTTATCTGTTCAAAGGTAGGAGACGTTATATTTTCTTCCTTTAACTTCTTTAATGCATAAAAATGTTGGTTTACGTTCTCAATAGCAAAATCAACGTTTTTTTCAAAATAGAGCCAAAGTTCAAAATCACTTGGTGAGACGATGTATAAATATTTCAAATATTCATCGTATTCTGAATAATAATATTCAAGAAAATCTGCATATTTCTCTGAATATAACGCTGTTTTAGCGTTAATATATTCTTCTGTTTCATTTGATAACGCTGGATATTTCTCAGCCATTAAATCAGCAAAATATTCTTCTTCGGATTTTTTAGAAACACCCTCATCTGAAATCCATTTTTCGTAAGTTTTATATGAATATACTTCTTTGATTTTTATATCTTTACCGCATATTTTAACCGCATCTCCAACAGAAGGAATATTCTTATCTCCAAAAGAACTGTTTGCAATAAATACAGCCTCTCCCTCTGAAACGCTCATATTATAATCATCTGCAATATAAACGCTTAATTTTGAACGTGAATTTATATATCTCGCAATTGCTCTATCAGAAAGATAAATAGCTGTTTCATCAGATTTAACGATACCTGCAATTTTGACTGTTTTTTCGTCAATGGAAATTTCTTTAGAAATAAGTCTGAGTAAATCGTTATATTCTTTTATATAGCTAAAAGAAGAAGCTTCTATCAAACCATCTGCAACCTTTGTTGTAATAACAGCTTCAAAATCAGAAAGCTCTGTTTTTTTGCCTTCAACAAGAGGAAGGTTTTCCATAAGAGATTCGCCCATAAGAACCGCATTTGTTTTTATATCATACTCTCTTTCATAAGGCTCTAATTCAAACGTTTCAAAGGCTCCTATGTAAAAAGAAAACGTTGAATCTCCTTTGGGATTTGAATATAAAAGTTTAACGTAGTCTATTCCTGAATCATTATTTCCAACAGCTTCGTTGAGTTTTTTTGAAGTTGTTCCATCATTGTTTGAAACGTAGAAAACGTTATGATTGTATGAGTCTCTGCCTTTTATAATATCACCAACGGATATTCCTAACATCGCACTCATAAATACAATAATAGCGGCAAAAAGAGTCATACAGCGTCTTAACATCTTTTTACCTTTTTTTCTCTTTTGAGAAACGGAAAGATATCCTGTTTTCAGGGATTTTTTAAAATCAAAAAGTTTTCCTAACTTTGTTCCGTGAATTGGAGGCAAAGCAGACATAGAGAGAGAAGTTTTTTTATCTTCTTTTTTTCTATCTTCAAAAACCCCTTCTTTAAGTTTAATTTCACTGCTCTTGTCTATCAGGCTTACTTCCTCGGACTCGACCTTTAAATAAAGTTTCCCACCATTGTTTATAATTTTCATCTTAATGGGTTCTTTTGGAGCTTCGCCATAATACTCAAGTTCAACTTTTTCGTCTGAAACTTCTTTTTTATCAAACTCGCCAAGATATATTGCGTTTTTATCCCTTCCTGAATACCCTTCAGCGTTGTAATTATTTCTTATTTCAACAACTTTTCCGTCTGAAAGCTCTATAACCGTATCGCAATAAAAATCAACAAGGTTCGCTTCGTGGGTAACAAGAAGAACGAGATGTTCCTTTGAAATTTCTTTCAAAAGGTTCATAATCATTATGGTGTTAGCTTCGTCAAGATTTCCCGTGGGCTCATCTGCAAGAATCACGGGAGGATTTTTAACTATCGCTCTTGCTATTGCAATTCGCTGTTGCTGACCACCCGAAAGCGTATCTGGAGTTCGTTTATAATACTTCTCCATATCAACGTTTTTCAACGCCGCCATAACTCTTTCTTCAATTATTGTTTTATCTGTTATTCCGCAAAGATAAAGAGCGTTTGCAACGTTTTCAAAACACGTTTCTTCTTTTTGTAGGTTATAATTTTGGAAAATATATCCGATGTTTTTATTTCTTATATCATCAGATTTTTCTTTTATTTTTTCCCCTTTTATTTCAACATCGCCTGAATGAAATTTATCAAGACCGCCTATAACGTTTAGAAGAGTTGTTTTTCCACATCCACTTTTTCCGAATATAGCAACCATTCCTTTTTGTGGAAGTTCAAGGCTAACATCGTTTATAACGTGAATTTCGTTTTGTCTTCCTTTGTTGAAAAACTTATGAAGAGAACTAATTCTAATCATTCTGCATTCCCTCCTTTAAGTGATTTTTTCACGCTTTCGCCAAAAAGTCTTTTAATTTGTTTTTTTGTTATTCTGTAAACAAGAATAATAACTCCAAGAGCGATAAACGCATAATGATACCAATACAAATAAACGAAAAATTTATTCGAATCAGGAGATGAGAAAATGTAAATAGCTGCACACACAACTGCAATAAAAGCAGGAATGACAGAAATAAACATTCTAATATACATTCCAATTTTTATAACTCTGACGTGAATACCCATAGAACGCATTATAGCCATATCACCTTTAAATGCATCTAAAGTTCTTCCCATGCAAAGATTCAAGAAAAATGAAATGAAAACAATTATCAAAAACCAAAATATTGCTGTAAATAATGCTGATATAACATTTAAAATAGTATCTTCTGCACCAAGAGAACTCGTTGTATTAGCGGGAACAGCAATATATTCAAGTTTATTCAGCTTTTCTGCTGCTTCTTCTGCTTTTTCATCGCTTTCAAAGAAAATTGATGCCTGTTTATATGATTTTTCGAGAATCTCTTCTGCCATTTCAACGATCAAAGACGGATGTATTGTTATATTACGGTAATCTCCCGACATTTCTTTTGTTAAATAGGACTTATCAAAGTTTTTTTTGTATTCCATCAGTTGTACAGCAGGATCAAGATCATAATTATATTTATAATAGTTTAAAGAAAATTCAATGTCAACGTTATTTTCTTCTCCAAATAATTTTTGGGGATCTCTTATATCAACGTATATTTTTCCCTCTTCCATCTGAAAAGAAAGATCAAATTTATAATATTCATATTTATTACTTTTCGTTTCATCTTGTTCGTTTTTCGGAGTAACGTTAACGGTTATTATCTTTTCATTCCCGTAAAGATAATTATTAGCTGTTGCAATGGAGAAACCTTTTTCTGTGAAAAGACATTTTCCTTTTTTATTATTATCGTAAAAATACTTAATTCCTGTTACGTTATAAGTAATGTTGTTAAAGTCAATTGTATCCTGCTTAATTTCTTTCTCGCCAAATGAACTGCTTTCTGAAATAGGAAGATACAACAAAACCTCGTTTGCCTTTGTTGGATATTTACCTATAATATCATCCCCAAAGCTTTCTCCGTATGTACAATCCAATTCAAACTCTTTATAATAACCTTTTTCTTCGTCAAAATACCCAAAACAATTGAATTCTGATAAATCGAGTAAAATATCATAATGAAGAAAACTTTCAGCACCATATTCCGAAACAATTTTTTCCAGTTCTTCTCTTTTTATAACCTCACCGTTTCGTTTTGTTAAAACAAGTCTTCCTTCAATATTGTTAAACATATACTGCTTTTCAAATAAAACCGACATATCTCCACAAAATGAAGTTATAGCAAAAATTCCAAGGGTTCCGATTATAAGTAAAAAACAAATGAAAATGGAAAGATTTGGACGAGACGTAAATATCGCTTTACCAAGAACAAAACCGTCTTTTATATCTTTCTTTTTATTTTCAACAATGGTTTTATCTTTGACTTTTTCTTTATCTTTTTTATCAGAAAAAATCTGAGCTTCTCTCATAACCGTATCAGACTCAACAGCACCGTCAAAAAATCTTATATGACGTGTTGCATATTCTTCAACTTCTTCATAATTATGAGTAACAACAATAAGAAGTTTATCCTTAGAAACTTCCCTCAAAAGTTTTACAATTTCTTTTGACGTTGCAGAATCGAGGTTTCCCGTTGGTTCATCAGCAAGAATTATAGGGCTTTCTTTCGCCAACGCTCTTGCAATAACAGTTCTTTGTTTTTGTCCGCCTGAGAGCTTACTTCCCTTATGCTTGATATGAGACGTCATTCCAACTCTTTCAATAAGTTCTAAAGCACGTTTTCTTCGCTCTTTTTTATCTTCTATATGCATAAGAGCGAGTTCAACGTTTTGCAAAACTGTAAAACTCTCAATAATATTATAATCCTGAAAAATAAAGGAGATATATTCGCTCCTATATTTTTCCCAATCGGGTTGCAGAAAATGAGACGTAGGTTCGCCTTCGATTAAAAGCTCACCTTCTTCATAAGTATCCATTCCGCTTATAACGTTAAGCAATGTGGATTTACCTGAGCCTGATTTTCCTGTTACGGCAACAAATTCGCCTTTTTCAAAGTTGAGATTAACGCCTCTTATACCTACCGTAACGTTATTTTCAGAAACATATATTTTTCCAATATCCTTTAAGGATAAAAAAGACATAATTAGTTCTCCTTCGGTAATCTCGAAGCATCAAATTCATTTTGCTTCTCTATTATGTTCTTGTTTTTTATCTATTATGTTCTTATATTTTACTAATTTCAATAACATTTTTTTAAAGAAATGTAAACTTTTTAACATTTATCATAAATAATCGGCAGAATAATTCACTTTCTGCCGATTATTTATTATTATTTTTTAAAAAAGATTATTTTCTTCTGATAACTTTTACAATTTCCATAATTGGAATAATAACAACTGCAAGACCAACAGCGATACCTAAATCGAGAGCTGAAATCTGAACGAGTCCGAAAGCGGTTCTGAGGAAAGGTACGAAAAGGACGAGCATTGTTAAAACAAAAGAACCAATCATAGCTCCTAAAAGCCAGAAATTCTGATTTTTCATAGAGAAAACAGACAAAATTCTTGAACGCATATTATACGAATGGAAAATTTCAACGAGAGAAAGAGTTAAAAATGCCATTGTCATTCCTTCTTCAACGTTTCCGTCTCCCATTTTATATCCAACAAAATATGAAGCTAAAGTTATCAATGTTATAAGAACGCCTTGGAATGCAACGTCAAAACCTAATTTATCTGCAAAAATGCCTTCGTTGGATTTTCGAGGTGAGCGCTTCATAACATCACTTTCACTTTTTTCCATTCCAAGAGCAAGAGCAGGGAAACAGTCTGTTATAAGGTTTATCCAAAGAAGATGAATAGGTTTAAGAATTGTGAAACCAAGCATTGTTGCGGTAAAAATAGAAAGAACTTCTGCAAGGTTTGAAGAAAGCAAAAACTGAATTGCTTTTCTTATATTATCATATATTCTTCTTCCCTCTTCAACAGCAGAAACTATGGTTGCGAAGTTATCGTCTGTTAAAACCATATCCGCAACGTTTTTCGTTACGTCTGTTCCCGTTATTCCCATTCCAACGCCAATATCTGCACTTTTTATTGCGGGGGCATCATTAACACCGTCTCCCGTCATTGCGGTTATCATTCCATTATGCTTCCAAGCGTTGACAATTCGAACTTTGTGTTCTGGCTGAACTCTTGCATAAACGGAATATTTTCCAATATCTCTGAATAAAACTTCGTCTGAAATTCCGTTTAATTCTTCGCCTGTTATTGCTAACTGATTTTCTGAAAGAATCCCAAGCTGTTTTGCAATAGCAACCGCTGTATCTTTATGGTCTCCCGTTATCATAATCGGGCGTATTCCTGCCATTTTACATTTCGAAACTGCTTCAACAGCCTCAGGACGAACAGGATCTATCATTCCCGAAAGTCCAACGAAGCAAAGATCTGTTTCAAGATATTCAGCGTTATTATTTTCAGGATTTTTGTCCCAGAATCTTACGGATAATGCGAGAACTCTTAAGGCTTCATCTGCCATAGATTTATTCTGAGTTAAAATTTCTCTTTTCTTTTCCTCAGTCAACGTTAAAATTTGACCTTTTTCATAATAAAACTTACAACGTTTTAAAACTTCATCTGGCGCACCTTTTGTATATTGAATGAGTTTTTCTCCATTTTTGCAAACAACAGACATCATTTTTCTGTCTGAATCAAAAGGAGCTTCACCAATTCTTTCATATTCTGAAAGAGCTTTTTCAAGACCTGATTTTGCAAGGTCGTTTACCAACGCACATTCAGTTGGTTCTCCAACAGCTTCTCCGTTTTCAAGTTTTGCATCGCTACATAACGCCATTCCCGTTATTAACATATTTTCATCAGTTGAAAAATGTTTAACAACAGTCATTTTATTTTGTGTCAAAGTTCCTGTTTTATCAGAACAAATAACCTGAGTACATCCCAAGGTTTCAACAGCTGTTAATTTTCTGATAACAGCGTTTCTTTTTGCCATATTTGTAACGCCAATTGAAAGAACTACTGTAACAACCGCTGCAAGTCCTTCAGGAACAGCCGCAACAGCAAGGCTAACAGCTATCATAAAGGTTTCAAGAAGTGCATCACCCGTAACGTTTGGATATATTTTAAATATATCCACTGCAAAAATAACAACACAAATTGCAAGAACAAGAATACTTAAAATTTTACTAAGCTGAGAAAGTTTTCTTTGAAGGGGAGTTTCTCCGTCTGTTGCCGCAGCAATAGCTCCTGCAATTTTTCCCATTTCAGTATTCATTCCTGTTCCCGTTATAACGGCTTTTCCTCTTCCGTATACAACCGTACTACCCATATATACCATATTAGCTCTATCACCAAGGGGAACGTCTCCGCTTGCGTTTGCTGTAAGCACGTTTGAACTTTTTTCAGAAGGAACAGATTCTCCCGTAAGAGCAGCTTCTTCAATTTTTAAGCTATGACTTTCTATAATTCTTCCGTCTGCGGGAACAGCATCACCCGCTTCGAGAACAACTATATCTCCAATAACAAGCTCTTCGCTCTTAACTGTCATAAAAGCTCCGCCTCTAATTACCTTTGACGTTGCGGCGGCAATTTTCTGCAAGGCTTCTATTGCTTTTTCTGCTTTGGTTTCTTGAAAAACTCCAAGAACAGCATTTATTATAACAACAGTTAAAATAATAATAACGTCTGTAAAAGGTTCGTTTGAATAAACGGCAGTTATTCCTGAAACCACAGCGGCAGCTATAAGAATCAAAGTCATAGGATCCTTTAGCTCACCTAAAAATCTTCTGAAAATTGAAATTTTCTTTGCACCTTCAAGTTTGTTAGGTCCGTTTTCTCCAAGCCTTTTTTCAGCTTCGTTTTTGCTTATTCCGTTTTCTGTGGTGTTGTATCTTTTCATCACCTCAGAGCTTTCTTGCAAATACTCTTTTTCAGTATTTACAAATTCTTTTTGTTTTTTTTCCATCTTTACCTCCATATTTTATTATAAAACAAAAAAACCTCCCTGTCTTAAACAAGAAGGAACGGGAGCCGACTTATTTTGACAGACTTTTACCATTTTGGGCATTTTTAAGTCTTGTCATTTAAGATAACACCACGGCAAAACCGGTGTTGACAGCGTTATCACGCTTTTTCAAGCGCAGACTACTCCCTTGAGTTTATACTACCATATTTTTACTAAATTGTCAAGGTATTTATTACAATTCTTTTTATTTTTTAGTCATTTTTTTATCGGTTTCCTTCCATGACATTTTTTGTCACGCCTTTTTTGACTTTATTATACCATATACTTACCGATGTGCTGACACACGGCTTACCTATGTGCTGACATTTTTCACTTACCGATGTGCTGAAACCATACATTTTTCCCTGACGGTCAAAAGCGAATCTATTATATTATGAAATACAATAAAATATTTTTCGACCTTTGGGAGAAAAATTACATTTATTTTCCATTTTCCATTTTCAACTGAACAGTTTTCGACCTTAGGGAGAAAACTTTCATTCATTCCTAATTCCTCATTAAAAAAGTATCTGATTCCTCACTAATGCCTAATGCCTACTGCCTATTTCCTATTGCCTATTGCCTACTGCCTATTGCCTATTGCCTATTGCCTACTGCCTATTTCCTATTGCCTAAAAAGGCTGCTGCACAAAAAAATGCAACAGCCCATTATTTACTATTCAGCAGATTTGCTATAATTGCGGTTATTTCTGAAATTTCTTCTGCCTTGTGGCTTACGAGCGTTTCTATCGGCAGGTTTATTCATATTCGTTGAAGAAATAATAACCTTTCTTTCATCATCCTGACCAACAGAATGAGTATTAACTCCTTCGAAGTCCTGAAGCTCAGAATGAATGATTCTTCTGTCTCTTGCAGACATTGGTTCGAAAACAAAGCTCCTCTTGTATTTTGCAACACGAGCCGCTTTTTTTCTTGCCAAAGCTCTGAGAGTTTCTTCTCTCTTTTTACGATAATCGTTAACGTCTATGCCGATTCTATAAAAATCATCTGTTCCTCTGTTTGCGGCAAGACTTGAAAGATATTGTAAAGATTCAAGAACGTCTCCGTGATGACCGATAAGTATACCAAGCTCTTCGCTTTCGCCCTCAAGAACAAATTCAACGCCATCATCACTTTTTTCAACTTCAACGATTTTACAATCGATTCCCATATTGGAAACAACTTTGCCAATAAATTCTTTCGCTTTAATTGCGGGGGTTATCTCATAAAATACTCTAACCTTTGCATCAACTGCACCAAAGCCAAGAAAGCCTTTTTTAGGCTCTGTTATAACTTCGCTTTTGACCTCTTCAACAGCGACACCTAATTCTTCTGCGCCCTTTTTTATAGCTTCCTCTATGGAAGAAGCGCTGGCTGTTATCTCTCTGATCACGCTATTTTACCTCACTCGTCGTTATCATTCTTCATTCTCGTTATTATCTCTTTTTAAAGGTGCTTTGTCTATAAAAATTTTTTCTGAATTTTTATTGGCATTATTATTTTCGTTTAAGGAGTTTTCGTGGCGTTTTCTGATTTTTTCTGCTTTTTCTTCGCTGATAATAAGATGATCTAATGAAGAATCGTCTTCATCAACCTCAATCATTATAATCTTTTTTCTTTTTCTCTTCTTGATAATTTCTTCTTCTGCTGCTTTTATCTCTTCCTTAGAAAAAGTTGGAAGCGGATATATTTTCATAAGAATTATTTGTTTTACTGCCGTAAGAACACTTCTGTATATCCAATACAAACCAATGGCAGCAAACATACTAAAAGTAAATATAACGCTCATTAAAGGCATACCAAATCTTAAAACAGCGTTGTTTGCAGGATTTTGTCCGTCTGCTGTTGCAGGAGCTGGAGAAGAGAATTTTCTTGTAACCTCTGCTCCAAAGAAGCTCGTTATGAATACAAGAACGGGGATTAAAAGAATTGGAGACATTTTGCTTATATCAGGAATATCAAGAAGGTTTGTATCGCCTATAAATTTGAAGTTAGGAATATCTTTTTCAACGTCTATATTATATTCACGTTTAATTCTTGAATATCCCAACTTATTTTCAACGGAATTTTTTGTTAAGGAAGCAGTTTCTGCAAAATTATACATATCGAGAGTGTTCATAGAACCAAGAGATTCAATTTTAACTTCTTCTTTTTTAATTTCTGTATAATTTCCATCTGTAGAAACTATGGGAGCATAGAAAGAGATCCCCTCTCCAAAATGTTTCTGAACTTTGAGATATGCGGAATAATTTTTTTTGGCAAATTCAGCAAAACTACCTCCAATTTTTTCCTCAATAAAAGGAACAGAGGTATATTTAAGAGACTGAACAAGCTCACTTTCAGAACCAATTTTTGCTGCATTCATAATATTATTGGCTTTTTTAAAATCTTCTTCTTTTTCGCCAACGCCTAAGGCTTCAAGAACTGCTTTCTGGCTATCTGCCACAATAACACTATGGTCAACTAACTCTTTTTTTGCATTATTGTCAATTTTTGAACTATAGGTCAAAGGAAGTCTTACTATGGCATAAAGCATAAGAATAACAGGAAGCTGTATAAGAAGAGGTAAACAACCTGACATAGGGTTGTATCCTTCTTTTTGATACATTTCATTTATTTCAAGGCTCATTTTTTGTTGTGTTGCCTTATCGGTTCTTCCAGCATATTTTTTTCTGATAGCCTGTTCCTTTGGACGAAGGCTCGCAGTTTTAACGGCATTTTTTTGTTGTTTTATTCCAAGGGGAAATAAAATTATCTGCATTATAAGGGTAAAGAAAAATACCGCTATAAGATAATTATTTGCTGAAATACTGCAGCAAAAACGCATCACATATCCAAATAAAGTATATAAAATTTCCATCTATATTCTCCGGCTTAATTTTTTTTCTCACAACGACCTTTTGTTTTTTCGGAAGCTCTTTTCTTAAATACATCGGAAATTTTCTCGGGTACCGGGTCATTTCCGCCTTTACAAAAAGGATTACATCTGATTATTCTGTATATCGCCAAAAAGATACCTAAAATCACACCGTGTTTCTCTATTGCTTCTACAGCATAAACCGAACAGCTCGGACTAAATCTGCAACTGTCGGGCAAAATAGGCGATATTATTTTCTTATACACCCTTATGGGAAATATAAAAATTTGTTTTATTCCACTATTAATTCTTTGGATTATCCCTTTTTGGGGTTCTTTCATCATCATTTTACTTTTCCACAAACAATCCCAAGCTGTCAAATAATCGTTCCAATTCTTCTTGAACTTTATAGGATTTATAAGTAGTACACGCCTGACGTGCCGTAACAACAATAATGTATCCTTTTTTTATTCTACC
>JAZNJM010000064.1:0-76777 GCA_045578045.1 Eubacteriales bacterium | reverse complement strand
GTTTCCTTTGTCGCCTTTGTCTTTTTTGTTCTGTTCATCACAAACGCCGTCTTGGTCTTCGTCAACAAAGTTGTCGCAAACGCCGTCTTCATCAGCATCTACACATTTTGAACCTTTGTTTCCTTTGTCGCCTTTGTCTTTTTTGTTCTGTTCATCACAAACGCCGTCTTGGTCTTCGTCAACAAAGTTGTCGCAAACGCCGTCTTCATCAGCATCTACACATTTTGAACCTTTGTTTCCTTTGCCGCCTTTGCCTTTGAGAGCTTCGTCTTCGCCTGAAATTACAATTTCATCTGCGTTTTCTGGTTTTTCAGCTGATTTCTTGAATCTGCCACCTTTTGCTGCAACAACAGTTGCAGAACCAACGGAGAGAGCGATAAGAGCTGCGAGAGTGCTTAATAAGATTTTTTGTTTCATTCGAGTTTCCTCCTGTTTTTTTATTAGTCATTACCGACTTCATTAGCAATACGAATGAAAACTCAAAATCCATTCAAAAAAATAAAAAAAGTTTAAAAATAATTTATCTACCTATATTATATATAAAATAAAAATATAGTCAACAGTGTTTTTAGCTTTAAATATGTTTTTTTCCCTATAATAATTAAAATAATCATATTTTTGTTGACTTTAACTTTTTTTTATGATAAACTTAATTAAAAAACAGCGAAAAGTATATAATATACGTTTGAAATATAGTTGTAAATACGTTTAAAAAAGGAGAACCAGATGAGAGATAACGTTTTGTATTTTGTTATTCCTTGTTATAATGAGGAAGAAGTTCTTGTTAATACGGCAAAAGCTGTTTATGAAAAAACTTTGAAACTTATAGAACAAAAGAAAATTTCTGAAAAAAGCAGAATCGTTTTTATTAACGATGGCTCTAAAGATAAAACTTGGGAGCTTATTAAACAGCTTCACGAATTTAAGGATATTTTTTCCGGGATAAATCTCAGCAGAAACAGAGGTCATCAAAATGCTCTTCTTGCGGGACTTATGACTGTTAAAGATGATGCAGATATGGTAATCTCTATGGACGCAGATTTGCAAGACGATATAAACGCTGTTGATGAAATGATAGATAAATATCACGATGGATGTGATATTGTTTACGGAGTTCGTTCTAAAAGAGAAAAGGACACGTTTTTTAAACGATTCACAGCAGAGAGCTTTTATAAGGTTATGAATAAGCTCGGTGCGAATACGGTTTATAATCACGCCGATTATAGATTAACAAGTAAAAGAGCATTAAATGAGCTTGCGGGATATAAAGAGGTAAACTTGTTCCTCAGAGGTATAATTCCAATGATTGGTTTTAAAACTGATGTTGTATATTATGAAAGAGGAGAACGTCTTGCGGGTGAGAGTAAATATCCCCTCAAAAAGATGATTTCTTTTTCCATTGAGGGAATAACTTCTTTGAGCGTTAAGCCTTTGAGTATGATAACGTATTTAGGAATAGGAGTTTTTCTTGTTAGTATAATTATGCTTCTTTATTCCGTTATTCAGTTTTTCAGAGGCGTAACCGTTGCTGGTTGGGCAAGTCTTATTGTTTCAATTTGGGCTATAGGCGGATTGATTCTGCTTTCCATTGGAATAACGGGAGCATATATTGGAAAAATATACCTCGAAACAAAGGGCAGACCGAGATTTATAGTTGATGAATATATAAATAAAAAATAGGGAACAGGAGTAAGTGAAAATGCTTGGTGAGTTTTATAAAAAGATAAGGGAAAACGTTGCAACGGTTGTTGTTGGAAAAGAATCCCTTTGCGATATGTTAACAACAACGATGCTTTGCAGTGGTCATATGCTTCTTGAAGACGTTCCCGGAACGGCAAAAACGACCTTAGCAAAATCCTTCGCCGCTTCATTTGAGGGAATTTATAAACGTATTCAGTTTACTCCTGACCTTTTGCCATCTGATATAACGGGTATAAATTATTTCAATATGAAAAAATCCGAGTTTGAGTTTGTCCCAGGCCCTGTTTTCTCAAATGTTCTTCTTGTTGATGAAATAAACAGAGCAACGCCAAAAACTCAAGCAGGTCTTCTTGAATGTATGGAAGAACTTCAAGCAACCATAGATGGAAATACAAAAGAAATAAAAGCTCCTTTTATGGTTATTGCAACACAGAACCCCATTGAAAATATGGGAGTTTTCCCGCTTCCTGAGGCACAGCTTGACAGATTTTTGGTAAAAGCAAATATGGAATATCCAACACATAAAGAATCAACTGAAATTCTTAAACGTTTTAACGGAGCAAACCCATTGAATGAAATAAAACCCGTTGTAACTATAAACGATGTTCTTGAAGCAAGAAAAGAGCTTGATTCCATATTTGTTCACGAAGACATTATGGATTATATAGTTTCTCTTGTTGAATCAACGAGAAACCATTCTAACGTATCTTTAGGAGTTAGTCCTCGTGGGGCTTTGGCTCTTATGAGGGTTTCAAAGGGATTTGCCGCTGTTGCTGACAGAGCATACGTTATTCCTGATGACGTTAAGTCGGCGGCGATGTATGTTCTTCCTCATAGAATGGTTCTTTCAAGCTCGGCAAAGGTTAAGAAAAATGCCGCAAAAGAGATTATTGAAAGTATTCTTGAATTGGTTGCAGTTCCAACCGAGGGAGAGCTTGGGTGGTTTAAAGGAAATTGAGTTTAATATAGAGAAGTCAGGAAAAAATTATGGATCCTTCAATCAAAGCGTTACTTGCCATAATTGGCGTTGTTATTTTTGCTTTAATAATACTGTTATACAGAAATTTAAAAGCGAAATGTATAAGAAGAATTGAATATTCACGCCATTTCACAGATGAAGGCGTTCACGAAGGTATGAATACGGTTTTGGTTGAAACTATTTATAATCCCTCACTGTTTTTTCTGTTTTCGATCCACGTTGAGTCATATTTATATAGTGGAATACGCCCTGAGAACATAGTTTATGATAATTCTCTCGATATGCATTATTGTGTAAGTACTTTTAGAATTATTCCACCTTTTGGAAAAATTCAACGAAGAAATATTATCTGTTGCGAAAAGAGAGGCTTGTATGAGCTTGAATCTGTTGAGATAAATTACAGAAAAAATCCACATACCATAAAATCAGAAGCCTCAATATACGTTTATCCAAAGCCTGTTTCTTTATCTGACGTTCTTATGCATCCAAACAGTGTTCAAGGGGATAATCCAACTAATCGCCGTTTGATACACGATCCATTTTCTTTTTCAGGAATAAGAGATTATGCTATGGGCGATTCTATGAGAATGATTAACTATAAGGCAACAGCACGTTCTGTTGTTGGGGCGGATTATGGAATAAAGGTTAATAAATTCGATTACGTTTCAAATAGAAACGTTCTGGTTTTGATTGATTATAAATATTCAGATGAGGCTCAGATAAGCGGAGAAGAATATAACGCAATAATGGAAAACGCCTTGAGGGCTGCAACCTCTCTTATTTGCGAAGCATCAGAAGCGGGGTATCGCGTTGGCTTGGCGGTAAACTGTAAACAACAAAGCGGAGATATGTTTTTGCGTTTTCCCGCGGATAGCGGTGTGCTTCATTATATTGAAATGTTGAAAAGTATGGCAACGCTCAGAGCAAACGCGGGTATGGCTATGCATAGGCTTATAGAGATGTATATTGCAGATTCTCTTTCGGAAACAGAAGTTGTATTATTTGCAAATGAGGTTGATGAAACGGCTATGGTTAATCTTGAACGTCTTTCTATTATGGGAAACAGTGTAAATACGATTACCTTAAATGAAACTTTTATAAATATTGATGATAATTATACGGCAGGTTGAGATATGTTGATTGCCAGAGATAAAAAATCCAAAAAATTTTTATACCGTGCTTTAATTTCCTTTGTTGTTGGTGTAATATTACTTGCTGTTAAAAATCAGATAAACGATGAAAACGCAAAAGATTTTGTTGTTATTCTTGGTTTTGTCGCTTGTTTTCTTGGGGTGTGGTTTTATTATAAATCCTTGAAATTTTCAATGGACGTTATAGTTAAACCCGCCTTGAAGAAGGCTTTTGATAGAATCAAAAAGTCTGTTAAGGAAACTGTAAAAAAGATAAAGAAAAAACTTGGAATATCAGAAAAAACTTGGCGAATGAAGGGAACAGACAGCTTGAATTTTGTTTTTCCCTCTTGGGGCAAGAATAAGGGAAAGAAAATAGATTTCGGCAAAACGAGAATAAAATGGAATGAAGATCCATCAAATCCTTGGAAAATACGATACGTATATACGAAATATATTGTAAAACGTGTTAAAAAAGGAATGAAGTTTAAAAGTTCTTCAACGGCTCTTGAAAATGAAAACGCTGTTGGAAATTGTCCTTATCCGAAAATTTTTGAGCTTTATACTGTTTCAAGGTACGCTCCGTCTGATGTGAGTAACTCGGTAGTAAGTGATGAAATGGTTGAAGAAGCTGTGGAAAAGCTGATAAAATAACCCTTGACAAAAAGGAATACTTGTGATATCATACTCTTGCCAACAGAAATAGGGGTGCTGATCAATTCGGCTGAGATAGAATTTTTTGATTCTGAACCCGTTAAACCTGATACGGATAATGCCGTCGTAGGGAATTTCAGTAATGAGATAAAGCAGTTTATTGCTGATTACGCCAACGGTTTCCGTTGGCGTATTTTTATCTTTAAGGAGGTTGGTTTTAATGAGAGAATCAACAAATCAAAAAAGAAAAGGGGATATAAAAAGGCTTGTTATGAGCGCGGTTATGCTTGGTGTTGCAACGACTCTTGAGTTGATTTCAAGTTTTGTTCCTCTTGAGCTTCCATTTGGCGGAAGAGTTACTTTTGTTAGTATGTTGCCTATTGTTATTATAGGGTATATGTACGGCACTTTTCAAGGAGTTTTCACTGCATTTTGTTTTTCAATTATCCAGATGCTTTTAGGAATGAAAACCGTTACTGCTTTCTTTATGCCTGGCGATGAACAAATGGTTTTATGGAAAGCACTTCTTGTTTGTTTTCTTGATTACGTTTTGGCATATTCGGTTATTGGTCTTTCGGGAGTTTTCAAAAATCGATTTAAGAATAAAGCTGTCGGTCTTTCTGTAAGTAGTATTTTTGCTTTGTTTTTAAGATATATAGTTCATATTGTTTCGGGAGCTGTTTTTTTTGGAACTTGGGCAGAATGGTTTTTCTCTCAGGAGGAATATTACGAAATAATAGGTAAAAAAATTCTTGAAGTGTTCAGCGGTAATTCTTTATCTATAATTTATTCCATTTGCTATAATGGACTGTATATGATACCTGAAATTATTTTAACAGCCGTTGCTGCGTTTTTCGTTGGCGCAGTTGTTTTCAGAAATAATAAAACTGAAACATAATTTTAACTACTATATCCATTTGGAGTTTATATGAAAAATTTCTTTTTTCCGAAGAATGAAAAAATATGTTATATTGTCGGCTCATATGAATTTGGTGAGATTCATATTGAAAAAGGAGAAGATGACGTTATTATTTCTGCTGACGGCGGCTTGCTGCTCCTTGAGAAAAACGGAATTTTACCCGATATTATTATGGGAGATTTCGACTCTTTAGGTTATATTCCAAAAGGGGATAATATATCTGTGTTTCCAAAGGAAAAAGATGATTCCGATTCGTGTATTGCTGTAAAATACGGCTTTGAAAATGGATATAAAAATTTCATTATATACGGCGGAGTAGGCGGGAGAATTGACCATACGTTTGGGAATATCCAGCTTCTTTCTATGATTTCAGAACGGGGTGGGCGAGGAGTTCTTATTGGCGGAAAAACTGCTCTTACTGTTATAAAAAACAGCGAACTTGAAATAAAAGGAAAAGGTTTTGTATCTGTTTTTTCTCTTTCAGATAAAAGCGAAGGAGTAACTTTGAAAAATCTGAAATATACCCTTGATAACGCCGAGCTTACGAACACTTTTCCGTTGGGATTGAGTAATGAATTTATAAACGAAGAAGTTTTCGCTCTTATACGGGTTCAGAGCGGAATGCTTCTCGTTGTTATAAATGAAATTGCGTAAATTAATTTGGTGTTAATATATATTTTTGTATATTTGGAAACATATAAACGTAGTTGTTAATACTATTAAATGTTTTTAAGTTTTTCAGATGTTGTTTAACAAAAGAGCCGCAAAATTGCAGCTCTTTTGTTAGAAAACATTATTTAGTATATGATAATTATGTTGTTTTTAACATAGGACAGACAAAATAATCAAAAAAGAGGTTTTGAAAATGATAATTTTTCCCGATTACGTTTCTTCGTTTACAAGTAAATATACAATGAAGGCTTCAACGAAAAAAATAGTTGAGAATGCAACGGAAAACGGAAAAGGCTTTCAAATCGTATCAAAAGAACAAGATGGAGAATCTCAGAGATTTTTGTTTAATTTTGGAAAACAACACTCTATAAAGAGATTTTTCTTTCCTACTATGAAAGCGACCGTAACAGAAAAAGCAGATGGAGCCTTAGTTTTTGTTCGTCTTGATGCTTCTTCACCTCTTAAGGTGTTTGCTTGTTTTATTGTTTTTTTGTTGGTTGCTATTGAAGGTGGACTTATTGCTTTGACGGCAACGGGGAATATTTCCTTTGTTTACCCACTTGTTGCAATTCCTGTATCTGTTATTCTTTGTAAGCTGATAGAGAGAATCTGGGCGAAACTTTGCTGTATAAAGGCATATCGCCATTTATGCAACGCTCTTGACCATAAACCTCCTAAGGTTATGATTATAAAGGTCTTGAAAAAATAAAAAGTAGAATAAGATTTTAAAAAAATACAGTTGACAATATTGCATTGTTTATTCTAAATAAAGTTTCGTGCAGTATATGTCAACTGTATTTTTTATTGAATATCTTTTTTATTGTATTTATAAAATGCAAGGGCCAATGATATTATTGAAAAAACAATTCCAACAAAAATATATTTTATGTCAAGAATACTATTTTCCGTTATATACCCACTGTCAGTATACGAAAATGGGGTTATATATTTTAAAAACTTCAATTCGTCTGAAAGATTTGATATGATATTTATAAAATATAAACCGATGGAAATACCGATTCCAAAACCATATCCACCTTTTGAAATGAAAGCAGAAATACCAAAAGTTATAAATGATATTTCAAGTTGAAGAATGAGAAAAGAAATTAGAATGAGATAAAAATCCATACTTAGATTTTCTTTTATGAATATTGTTGAAATAGTGCAAAATAACGTAACGAAAGAGAACAAAATTATATTCTGAACAATAAGAGCAATAAGCTTTTCGAAAACAATTTTGCTCCTTTTTATAGGGTGTGTTAAAAGGAATTCTGCGGTTTTATCTTTTTCCTCGTTGGAAATAGCTGAAATTCCAAACAATGCGGCAAACAGCGAACCTCCAAGCCCTAAAGTGTTTCCACATTCAATTCCAAAATATCCCATAAATTCTCCAAAATTAATAGAATCCATTCCAAAGGCATCTGAAAATGCCCCCATATTTGCAAACATATCACTGATTTCGTTCATCTGAGAAGACATTTCTGGATAAATAATAATGCATACCGAAAGCATAAAGGATAGAACGGCAGACCATATCAGAAGTGATGTTTTATTTCTTCTTAATTGATGAAATAATATTGTCATTTGTTGTCATCTCCTTTCTCTTTGTAATAATGCAAAAACACTTCGTCAAGTTCTGGATCCGAAATATTTATATTATTAAACTCGACTTTTGAAATATCAGAAATCAATTTTTTTACATTTCCGTTATATAGAAAATGTATGTTGCCATTTTCATAAGAAATATTAGTTGCGTTTTCTATTTTTATTTTTTCGTCAATTCCTTTTAGAGTAACTTTCTTGATTCCTGTGTAACTCAATTTTTCAACGCTGTCTGAAACAATAATTTTTCCCTCTTTGATAACTGCGGCAGTTTTGCAATATTTTTCAATTTCCCATAATGCGTGTGATGAAAGAAAAATCGTTGCTCCGTTTTCATTTCGTTCTTTCAGAATTGAATAAAACTCTTTTTGAATCAAGGGGTCAAGCCCACTTGTTGGCTCGTCAAGAATATAAAGCTTTGGACAATGTTGTAAAGCGCAAACGATTGCAACTTTTTTTCTGTTTCCAAGAGAAAGCTCTTTTATTCTTTTTGTAACGTCAATATTAAGTCTTTCGCAAAGTGTTTTTGCTTCATTTTCACAGTTCTTTTTTCTGAGGGAGGCTGAAAACATAATTGTGTCCCAAACGTTCATATCGCTGTATAGGTTAGTTTCTGAGGGTAAA
The DNA here is from genome assembly GCA_045578045.1 of Eubacteriales bacterium. Classification (GTDB taxonomy): domain Bacteria; phylum Bacillota; class Clostridia; order Oscillospirales; family CAG-382; genus SIG653. Next base: position 68,496 of record JAZNJM010000064.1, on the reverse strand, counting down.
TATCCAATGTTTGAGAGGGCGAAAAGTTTATTTTGAGAAACGTTATTTCCAAAAATGAAACCTTCTCCAGAGGTCTGAGAAATTAGACCGGAAAGAATTCTTATGGTTGTACTCTTTCCTGCTCCGTTAGGACCAATAAAACCGAAATAATCCCCTTCTTTAACTTTAAGGGAAACGTCAATAATTCCTCTTGATTTTCCATAATATTTCGTCAGATTTTTTGTTTCTATTGCGTACATAAAATTCTCCACTATCTTTCCTTATTTTGAAATATTAGCTTTTATTTTTTCATAAAGCTCTTTTGTTTCCGTTTCTGTTTTGAGGTTTATAACCTTAAATCCGCTTTTTGTCTTTATTACTATACAGCTTTTATTTTCCGTGTAGGTATATCTTGTATATGCTCCAAATTCTTCGTTTTTAAATAATCCTAATAGTAAACGGTGAGTGCCGAAACCTGAAATTCTTTCGCCGTCAACAGACGTTTTGTATTCAACATTTTCAATATCTGAAAATTGTATTTCAAGGTCATACCAATAGTCAGCTTTAATTTCAATAGCTTCGTTGCAGTATATTTCAATTTCACCCGTTGATACAATAACTACACAAAATATCAATATAATCAACGTTAAGAAGATAAAAGCAGTTTTTGTTTTTTTGCTGTACGTCAGTTTTTTATCTTCATTCCAAGTTCCTTCTGATATTTGCTTTTTGTAGTATATATAAGAATAAATGGCGGGTATAAAAGACAACACAACTATAAGAACTAAAAGAGAAATTAACTGAAGTGTATGCGGAAAAAAGGCTGAAATTATAAATGCAAGACCACCCAAAAACCAGATTTTTCCGCAAAAACGATGTGTTACATTCCAGTTTTCTTCATTAAGCAACGTCCATTTTATTTTAATTCCTATAGTTTTGTTCTGTTTGCATTTAGGAAGATAATTACCGATAAAAATAAACATTGCTCCTAAGATAATCATCATAATTGAAAAAATATTAAGTTTATTGTTAATCATAACAGACCAGAATATAGCATTTGTCAAAATTGATATAAATGGGCAAATTGAAAAAACTAAGGTCAATATTTTATCGCTTTGTTTGTTTTTATTGTCTTTTAACGTGAAAAAAATGCAAACAGCGTTTAAAGTAAAAATAAAAAACGGAATAAAAACAATAAAAGGTAAAGCCTCATTTATAGGAATTACGGAGGATAATCTTTCATTCAAAAAAATATATCCAAAAAGAGCCAAAAGAGAGGGGAGCAACGTAAAAAACGAAGAAAGTATAATTTTTTTCTTTAAATTTTTATTTTCTTTCATATGAATCTCCTTTTAAACTTATAATACTATTATTCTATATTTTATCGTCTTTTGAATCGTTTCCGTCTTTTAAGTCGGAAATCCAAAGCATAATTTCTTCGAGAACTGAGGCGTTAAGAGTATAGTATATAAATTTTCCCTCTCGTTCATCTCTGATAAGGTCTGCATCCTTTAAAACAGACAAATGCCTTGAAATTGAAGCAAAAGTAATGTCAAATCTTTCCGCAATTTCTCCTGCGGAAAGTCTTTCTTTTTTTAGCATATTAAGTATTTCTCGTCTTATAGGATCAGATAATGCCTTTAAAGTTTGCTGTATACCCATAATATCTCCCTTTTTTATTATACATATTGAAAATTAATACAATAAGATAAATAGGCTTTTATGATTTTAACGTTGATTTATAAATTGAAATAATAATATTTAATGCTGATTTATAAATTGAATGATTAGTATTAAGCTATGATTTATAAATTGAGAGTTTAATATACATTTAACATTTAACCTAATTGTTAAATGTATTGTATCACATATTAATTTGTTTGTCAAGATGCTTTTTGTGTATCAAGATGCTTTTGGTGCTTGTCAAAATATTTTTTTATAGTATTTGTTTGAATTTTCCATTTCTATTTACTTATATATTGATTTTCAATTGAATTTTATAATAAGATAGGGTAATATCTGGTTAATCTGAAAAAGCGTTTTAATGATTTTATAAATAATGATACAGTCATTTTGTTGACTTTTATTTATTTATATGGTATTATAAATTACGAAAAAGGTAGTTAAATAATCCTTTATTGAATGAAAAAAGAGGACAAAAAATGAAAGTTATTTCTGTACGCGAAAAACCTGAAAACGTTTTTGAATTTATAAAATATTTTCAAAATAAATGGGCTTCTGAGGAGAGTATGGCGGTTTATGAGGATTGCATAAAAAACTGTATTGCGTCCAAATCACCATTACCAAATTGGTATCTTCTGAAAAATGATAATGAAATTATAGGTTGCGTTGGTCTTATAACAAACGATTTTATTTCAAGAATGGATTTATATCCTTGGCTTTGTGCCTTATTTGTTGAAGAAAAATATAGAGGTAATAATTACGGAAAACTTCTTATAGAACGTTGTGTTGAAGATACGAAAAAAATGGGCTTTGAAGCCTTGTATCTTGCTACCGATCATATTGGATATTATGAGCATTTCGGGTTTGAATATTTGGCAGAAGGATTTCATCCTTGGGGAGAAAGCTCAAGAATTTATAAGAGAGTATTAAAGTGAGGGATAATATGAATTCTGAAATTAAAATAGAAATTGTATCTGAAAAAGAAGCGGAAGAGATAAAAAAATCTTTTAAAGAAAAATTTTTGCTAAGCTGGAAGGAATATAAAGCAGAAAACAACGAATGGATAAAGCTCATTACGTCAAAGGATTATTCTCTTTCGTCAAATATGATTCATATGTATGAAAGAATGGCAATTTCTAAAGAAACAAACTTTAATTCTGCTTTGAACGTTTTGAAAAATAAAGACACTGTTTATTTTATGACTGAAAATGAAGATTTTCCCGAATGTGTTGGAGTAATAATTGATGGCGTTGAATATAGGGGAAAGATTTTTAAAACAAATGCAAAAGATCTTGCTTTCTTAATTGAAAAAGAATGGAAGCTATATCAGGAAAACGAAAACGCAGAACTTGTTCTTCCTTTGGATTTATATGTTTTTGACGAGAGAATGAAAAAAGCTGTTGTTTTTTCCGAAGAAATTGCATATTACGATGAAGAAACGGAAAATGGCGAAGTTGAGGTTGAAACAAGACTTTGCTTCAATTGTAAATCAAGAATTGCTAAAGGATAAAGAAATGAAAATATACGATATATCCCAAGAGGTTTTATCTTGCGAGGTGTTTCCAAACGATCCGTCTCCGGAAATTAAATCTATATTTTCTATGGAAAAAGGAGATATGTATAATTTGACTTCTTTTTCTATGTGTTCTCATAACGGAACACACATTGATGCACCGTCTCATTTTATTAAAAACGGAAAAACTGTTGAACAGATTCCTCTATACAAAATGGTTGGATATGCCTTTGTTACTGAGTTTTTTGGTGAAATAACATTAAAAGATATAAAAGAAATATATGAAAAGGCAAAAAGCATAAGCGAAGAAGCCTCAAAACGAATTTTAATAAAAGGGGAGGCTGTTCTTTCTCTTGAGGGGGCAGAGTTTCTTGCTAAAGAAAAAATCTATCTTTTTGGAAACGAATCTCAGACTGTTGGAGGTGGAAAAACGCTCGTAGATGTTCATAAGGTTTTACTTTCTGAGGAAATTGTTCTTCTTGAAGGAATAAGGCTTTCAGAAGTTAGAGAGGGGATATATCTATTGTTTTCCTCGCCCCTTTCTTTTCGTGGAGCAGAGGGGTCTCCTTGCCGTGCCGTTTTAGTTGATATGCAGAAAGGATAAAATATGAAATTTATAATTGAAAATCTATCAAAAAGCTATGACAAAACAGTTGTGCTTAAAAATGTGAATTTTACCTTTGAATCAGGAAAAATATATGGTCTTTTAGGACGAAACGGCTCTGGAAAAACAACTCTTTTTAACTGTATAAACGAAGATATAAGCAGAGATTCAGGAACTTTTACAATGGAATTTGATTCAGAAAAAAGAAAGCTCTTGTTTGATGATATAGGATACGTTCTTTCAACTCCCGTTGTCCCTGAATTTCTCACGGGTAGAGAGTTTTTGAAGTTTTTTATGGATATTCATCAGGAAGAAATATTCGATCCAAGACCTCTTGATGAATATTTTGACTATATTGGAATAAACAAAGAATCACGGGATAAGCTCCTTAAAACCTATTCTCACGGAATGAAAAACAAAATGCAGATGCTTATAAGCATAATTGCCAATCCAAAATTGTTGTTGCTTGACGAGCCTTTAACTTCTCTTGACGTTGTTGCCTCTGAGGAGATGAAACACCTTCTTCGTTCATTTAAAGGGAACAGAATAACAATTCTTTCAACTCATATTCTTGACCTCGCCCTCGACCTTTGCGATGAAATTGTTTTGCTTAGTGGGGGAACTCTTGATATTGTTGATAAATCAAATCTTGGTAATAATGAATTTAGAGAGAAAATTATTGATGCGTTGAAGGAGTCTGACAATGCTTAAAACTCTGAAAATTTCCTTCTCTTTAAAAAACGCATATTCTGTCAACGGTTTTTTGTATTCATTAAAGCAAATTCCTATTTTGAAAAAAATAATCCCTCAGGATATATACGGTGTTTCCGCTTTTAAGGTCATTGGAACTATATGGTCTATCCTGAAGGAGATATTCTTTGCTTTTTTTGGAAAACTGTTGTATTTTGTTTGTTTAATTTTTCTCCCTGTAGCTTTTTTTCGTGACGTTGTACTAATTACCGCCTCAGAGCAACAGATAATTCTGCATATTTTATTTTTCTTAACAATAATCGGAGGATTTAATAATAATTATATTTTCTCTCCTTCGGAAGAAAAATATTATGCTATCAATCTTATGCGAATTAATGCAAAAGAGTATACTTTGGTTAATTATTTCTATTTCATAATAAAAACCATTGTAGGTTTTTCTCTTTGGTCTTTTGTTTTCGGAGCGATATACGAACTAAGCGGTATAGAATGTTTATTGATTCCTCTTTTTGTTTCAGGAACAAAACTTTTTTTCTCGGCAATTATGCTATATAGATATGAGAAACGAATGAAAAACAACACGAGCGAAAAGAATGCATTTGTTATTATTTCAATGTTGCTTCTCCTTTTAGTTGCATACGGACTTCCGTTTTTAAACGTTGTACTTCCAACGGGTGCATACGTAATTGCGATGATTATTTTTATCATCCTTGGAATATTATCAGCAAAAAAAATATTGAATTTTTCAAATTATCAGTTTTTGTGCAAAAAAATGCTTGCTGAATATGTTTCAAAACAAGATAGCGATTTTGAAATGATTAAAGTTGAGGCGACAAGAAATGCAATAAGTACTTTTGATGGTGAAACAAGTAAAAGAAAAGGGTTTGAATATTTAAACGAGCTTTTTGTTAAAAGACATAAAAAAATATTATGGAAATCATCTTGGACAATTTCCATAATTTCGGCTTGTATTTTTTTAATAATAGTTATAGCTCTGTTTTTCTTTCCGGAATTTAAACGAGAAATAAACGGAATGATGCTTGGGTATCTTCCCTATATGGCGTTTGTTATGTATATGATAAACCGCGGTACTAATTTCACACAGGCTTTATTTGTAAATTGCGACCATTGCTTTTTAACGTATTCTTTTTATAAAAAGCCTGAAAACATATTGAAGCTTTTCTGGATTCGTCTCAGGGAGATAACAAAAATAAATCTTCTTCCCGCTGTTGTTATTGGAGTATCACTTTCTGCTTTGCTTCTTATATCTGGTGGAACAGATAATGCTTTAAATTATGCTGTTATATTTGTTTCCGTTGTAATGATGAGTATTTTCTTTTCCGTTCATTATCTTACGTTGTATTATCTTTTACAGCCGTATAATACCGCATCGGAAATTAAAAGCGGAACTTATAATTTAGTTACAAGGTTGACCTATTTGGTTTGTTATTATCTTACGGATTTAACAATGAAAACTTTAACCTTTGGAATAATGACAATTATTTTCTGTGTGGTTTATTGTTTGGTTGCGAGTATACTTGTGTATTTCCTTGCTCCGAAAAAATTCAGAATACACAATTAAAACTTAGAATTAGTGTTCTTTCTTTTTTTAGCCTTGAACGAAGTTGCTTCATAGCTTTTATCGAGGAGAAAAGAAATTGTTTCTTCGGAAACGCTTCCGTCAAGGGGAACGCTTATCCAATGGCGTTTGTTCATATGATATGCAGGGTATACGTTAGGTTCTAACCAGATTGTTTGAAAAACATCAAGAGGGCATTTCAGATTAACAATATCTATTATTTCGTCTGATTTGGCACGTTCATTTTTATCAAAATTTTTTATTTGATTTTTAAAGAGGCTTTCTTCTTTGTTTTCGGAAGAGGCTTCTTTTTCTGTTGGAATAATTTTTGATTTTTTAACGCTTAAAACAATGGCGAACCATTTTCTGTTTGATATATGTCTATATACAGCTTCTTTTGAGTCTTTAAATGGATAATCTGCTGTGATTCCGTATGTTTCGAATACAAATTTATCAAATTCTTTTCTGTTCATTATTGCTTTTCCCGTAAATTTTTTATAAATTCAATATAATCAGTAAGCGTTCCGTCAAGATCAAATATAACAGTATTTATCGCCATATGTCAACCCTTGATACATAATAATTTATACGCAATTATATACTTTATAAATTAACTCCGTATAAACACAATATAAAAAAATATGCCGTTTGAAATTTAAAAATAAAAATCAAACGGCTTTAGCTTTATTCTAAAATCAACTTATACAGCCTTAGCTTTATTCTAAAATCAACTTTTACTGCGTTAGTTTTATTAAAAAATCATCTATACAGTTTAGCTTTACTATAAAAAACTTCTTATATCAACCGCAAGTTTTTCTTCTGAATCAATAAGCCTTTTTGCAATATTTTTTGATTCTTCGTCTGCTGCTTTATATTGGTTAAGATATCTGTTTAACGATTTAACACCCATATTACAACCGTCTGTTATGAGGTCTGCAACAGTGCTGTCGCTATCGTTCATCGTCAACATTGCGTTTGTTTTAATCCACGACATTCCTTTTGCAATGGGATTTGGTGCTTTTCCGTCATCTTCATATCGGTTTAAAAGTTTTTGTATGGATCCGTTAATATGGGTATGCTCGTCTTTACAAAGTATAAGACGGTTTTTAAGTCTCTCGTCTTTAACGTTGTCTAAAACGTCATCTATTGAGTCTATACCCATTCTTACACCCGCATCACATTCTCTAAGGAGCTTTATTGTATCTTGTTCTATCATTGTTTTCGTTCCTTCCTTTGTTTGTCAAAATTATTGTTTCCCATTTTAAAAAAATAATTCCAATAAACAAAACCAAACAAATAATAAAAGTAAAAATATATTGCAAATTATTTTTTGATATGATAAAATATAAATAGTTCGGGTGAGAAATATATAATTGGAGAATACAAAAAACGTTATGAGTTTGATTGATGAGAAAACCGTTAATGGCGTTGAAAAAAACACTGAAAAAAATATAGCTTTGGAAAATCAAATAGCAAAAGAGCTTCAAGATTATGATTTTTATTCTCTTTCTCCCGAAAAGGTTTGCCAGACCATTGTTGACTCTCTTCATTATCCAACGGTTTTAATTAGTCTTGACGGACGTATTGTTTATAAAAATAAAAGAGAAGCGTCTCCCGCTTGGAATTGGCGTAGAGGAGCATCTTTAAAAACATACGTTGATAAAGAAATTGTTTTCGAAATACTTTGCGTAAATATTGGAGATTATATTTCTATCATTGTAAATGAAAACAGATGTGCTGTTTTCAGAATAGATAATTATCTGTTTATTTTATTTCTTACAGAGCTTGAAAAGAATGGTGCTCATCTAAAATTGCTTTATGAATATTTAATAAATATTCCCGAAAAGAGTTTTTTTAAGCATAGAAATCTTGACAATACAGGTTCTTTGAACGAACAACAAAAGTCTTTATGGAAAGATTTTTCAAAAAGGTTTGAAAAGGCATATTATTTTTCTATGAAATCCAGCGTTGACGTTGTCAGCTCTGCTTTTCGATATAAGGATATAAGAGACCACGAGATTGTAAATATTCTTGAACGCTTAGTCAATATGACAAATAAAACTCAAAATAATTTTGTTTTTAAGTTTGATTCGGGAATAAGTGAAAGAAGAAAACGTTGTATTGAGTTTTGGTTTAAATGTTTTTCAGAGGATATTGGGGCGTTGATTGGGATTATTGTTTTTCTTTGTTTACAATGTTCTAAACGGAGCAGAACGGGGAGAACGGTTATAAAATTAGATTGCCAGAAAAACGAAAATATAGATTCTTGTATGGTATCATTTTCTGTTAAAAGTGATATTACAGATTCTGACGTTGGACTGTTTTTCCATAGCAATGAGGTTTTAGATGAAAGAACTTTATATTTCAAAACAGCTCGTTCTCTTGCATTGAAAAACTTTTGGTGCGTTGATGCTGAAAAGCAAGGAGACAGACTTGTTTTCAAATTGTTTATTCAATATACAATACCAAACGAATGGTCTTTTGGAGATTCTTGCCCTCAAAGTACATCTTTGGCGGTTACTGCGTTTTCTCAATTTATGGATATCATTCTTGGAAACGCAACAGACGAATCAAGCGTTATGTTTGTTTGAAAAAATCCCTCAGAACAGTGTTTTATTTCTGGTCTGAGGGAAATTTTATTTGTGTTTTTTTATTTGTTTTTCCAATTTTAAAACAGCTTCTGATGCTCTTTTCAAGTATTCGTCATCTGACATATTCTCATAAAGAACGTTTCTTTCTTTGAGAACTTCAAGCATAAGCGTTCCGTTGTAATTTGCATCAAAAAGCTGATACGCAACTCTATCGAAATCTATTTTTCCGTCATATGGAATCATATGTTCATCTTTATCGTAAATTCCATTATTATCGTGCAGGTGAACAGTTGCAAGTCTTTTTCCAAATAGGGGCATATATTGTCTTTTGGGAGTAAAACAGCTTTCGTGTCCCGTATCCCAACAAAAAAGAGCGTCTTCGTGTTTTTCAAAAGTATACGAAATGTTTCCCAAGGTTCTAAGATTTTCAAAAGCGATTTTAACCCCAAGCTCTCTTGCGTGGTCAAGTATTCTGCAAAAGCGTTCTATCCCTCTATCGTTCAATGGTGGATTTTTTCCTGATGAAAGATGAAGAACTCCAAGAGAAATTCCGTGTCTTTCACATTTTTCTATACCGTCTGTTATTCGTTTGAAAATTTGCTTTGATTCTTCATATTCTGAATATAATCCGTTTATTCCCTTGAATGGTAAATGAAGAGTATCAAATATAATTCCCTTTGTCTGTATTTTTTCGATAATATGGTCTGATAAATCATCAGAGCCTCCAAAGGTATGATTAAAGCCGTTTTTCAGCATAAGGTTCGTTTGTTGTTCAACGTTGCTTTCAGAAACTGCTCCGCAACAAAAAATATTTATTCCTATATCCATAGCTTTTCCTTGAATTCTTTCTATTGCCTTAATGGTGTCATAGTGTTTTTATTTTTAAAATATGCAAAATTATTTTTTTCTTTGTAATTTTCGCCCTAAGTATCTGTTGACCTTATTTTGATAATTCAGATATTCATTTCCAAATACCTGAATAAGAAATTTTTCTTCAACTAATACAATTTGTAAATGAAACAATAATACGCAAAGTAGAGAGATTAACAATAAAATAGGGTTGAAAAACGTTAAAGATATTCCAATATAAACAAGGTCAAATCCTAAAAAGGCAGGATTTCTGCTGAATTGATAAATCCCAGACGTTATTAACTTTGTTTTTTCCTCTCTTGAAACACCTGCTCTCCAACTATCTCTCATTGTAAATATGGAAATAGCAAAAATAACTGTTCCAATTATTGCTATAATAATTCCAATATATCTGATTTCCAACGGCAAGGATGAAAGGTTTAATATAATACTGATAGCTTCTAAAATTGGAACAATAATAGAAACTATTTTCATTGATATTTCAATCCTTTTTTGAATCCCTTTTTTAACTTTTCCAAGATGGTCTGTTTGAATTCCTTTTTTCTTTTGCAATAACATTTTTCCAAAGTAAAATCCGTAAAACGTTAGCAAAATAATAATGGCTAAAATTTGAAAATGCATAAATTCCCCTGATTAAACTTAACTATATCAATCTTTAAACTATAAAATATTTAAAAATAATGCTTAAAATCCCAAAATGTAAAATCCGTTATATGCTTTAGAGTCTTCAAGCCACTTGATTAACGTTTCATAATCTAACGGCTTATATTTTAGAATTTTATCTATAATTCGGTCTGTTTCAGATGGAGAATAATAATTAATTCCGTGTAAGTCCATATCTCCGATTTCCAAATTGTTGTAAATACCACAATTAAAAATATACTTGTATTCATTGTAAAAAGTCTCATAATCAGATATATACAAAGAATCGTTTTCCCAAAAATTGACCTTTTCAATCAATGATTCAATTTTTGTTTTTAAAGGGAATTTACAGAATTGAAGTTCTATAAATGAAGAACCGCCCAAACTACGCCTTTCGTCCTGAGAATTAAATTTGTAAAATAACATTTCTATCACTTAAAAAGATTTTCCGTCTGAAAAGAATAATGAGATATAAATTAAATTTTTGAAAAACGATTTAAGTTTCAAACCCCAAAAGACATATTTAAGTTTCAAACCCCAAAACGACCAATTTACGTTCTATATAAAAAATTACAATTTTATACTCCAAGTTTAAAATGACAAATCTATATTATCAATTTTGAAAAGAAAAACTACCGTTTATTAAAGCTGTCATTATTACGTTTATTTTGCTTCGGAAAAAGATAATATCTCTGCTTCGCAACGAATATAATAAAATTGTTTCACCCACTGGGGAAGCGTTTCAACCTCGTCTTTGATTTTTAAAAGGGTTCTCTTTCCAATTCTCCTGTCCATATATGAAAAAACTCTCAAAAGATAATTTTCTGAATTTAATGCTGTCTTAATATCTGTTTTCAGATAAATTGTTATGGAATTGATAAAGTCTCCTTCGCAAAGTAACCCCTCAGGCATCCATATTTTTTTGGAAACCTCATCGCTGACTTCTTTATATCTTTTTATGCTTTCCTCAAAACTTTCATCAGGCGAAGAAACAACGTTCATTTTTTCGTATTGCTCTGCAACGTCAGCACCTTGATACATTTCTTCAAGCCAAGAGAAAGAAATAATCTCTTTATTAAAATAATTGATTGTGGCTCTTCCGTATGCATTATGTACTCCGTGATACCTTGTATAAAAATATGAAATTTTTCCTTTGAGAGAATCGCATAATAGACCATTTATCTGTTTTTTCAGATTATTCCACGATTTATATTTGCTTGTATTATCTAAAAGCATTATTTCTCCTTTCAGCTTTAAAAGAGTATTTAAAGCGGTTTAGTATTATTCGTAAATACTGTCAAAAAGCGTATTTTATTGTTTCAGTATTATTCGTAAATACCCTCAAAAAGCGTATTTTATTGTTTCAGTATTATTTGTAAATACTGTCAAAAAGTGTATTTTATTGTTTCAGCATTGTTCGTAAATACCGTCAAAAAGCGTTGAAATGCTTTTGTAGTCAATGCCGCATTTTCTTGTCCAACGATTAACGGGATGTTCTGCAAAGCCTCTATCACTTAGGGGGAGAAGCATATCTTTTTCTGAAGTGTGAGTATAAATCATACCATATGAATCTTCGGAATGAAGAATGTCAAGATATCCAAGAGTGTTAATAAAAAACTCTATCTGGTCAAAAGTCATTTTAAGTAATCCTGATTTTTTTAATTCTTTACGTAATTTTCCAGAAGTCATATTTTCAGGCGTGTTTTCAATTATTTCAATGATTTTCATAAAATGAAAATAATCGTTTGACGAATGTTCGGGGCGTGGTAACTTTTTATATTCTTCTAAAAAAATAATTGCTTCATTAAGAGAGCTTCGTGTCATATGAGCATCAAAATAAAAATTCTTCATATCAATATTGATACTCCAAAACTGATATTTAGGCTCTTTACTTAAGGAATGACTATATCCACATATTTCACATTTGTTTTCGTTGTAGACATCTTTCCATTGTCCGTTTTTTTCAACGATAGAACCAACAAATTTCTTTTGGAATTTATGCTCTGGCAAATTTTTAATATAATAATAACAGGGAAGAGCAGTTCTATATTCAGGAGCATTATGAGACACTCCGTATAGAAAATCCTTTGCCAACTCTTTTGACGATAGGGTTGAAATTAGTGCTTTAGCGTGGGAAATTGCATCATCGTGAGGATAAATGCTTTCGCAAAGCTTCATTGTTCCTTCACTCACTGCGGGAAAATATTCTGAAGCAGGAGCTGTCCAAAATTCGTTAAAATCCTTTCGGGCTAAACGCTTCAAGAGCTTCATAGAGTTTGCTTTGCTGCAGGGAGAGGGAGGAGCCGACTTGTATGCATTAACTTCTTTAACGAATAGATTATTGATTTCTTCTGATTTAGGAGAGCTTGTCTGCCAAGAGGAAAGAGGAAGAACAAATTTGTCATCAACAGCATTTTTAATTGTCTCACATATATATTCCAAAACGTTTTTTTCTTCTTTCACCTTTATCCTCCTTTTTATATTTCTTTCTTTGTTTTTAGTCGAATTTGTCTGTTTTAACTTTTTTCTTGCTTATAGCTTTGTTTTAGTTTGTATTAGCTTGATTTTTCTAATTTACTATTATTGATTAGCCATTGGCATTTTTTTGTTGTAGTAAATAATAACCAAAGTAAAAGATATAAGCTGTCCGATTAAAATCCTTATAATCTGCATACTGTCAGCTTCACCATTAGATATTACGTGAAGACAATTTGTTACAATAATGTTGTTAAACAAATGGTCTCCCAACCCCATCCAAAGTGAGCCTGTTATTCTATAAAGTATCGACCATTTTATACTCATAATACCGGACAAGATAATATATCCGATTCCCATTACAAGAAAATTACCGAAGGATGAGTTGCCTTCAATATAGTCTCTAATAGGCATAACCCAATGCCAGACTCCAAACAATAAGGCAATAAAAACCGCTTTACCTGTGAAGCTCATTTTGTTATCAAGCAGACGAGAGAAAAGTCCTCGGAAAACACCTTCTTCCATCCAGACATTTATAAGGTTGAAAGTGATACAAAGGAAAATAAATCCAATGCCGTTTTGTGCAATAGTCTCGCCGTTCAGAGAAAAACCGCTTGTATAAACAGAGAGCCGAACATTTCCGTTAATGCAATACAGAAGAATACATTCTGCAAGATAAGCAACAGAAAAACAAGAAGTTCCCAATAATAAACCTTTTACAAAATTCTGCGCAATCTTGGTTTTAGTAAATCCTATGCTGTTCCAAGAAAGCTTTGTTAAAATAAGTATTGCAGCTAAAACAATTATACCAAAAACCTTATGTATAAAGTTCTCAGCCAGAATTGTTTCGTCTGTTCTTATAAAGAAGTATTCTACAACTCTTGCGAAACAGCAAATAAGAAAAATAAGCACACAGCTTAATATTGGCTTTGAAAATATTACTTTTTTCATTTTCATCATCTACACGCAAATATATTTTTTATTCATCCTTTCCTTTGTATTGATAATATAATATTACACCTAATTTCTAAATTGTAATTAATAGAACAAAATCAAGGCGGACTAATTTTTGCCCCTTTGGCAAATCATTTTTATTTACTTTTTTGGGGCGTAACATAAAAGAGAAACTTTATCCTTTGAGAGCTTTTCTTTCAGCTTTTTTCTTTTATTTTCTGAAAATAAATTCATTATGTTATCGTTTAATATGTTGTAATACTTTTAATATGTTGTAATACTTTTTGCCTTTTTCGTCTTGATAAATAATACAAATAATTATAAATAAATGTTTGGATATAGGGTGATATAAAAATGTGGACAGAGTATATAATAAAAGGAACGAGTTCTTTTAACCGACATTTTCTTTTCGTTCAAACTGTTTGACATATTTGAATTTGTTTAATAATGTTCAATGCAGAAGTCAACCCATTCTTTTACTTTTTTTCCAACCTCATCTGCATTCAGATTATCCACATTCAAAACATCAACATTTTCTTTTCCTATAAACCATTTTCTTTTTAATGGCAATAAATATTTTAAATGATGTTCGAAGAAGTTTCTGGAACGAGTATTATCATTCTCCTTATGTCTTAATAATACTTCATTTGAGGCATCTAAAAATAATATTCTTGTTGGCATACACTTTCAAACTTGCTCAAGTTCCTCGTGTAATGCATTTTCAATTTCCCATTCTTGTCCAATAGTTTTGGGATAATTTAATGTATAAAATTCAATTTCTTCCGCTCCGAAATCCATAATACTACAAATAAAACCGTTTGCTTTGTTATATCGAACAATTTCTTTTTTTAGCCACAATTTCTGTATTTCCAAATAATCTTCGTATTTGTTTTTATTTAATTGACGTTGCTTCACTTCGTCAATAATATCCGTATTGATTTCGTAACTAATATTCACATATGGAGCATTTTCTTGTAGATATCGTACCGCTGTTGTTTTTCCTACAGCCATACACCCTTGTAATGAAAGTATCATATGTTTTCTCCCCGAAATTCCTTTTGTCAGCGGTCTGAGGGGCGGGTTCACAAGAACCTGTCCCTTTCTGATCGTGAAACCTGTTCGACATATTGGAATTTGTCTGTCACCTTTTATATCAAGAAATCCGATAAACATCATCTCCATAGAACATGATTTTATCAGTGCTTTTTGTTTGTTTTAATACTAAAATAACATTATATACATCTGGATATGGAGATACCATTCCCATGCATGCCATTCCAAACATCAACCCATTAAACACTGTTTCTTGAGGAGATGATAATATAAATAACATCAACGGTAGAATCCCAAGTAAAAAAGGTAATAAACACATAAATATAAAACGAATTCTTTTTAACGGGTAAGATGCCAACGCTACAAATACAATTTTACCTTTCAATTTCCCAATCGTTACATTTGCTTCTTTAGGATAAACTATCGCATGTAACCATTCATGTACTATATTTAGTAAAAAACCTAGAAAACAGCCGCCTAATACCATTGGCGGAAAAATAACCATGGATTTACTCATAAATATCTTAATGAACATTGTCAAAAACATAATCAGACATAATGCTATAGCAATAGGTATTGATTTCTTCATCATATCTTCTGTTGTGACAGGTGCATCAAGTTTCTCAGCAGTTGTAGGAAGTTCACCACATTGATATTCACTTATATTATCAATTGTTTTCACAAATTTTATCAACTCACTTCACCTCGTCAAATTCAAGTTTATCTAATTGTATTATACTAAAAAATACGAAATTAACAACCAAGCAAAAAAACTTATGAGGAAAATTCTTTTTTCTCCTTATTCGCTCATACTTTTATTGACCTTACAAAAGGAATATAAAATAATCAAAGGAGAATAAATATAATGGTAAAATCTAAAAAACTGAACAAGCGATATTTTGCCAAAACTTTAAGGGGGCAATTTATGGCGGACCACCTGAACAGGTCAAGAACCTGATGACCGCTTTTAGTTTGTATTAGCTTAGTTTTTCTAATTTAATATTATTGATTAGCCATTGGTATTCTTATGTTGTTTTATGTTTCAGATATGTTGTTCGATGTTTCGAATGTTTTGTTTAACTGATACGATATAATAAAATTTGTGTTTTCATAACATAAAAGAGAAACTTTAGCGTTTAAGAGATTTTCTTTTAGCTTTTTCAGATTCTTTCTTTCAACGTCTGAAAATGAATTCATTATGTTACCGTTTAATATGTTGTAATATTTTTTGCCATTTTCGTCTTGAAAAATAATACAAATAATTATAAATGAATGTCTGGATATAGGATGATATAAAAATGATACTTTTTTGCAATTTATTTCTATATGCTCTTCAGATAAAGAACTGATTTTTTTTATTTTAACAAGGAGAAAATAACGCTTAATAGAAATAAAAGCATATGTGATAGCTATAAAAAGAAGAATTGGCAAAGCTATAAAAAATATCTGATTGGAGTGTGAGGAATCGTCTGAAAAGATACCAACTGAAAATACGATAATAGCCATAATTAAAAACATAATTGAAATCAATAAATATTCAGTGAATGACTTTTTTAACACCCTCTTTTGATTTAATAAAATATCAGATGGTAGTTTTCTTTCATTTTTTCGTATTTTAGTTTTGTGTGGTTTTGAAAACATCGTTTTTTTCACGTTTACTTTATCCTTTCTGCTTAATCAATAGAGCAATCGTCTCAACGTGGCTTGTTTGAGGAAATTGGTCAAAAGGATATGCTTTTTCAAGAAAATATCCGTTTTCGCAAAGATATTTCGCGTCTCTTGCAAGTGTTGCGGGATCGCAGGAAACGTAAACAACACGAGAAGGGGAGAGTGAAACTATTGTTTTGAGTAATTCCATATCACACCCTTTTCGTGGAGGATCGACAATAACTCCGGATGCTTTCAGATCATTTCTTACTAAACGGGGACAAACTTCTTCTGCTGTTCCAACGTAAAATTCTGCGTTTGTTATTCCGTTTGCTTTTGCGTTCTCTTTAGCATCGTTTATCGCTTCTTCCACAACTTCAACGCCAATTATTTTTCCGCAATGTTTTGCGGCGCATAGAGTTATAGTTCCTATTCCGCAATATAGGTCGAGAATCGTTTCATTTTTAGCGGCAGAAAGAAGTTCTATGGCTTTTGAATATAGCTTTTCTGTTGTGTTTTTGTTTACCTGATAAAATGATTTATAATCAATTTTAAAATCAATTCCGCAAAGTGTGTCGTGAATATAGCTTTTTCCATATAAAATTCTGTGTGTATCGCCTAAAATAACGTTATCGGGTATGGGATTGTAGTTATAAACCACACCCATAAGTTTTCTTTTAAGCGGAGCTTTTTGAAGTAATTCAACCAGTTTTTTTTCAAGAGAAATGTTTTTGGTCGCTGAAACGATAACGGCAATAATTTCATTCTCTCCGTGTCTTGTATAAATATGTCTGACAGAACCTGTTTTAGTTTCTTCGTCATATGCTTTTATGTTGTTTTCATTTAAAAAGTCAATTATTATTTTTGCGATAATTTTACTATCAGAATCTGTAAGAGGACAATCGTCCGTTTTAACGATTCTATGACTTCTTGGAGCATAAAACCCCGTTTCTGCTTTATCGTTTATATTTGCAACGGGATATTGTGCTTTATTTCTGTATTCATAAATAGGCTCACTTCCAACACATTCTTCAACTTCAACATTTGAAAAACCACCAATTCTTTCAAGTGCATCTTTTACTTTTGTTCTTTTTATTTCAAGCTGTGTTTTGTAGTCTGTTGTTTGTAAAGCACAGCCGCCGCATTTTCCAAACACCTTGCACTTAGCTTCTGTTCTTGAAGGGGAAGAGATTATTATTTTTTCAACCTTGCCAAAAGCATAGCTTTTATTTATTTTAACAATACGTATTTCAACCGTATCTCCCACAACGCAATATGGAACGAAAACAGCCATATTTTCAACTCTGCAAACGCCTTCTCCACCGCTACCCGTTGAGGTGATTTTAACTTGGAATAAATCATTTTTTTTCATTCGAGTATTTCTCCCGATATTTTTTTGAGTATTTACCATTCGATTATATACTATCTCGTTTTAAAAATCAAGTATATAGATGATTTTATTGTTTCATTGTTGGTAAAAAAATCCACTAAAAAAAGGCAAAAAAACTCCAACAAAAATCCAACAAAAACTAATTAAAAGTGAGCTAATTTGTATTGACAAAATGGATTTGGTGGTGTATAATAGTTTCGTGTGAAAACATATATAATTTTTCGGAGTTCAAAAAATATGTTTATGGAGAGATGAGGTTGATACCTCGTAGATGATATATGGTTGGAATAGTATATTCTGCCGCTCTTAGTGGCGTTGATGGTATTATTGTTACTGTTGAAGCAAAATCAACTTCGTCTCAAGATCCGAAATTAGAGATTATTGGTCTTCCCGATGCAGCCGTAAAAGAAGCGGCTCAAAGAGTTTTTTCTGCTGCTAACAGCTCTTACATCTCTTTTGGAAGCAATATTATGACTGTTAATCTTGCCCCAGCATATATTCGTAAAGAGGGTTCAGCTTATGATCTACCGATTTTGCTTTCGTGCATTTGTGCGTTGGGTTCGGCATCATTTGACCTTTCGGGAAAATGCTTTTTAGGTGAACTTTCTCTGACTGGTGCTTTGCGTCCTGTGAGAGGGGTTCTTTCTATGGCTATTGCGGCAAGAGATAATGGATTCAAAGAAATCTACGTTCCTGAGGAAAACGCTCCTGAGGCAGCCGCCGCAAGAGGCATTAAGGTTTATCCCGTAAAAAACGTTTCCGATCTTTTGATGCATCTTGACGGAGCAAAAAACCTTGAAGAATGTTTATTTGATGAAGAAGCGTTTAGAATATCTTCAATGTCGTGTGAGATTGATATGTCTGACGTTAAAGGGCAAAGCTTTGCAAAGTATGCAATGGAAATTGCCGCGGCTGGAAATCATAATATTTTGATGATAGGCCCTCCTGGAACAGGAAAAAGTATGCTTGCTTCACGACTTTCAACGATATTGCCACCGCTTACGTTGAACGAATCCATAGAAACAACGAAGGTGTATTCAATATCGGGGTTAATAAAGCCTTCGCAGTCTTTGATAACGTTACGCCCTTTTAGAACTCCACATCATTCAGTGTCTGCGGCGGGACTTGCAGGGGGAGGAAGAAATCCCATACCTGGTGAAATTTCTCTTGCACATAACGGAGTTTTGTTTTTAGACGAATTACCTGAGTTTGATAAAAACGCAATGGAAATTCTCAGACAGCCTCTTGAAGAAAAACGTGTTTCTATAACTCGTGTTAATGGGAAAATTGAGTTTCCAAGTGCTTTTATGCTTGTTGCCGCTATGAATCCTTGCAAATGTGGATTTTTCGGTCATCCAACAAAACAATGTACGTGTTCGCTAAATTCTCGCAGACAGTATGTTTCAAGAGTTTCAGGGCCTCTTTTGGATAGAATTGATATTCAAGTTGAGCTTCGCCCCTTAGAGTATGATACTCTTACAGATTCATCTGAATCAGAGAAAAGTGCGGATATTTTTAAAAGAGTTATGAGGGCAAGAAATTTTGCCGCCAAACGATTTGAAAACGTTTTTATAAGCGGTACTCCCGTTACATCAAACAGTATGATGAATGGAACGCTTGTTCGAAAGTTTTGTATACTTGATGATAAGGGGAGCGTTGTTCTTAAACGTGCGTATGAAACCCTTGGATTGTCCGCAAGAGGTTATGACAGAATATTGAAAATTGCAAGAACGGTTGCCGATTTTGATGAGTCTGAGGTTATAACCTCTAATCACGTTGCAATGGCAATACAGCTAAGGACTCTTGATAGAAATTATTGGGAATGATTTCTGTTTGTTAATAGCAACTTGTTTTTATGCTTTTTAATTTTTTGCGGTGTTTTGGGTGGATATAAATGGATTTTGAAGGAAAACATTTCCCCGATGAAGAGGAAGAACAAGGTTCGGGTAAAAGTAAATTAATAAAGAAGATTTTTTTCAGATTTTTGGTTTTCTGTTCTTTAGCAGTGTATATAATTTGCTTTGCGAGAATTTTTTCAAGCTGTGATGCATCTTTGCTTGATGATGTAACCTTTTCTGAAAAAGCGGTTGAGCTATATAAAAAAGATCCCGATAATTTTAAAACCTATAAAATCAACACAAAAGATTTTATGGAGTATTACGGAACTATAACAATTTCAGAAGTGGTATACGCTGAAACTGCAGGAGAAATTGAACTTGGAATTAAATACAATAAAAAAATAACTGATTTAGAAAAAAATCATGTAAGCGGAGAATTTGAAGATTTTCCTTTGATATATCGTTTGTATGACCAGAAAGGAAATGAATTTTTTGTTTGCAATAGAATAAATACTTCAAAAGGTTCGTATAAGTTTGAGAGAGTTTGTTTTTCGGGAGTTGAAATTGATCTTACTGAAAATTATCTTAATGTCAGCGAAGCTATTGTTTCGGGTGAGGATGTTTATTTTGAAACGGACGAAACTTCCAAAGGTCAAAAATATACTCTTGAAATTATAAATCCTATTTTAGGAAAAAGCGACAAGTTTGTTATTTATGATAATAATACTTCATACAAGGAAATTAAATATGTTCCCAACTAAAACCATATGATATTGATGCAAATTTAATATTGATTGTATTTCTTTAAAATTCTGATGGAGGGGTTATATGAAATTCTCAAAAAATAAATCTACAATAATTAAAAAGAGGACGGCTGAAAGGTGGATACTTTTGTTTTTGTTTCTTATACTTTGCGGCTTGTTCCTTTTTGTTTTGTTTATGCCTTTTCATAAAATTATACAGCTTGACAACAGATTTGACGTACTTTGCTATGCAATAGGAGGTACGGGAGCTTTTTGTTCTCTTTTGGCTTTAGCATATCAAACATATTATATTGCTGCAAAATCAATTGCTCTCGTTATTACCGAGGATGGTGTATACGATTTTGTTACTGCCGATAAAGGCGTTGGATTTATTGAAAAAGGAAAAATTACGTCTATACGTATTTTTGGTACATCCAAAAAACCTATTTTAGGTATTCAGGTTGATAATCCAAAACACCTTATCAGAACGTCTAAAAAAAGTGTTCAGGATGCGGTGCTTTATAATCTTGATATGAATATGCCTGCTATCGTTATTTATCAGAAGGATTTATCATATTCTGTCAAAGCAGCTGCTCAACAAATTTATGATAAGTTAAATTCTACACCCGTGTCAGTTGATGTTTCCAGCAAATCGGGTAAAGGACAAAAAGTTAAAACAAGAGAATTTTCAAGTACAGCGAGTTATATAATTGAAACGGAAGACGAACCTCAAAAAGTAATAAATGCAGAAAAGACTGATAAAGATGCTAAAGAGGCAAAACTTGCAGAAGAAGTAAGACTTGCAGAACAGGCAAAACGTGCAGAAGAGGCAAGACTTGCTGAACAAGCAAAACTTGCAGAAGAAGCAAAGCGTGCAGAAGAGGCAAAGCGTGCAGAAGAAGCAAAACTTCCCAAATATGTTTTTCCAATGGAAAAATTTATTAAACCAGGTCCACAAGGAGAAGAGGATGAAAGTCCCGAACCTTATTTTGAATTGAGAAAAAAGAATGCATAATTTTATAGAATTTAATTAATTTTTTAGTTTCATACATTGAATTAATATGTAATTTATGTAGATATAAGTATTCACAAATTATAATGAGGTTAAATTATACTTAAACGGTAATGCTTTAATATAGCTTATCAAAACTATATAATCAAAAGTGAATATTATAAAATAACAGAAATGTATAAATAAATTTTTAGGAGGAAATTCTAAACATGGCAAGACAAAAGTTATCCATGGATGGTAATACCGCTGCTGCACACGTATCATATGCGTTCACAGAAGTAGCTGGTATCTATCCCATCACACCTTCAAGCCCTATGGCAGACTATACAGACATTTGGTCTGCTCAAGGTAGAAAAAACATTTTCGGAACAACAGTAAACGTTGTTGAAATGCAATCAGAAGCTGGTGCCGCAGGTACGGTTCACGGTTCTTTGGCAGCAGGTGCTCTCACCACAACTTATACAGCATCTCAGGGACTTCTTCTTATGATCCCTAATATGTATAAGATTGCAGGTGAATTGCTCCCATCAGTATTTCACGTTTCAGCTCGTTGCGTAGCATCTCATGCACTTAATATTTTCGGAGATCATTCCGACGTATACGCTTGCCGTCAGACAGGCTTTGCTATGCTCGCAAATACAAACCCACAGGAAGTTATGGACCTTGGTGCAGTTGCACACCTTGCAACAATCAAAGGTAGAGTTCCTTTTGTAAACTTCTTCGATGGATTCAGAACATCCCACGAAATTCAGAAAATTGAAGTATGGGATTATGATGATCTTAAAGAAATGGTTGATATGGATGCAGTTAAAGCATTCAGAGCAAGAGCAATTAATCCTGAACATCCCGTTCTTCGTGGTTCAGCTGAAAACGGTGATATATTCTTCCAGCACAGAGAAGCATGTAACGGTTATTACGATGCACTTCCAGCAATTGTTGAAGAATATATGGACAAAGTAAACGCAAAATGCGGAACAGATTATAAGCTCTTTAACTATTATGGTGCTGCTGATGCAGAAAGAGTTATTATAGCTATGGGCTCTATCTGCGATGTGGCAGAAGAAGTTATCGACTATATGAACGCTGCGGGCGAAAAAGTTGGTCTTATTAAAGTTCGTCTTTACAGACCTTTCGTTGCTGCAAAACTTGCAGAAGCAATTCCTGCAACTTGTAAGAAAATAGCTGTTCTTGACAGAACAAAAGAACCAGGTTCTCTTGGCGAACCTCTTTACCTTGACGTTGTTACTGCTCTTGCACAGATGGGTGTTAAAGCAACTATAGTTGGCGGTCGTTACGGTCTCGGATCTAAAGATACACCTCCTTCAAGCATCTTTGCTGTTTATGATAATCTCGCAAAAGATGCTCCAAAGAATAATTTCACCATTGGTATCGTTGATGACGTAACAGGACTTTCTCTTGAAGAAAAACCAGCTCCTGATACAGCTGCTGAAGGAACAATTTCTTGTAAATTCTGGGGACTTGGCGGAGACGGAACTGTTGGTGCAAACAAAAACTCCATCAAAATCATCGGCGACAATACTGATAAATACATTCAGGCATATTTCCAGTATGACTCAAAGAAAACAGGTGGTATTACAATTTCCCACTTGCGTTTCGGCGATAAAGCTATTAAATCACCATACTACATCAACAAGGCAAACTTTGTAGCTTGTCATAATCCTTCTTATATCGTTAAGGGGTATAAAATTGTTCAGGACGTTAAACCCGGCGGAACGTTCCTTCTTAACTGCCAATGGACAGCAGAAGAACTTGACAAACACTTGACTCCTGAAACAAAAGCATATATTGCAAATAATAATATTAACTTCTACATCATCAACGCTATCGATAAGGCAAAAGAAATCGGAATGGGCAAACGTACAAATACAATTCTCCAATCTGCTTTCTTCAAACTTGCTGATATTCTTCCAATTGAAAAAGCTGTTGAACAGATGAAATATATGGCTAAAAAGTCATATCTCAAGAAGGGCGAAGAAGTTGTTCAGCTTAACTACAACGCTATCGATGCTGGTATCGATGCTATTGTTAAAGTTGACGTTCCTGAGGGATGGAAGAACATAACAGAAACAACTCCCGTTGCTAAAGTTGAAGGAACACGTCCCGAACTCGTTAAATTTGTTAAAGACATCGTTGTTCCCGTTGGAAAAATGGACGGAGACAGCCTTCCTGTTTCCGCATTTATGGATAGCGTAGACGGTACATTCCCACAAGGCTCTGCTGCATACGAAAAACGCGGTGTTGCAGTTGATGTTCCAGTATGGCATGCAGAAAACTGTATCCAATGTAACCAGTGTGCATTCGTTTGCCCACACGCAGCAATTCGTCCTTTCGCAATGAACGAAGAAGAAGCTGCTGCTGCTCCCGCATCAACAAAATTCACTGCAAAGATGCTCGGCAAAGGCTGTGAAACTCTTAAATTTACTATGGCAATTTCTCCTCTTGACTGTATGGGATGTACTCTTTGCGTAAAAGCGTGTCCAACAAAAGAAGGAAAACGCGCTCTCGAAATGACAAGTCAGGAAAGTCAGCTTGATCAACAAGCAGCATTCGATTATGCAGTTGCTAACGTTTCCTCTAAGGACCTTCCATTCATTGACACTTCCGTTAAAGGAAGTCAGTTTAAACAGCCTCTCCTTGAGTTCTCAGGCTCTTGTGCTGGATGTGCAGAAACATCTTATGCAAGACTTATAACTCAGCTCTTCGGCGAAAGAATGTATATTTCCAACGCTACTGGCTGTTCATCAATTTGGGGTGGCTCCGCACCTGCAACTCCATACACTGTTAACAGAGAATCAGGAAGAGGTCCTGCTTGGGCAAACTCCCTCTTTGAAGATAATGCTGAACACGGTCTTGGTATGGCTCTCGGTCAGAAAGCTCTCAGAGAAAAACTCAAAGGTTATGTAGAACAGCTCGCAAACGGAGATGCTCCTGAAGCAATTAAAGAAGCTGCAAAAGCATATCTTGAAACATATGACGATGGCAAAGCAAACAGCGTTGCAACAGATGCTCTTGTTAAAGCAATAAGCGGATGCGATTGTGAACTTTGCAAAGCTATCCTCGAAGAAAAAGACTACCTCTCCAAGAAATCCATTTGGATCTTCGGCGGCGATGGTTGGGCATACGATATCGGTTTCGGTGGTCTTGACCACGTTCTCGCAAGTGGTGAAAACGTAAACGTTATGGTATTTGATACTGAAGTTTACTCCAACACAGGCGGACAGGCTTCCAAGGCTTCCAACATCGGTCAGGTTGCACAGTTTGCTGCTGCTGGCAAAGCAATCGGCAAAAAGAACCTTGCTGAAATTGCAATGTCTTATGGTTACGTTTACGTTGCTCAGATCGCTATGGGTGCTGATATGAATCAGACACTCAAAGCTCTCTCCGAAGCAGAAGCATACAACGGACCTTCTCTTATCATTGGTTATGCACCTTGTGAAATGCATGGTGTTAAGGGCGGAATGCAGAACTGTCAGCAGGAAATGAAACGTGCTGTTGAATGTGGATACTGGAATATGTTCAGATATAATCCAGAAGCAGAACAGAAGCTCGTTATCGACTCCAAAGAACCAACTGCAAACTATATTGACTTTATTAAGTCCGAAACACGTTATGCAAGACTTACTCAGTCCTTCCCAGAAAGAGCAACTGTACTCTTTGCAAAGGCTGAAGAAGCAGCTAAAGTAAAACGTGCAAAACTTGTTAAAAAAGCTGAATTAAACTAATTATTGTTTAACAGCAAAATTACAATACGATTTAATTAAGTATTTATGATTCTGAAAGTCGGAGTTTTTAACTCCGGCTTTCAGCCTATTGACGAATTATATTTAATTTATTATGTATTTTATACGGGGGAATTATGAGTAAAAAACGGAATGGCGAATATATGGACAAAACAAAGTTTGGTATAAGAGAATATTCTGCACTCATTGTTTGCTTGATCGTTGGAATGTTTTCTGTTGCCATTATGCTTTTTACGGATAATTCAAGCAAAAAAAACAAAAATGAATCTTCAAACGGAAGCATAGAAAATTCGAAAGAAGGATATGAAATAATAGACCTTCTGTCATCTGAATCAGAAGAAGTTTTATTAAGCAATGATACCTCGGAAGAAAGTTCAGAAGAAAAAGAAAATTTTGATATTATAGAAATTGATTCTTCTTCCGTATATAAAGGTGATCTTATTCTCGTAAATAAAAAAAATCATTATATGTTTGCAGAAGAAGAACAAGCTATTGACGTATACGATCTGAAAACAATAAAGTATAAGTTAGGAACGGGAGAAGAAAAACTTTTTGAGAAAACAATCCTTTCGGCAAACGATTTTTTAGGCGATTTTTATGATTTATCGGGAAAAACAAACGTAACTATGATAAATGGTTTTATAACCAAGGAAGAACAACAGCAGAAGTATGAGAAATATATAAAAAGTGTTTCTGCCGAAGAAGCACAAAAATGGGGGGTTAAAGCGGGTGAAAGTGATCATCATACTGGACTTTCTTTCAATTTGATGTTATATCCCTCTGGAGGAAAAATTGGAGAAGGCGAATATTCGTGGTTAATCGAAAACGCACATAGATACGGTTTTGTTTTAAGATATCCCGCTGATAAAAGTGAAATAACACAAGTGAAGGACGATAATCATTTCAGATATGTTGGAATTCCTCACGCTGAATATATGTATTCTAATAAACTTACGTTAGAAGAATATATAGAATTATTGGAAAAAACATCTTATTCTTCGCCTTTGAAAATAATATCGGGGAATGAAGAATATTTAGTATATTATTCTCCTGCTGATAAAACCGTTTCTAAAACAGAAATAAAAGTACCTAAAGGAATGTCTTATAATATTTCGGGAGATAATTCAAATGGGTTTATTATAACTGCATTTAATTCATAATAATAAAAATAAAAATAAAAATAAAAATAAAAATAAAAAAACAAGAAATAATCACAAAATAATATAAAATGAAAGAAAGATGACTTAAATTATTGAAAAGAGCACTCGAACAAATGTTTTGTGATTTTTTTCACAATGTAGAATTTTGAAACACAAAATTGTGCAATATATACAAAATAATCGGTTTGTTCTTTAAAAACATCCTTGAAAAATTATCATTTAACAATTGATTTTTCGTTGATGTATTAATTTTGATAAAACAATAAAAGAATATAAAATTTACATATTAAGAATTTATGATTATAAAAAGTTGGCATAAAGTCTTTAAAATGCGTTTTAAAAGGCTAAAACGGTATGATAAAGTTAATTTATATATTAATTGAAATTTGGTAAATAAATTTATATTTATTAAAATTTACCTAAGATGCCCAATGCTTTTTTTGTTTAAAAATCGATTTGAAAAATAACGTTTATCAAAATACGAAATTATTATTCTTAAAACTCTCTTATTTATATGCACTCTTGACAAAAAGTTATCGTTGTGGTATTATACTATCGTTAAAAAATGTGGCAAAGAGTACAAATTTCAATTTATTCTTCATCCACACTTTTATACAGGTCAATTCCCATTTAAACGCTACCAGGAGGAAAAGCGAATGACAAAAAAACGTTCTATGCCCGTCAGAATTTTTACGTTATTGATGCTATTTATTGTATTAATAGCGCAACCTACTGATATGGGTTTAACAGCCAAGGCTTCCGAGGATTCTATGTATCGTACTTCCTTGGAAGAAATGAAAGAACTTTTGACAGAAGTTACTTACCCTGACTATCTGGAAAAGTATAACTACATCAAAGACGCCGATGATGTAATTTCTGTCGATTTTAACAAAATCGATAAAGAGCATACTGACGCTTCCTATCTCTTTGAAAGCAATCTTTTCAAAGATTCTGAGGGAAAAGCTGTTGCTAACGCTCTTGTTATTGGTGATGACGGGGATATTTCTTTTAATATCACCTCTCCAGGCGATGCATTTTATTCAATTGAGATGGAATACTACACAGGCTCTATTTATTTGTACGAGTGCGAAAAATGTGGTATTACAGCTTTTCTTGACAATCAGGGATACTCTGTTTGCACTAAATGCGAGAAATCTCATTGCCCTGAGTGCGAAGCTAAGGAGTCTGGTTGCAATTCTTCTGTAACTCTTGTTTCTTCTTCAAAAAACTCAGACATCGAAAGAGCTATTCTTATCGATTCTGTAGTTCCATATAAAGAAGCACGTTCTATTGAATTTACAAGAAAATGGATTGATGTATACACAGATACGAAAGGTAATCATACATATTCTGACTCTAAGGACTTCTTTGATAAGACGGCTGGAATTACTCCTGATCGTGTTTTCCCGCAGGATACGTTGGGAAATGAAAAGAAACCTCAAAAGCAACTTATTGGTGAGTGGATGACAGACTATTTTTACGATTCCACGGGATATAGTTCTACTCCTCTCAAATTTTATTTGTCAAAAGGTGAACATCAGATAACTCTTAAAACCTTGCGTGAGCCATTAGTTGTTAAATCAATAACTTTAAAAACTGCTGAAAGTGCTCCAACTTACGAAGAGTATCTCAATGCAAATGAAGGCAAGGAAAATAATGTTAAAGATGGAACTTCTTTTAAGATCCAGGCTGAACATTCAACATACACATCAAGTAAAACTATATATCAGATTTCTAACACATCTTCCGTTATAACTGAGCCTTGGGATGCTTCCAGAATCAGATTCAATGAAATCGGTGGAGATAAATGGCAGTATCTCGGTCAATGGATAGAGTGGAGAGTTGATATTCCTGAAACTGGATTTTATAATATTGTTCTTAGAGCAAAACAGGATATATACGCTGGTATGTATGTTTCAAGAAGCATTTCCATTGACGGAGTTGTTCCATTTGAAGAAGCTAAAAATCTTCAGTTTAATTACTCACAAGAATTTATAGCCAAGGGTTTAACAGATGGAGAAACAACCTTTAAGTTCTATCTTGAAAAGGGTGTTCATAGCATACGTATGGAAGCTGTCCTTGGTGATATGGCATATATTCTCAGTAACGTTGAAAACTCTCTTAATATAATAAACGGATATTATAGAAAAATATTGATGGTAACAGGTTCTGAACCTGATGAATTCCGTGATTATGGATTCGAAACCTCAATGCCAGAAGTACTTAAAGGTTTTAAGGCACAAGCCGAACTCCTTACAAACATTTCCGATGAGCTTGAAAAAATTATCGGTTATAAGGGAGACCACTCTGTTGTTCTTGATAAAACAGCATATATTCTTGAACAAATGGGAACAAGACCAACAAAGGTTGCAGGTATGCTTGCTGACCTTAAAGCACAGATAGGTTCTCTTGGTACTTGGGTAACGTCAACTCAGGCACAGCCTCTTGATGTTGACTATATTCTCTTCCAATCAACTGATGCAAAACTTCCTGATGCTGAAGGCGGATTCTTTGAAACTCTCTGGGGCGAAGTTAAGAGATTTATAATGTCATTCTTCTCTGACTATACAACAATTGGAAGTTTCACAGACAACGACGAGCCGGTTGACGAAAGCAAATCCATTCTTGTTTGGACCTCTGCTTCAAGAGATACTGCTCAGATTATTCGTGATCTTATAGATAATGACTTTGCTAAAAAGTATCCTGGAATAAACGTTGAAATGAAGATTGTTGTAGGCGGTTCGCTTCTTCCTTCTATTCTTGCTGGAACAGGCCCAGACGTTACTTTCGGTCTTGACTCTGGAACAGTTATTAACTATTCTATTCGTTATGCAATTAAAGCTGTAAATAATCCTGATGCAGATTCTGACGACCCTGAGCTTCAGAAAATCGGATTTAACTTTACAGAAGCGGGAATGCAGAAATACAAAGACGATCCCGTATATAGCAAATTCTTTGACGATGTTGATTCCTTTGAAGAAGTTAAAAAGCGTTTTGCTGAACCCGCAACAATTCCTCTTACGCTTTACGGTGTAACGTACGCAATTCCAGAAGGAATGAGCTTCCCTATGCTTTTCTATAGAAAAGATATTTTTGCAGAGCTTGGCGTTGAAGTTCCAAAAACTTGGGATGAGCTTTATGATATTATCTACACCCTTGATGCAAATAAAATGGATATAGGATTCCCAACGGGAACAGGCGTTTCATTCACATGGATGTATCAGCAGGGTGAGACACTTTATAACTATGGCGGAAAACTTGCTGACGATGGCAAAACATATTATGAACATTATATGGATGAGTTTGGTGATAAACTTGAAGAAACGAGAAACACCTATCAAGTAACGTATAATGAAAATAATCGTCCTGATTTTGAATATAAGTATGTAAAAGACAACGGAGACGGAACGTATACTTATACATTCCCCAAAACAGACGGTATGTCTATTAACCTTGATTGTGATATTTCACTTGCTTCATTTAAAGAAGCTTGTCAGCTTTCAACAATGTATGGATTCCCTGTATCATACGATTTTGCAAACCGTTTCCGTACAGGTGAAATGCCTCTTGCTTGGTGCGATTACAGTGCTTACAACCAACTCATAGTATTCGCTCCTGAAATCAACGGACTTTGGGAATTTACACCAATGCCAGGTTATCTCAATCAAGATGGAACCATAACCAATACTGCTCTTGCAGG
The DNA here is from genome assembly GCA_045578045.1 of Eubacteriales bacterium. GTDB lineage: Bacteria > Bacillota > Clostridia > Oscillospirales > CAG-382 > SIG653. The sequence continues at coordinate 38,594 of JAZNJM010000064.1, read as the reverse complement.
TGTATCGGGCGTTGTTATTCTTAAAGGTTGTACTGATGAAAACGCATTTAGTGCTTGGACGTTTATCCAGTGGTGGACATCAGCTCAAATACAAAGTGATTATGGTAATGAACTTGAAGCTCTTCTTGGTCCTTCCGCAAAATACGGAACAGCAAACCTTGAAGCTCTCTACAATATGCCATGGTCAAAATCTGAATATGACAACTTGTTTGCTCAGTTCCAGGATGTAACACTTATGCCTGACTATCCAGGTGGATACATTATTGCTCGTTACTGCGGATTTGCATTCCTTTCCGTTTATAACGATTCGGCAGATCCTGTTGATACTCTTAGAAATTATGTTGAAGATATTAATAACGAGTTTGACAGAAAACGTAAAGAATTTGGACTTTGTACATCGGGGGATTTTGAAGATGCAACATTCCTTGATTAGTATAAACAAAAAAACATATAGCACTTCCCTAATCTTAAAAATAACAGGGAGGGTATCAAATGTCTAAAGAACAAAAGACAAAAACGAAAAATGAAGTAAAACCCAAAACGACAAAAGAGACAGAATCAAATACTGAAAAAGTTGTAGCAAGAAAAGACATATCTAAGTTCGCTTGGACTTTAAGCGAAATTAAAAACAATTGGGTTGCATATGTAATGATTTTGCCCTTCTTCTTCTTGTTTTTCCTCTTTACTGTAATACCTGTTGTTTTCTCATTTTTCCTTAGTTTCACAACGTTTAATATGCTTGAATGGCCTGAAATAGTTTATGCACAGAACTATATCAGATTGTTCCTTGAAGATGATATATTCCTTACTGCGATTAAAAACACTTTTGTTTTTGCAGGTGTAACGGGGCCGGCATCTTACTTACTTTCACTTTTCTTCGCTTGGTTTATTAACGAGCTCAGACCAAAGATTCGTGCTGTTGTAACGTTGCTTTTCTATGCACCTTCAATATCAGGTAATATATATCTTATCTGGACATATTTCTTCGCATCTGACCAATACGGACTTGTTAACTCTTGGCTTATGAGACTTAACCTGATAACAAATCCAATTCTTTGGTTTCAGGATGAAGAATACATATTCCCACTTATTATTGCTATCGCGCTCTGGACCAGCTTGGGCACATCCTTCCTTACGTTCATTGCAGGTTTTCAGGTTGTTGATAAATCTCTCTACGAAGCTGGTGCAGTTGACGGAATTAAAAACCGTTGGCAAGAGCTTTGGTATATCACGTTGCCCACAATGCGTCCTCAGATGATGCTTGGTGCTATTCTCTCAATTACTGGCTCATTTGGATTCGGTGGAATTATAACAGCTCTTGTTGGATTCCCAAGCCCAAACTATTGTGCTCATACAATTACTCACCATTTGGACGACTACGGCGGACAACGTTTTGAACTTGGTTATGCATCTGCAATAGCGACATTGTTGTTCTTAATGATGTTTGGTGCTAACCTTTTGGTAAATAAATTACTAAGAAAGGTGGGAGAATAAGATGACGAGTTCTAATAAGAAGTTTGGTATCAAACTTTTTAATAAAAAAGAAAAAGGTGATAAACCAAAGCGTCTTAACCGTTCATCAGGCGGAGATTTTGGAATAAATCTTATTCTTGCTATCTTCGGTGCGGTTATGGTTCTTCCTATGGTATATGCGATTTCATCCTCTCTCAAACCCTTGGATGAGTTGTGGATGTATCCTCCTAAATTTTTTGTTAAAAACCCAACGTTTAAAAACTTTAAAGACCTTTTCCGCTTGATGGGAACCTCTTGGGTACCTTTTTCAAGATACATTTTTAATACTGTTTTCATTTCACTTGTTGGTACAATAGGTAACGTTCTTTGCTCTTCATATGCAGCATATGCATTGGCAAAAATTAAGTTTCCCGGAAGAAAATGGATGTTTAAACTTATTGTTTACTCCCTTATGTTTAACTCAACAGTTACAGGTATAACAAACTTTATTATAATGAACTGGTTACATTGGGTTGATACATATTTTGCTGTAATTGTTCCCGCTTTCTGTACAACATACGGTCTTTACCTTATGAAACAGTTTATGGAAACATCCGTAACAGATGCAGTTCTTGAATCTGCTCGTCTTGAAGGTGCTTCCGAAAACTTGATTTTCTGGAAGATAGCAATGCCAATGGTTAAACCTGCTTGGGTAACCCTTATAATCTTCTGCTTTAAAGACCTTTGGAATTCTGGCGCAACAATCTATATTCAAAGTGAACAGCTCAAAACGTTTAACTATGCAATCGGTCAGGTTGTATCCGCTGGTATTTCCCGTGCTGGTGCGGGTTCTGCATCTGCTGTTGTTATGATGGCGGTTCCAATAATTGTTTTTGTTATTTCTCAGAGTAACGTTATCGAAACAATGTCAACTTCAGGTATGAAAGACTAAGGAGGAAAGAATAATATGAAGAAAAAAATATTAAAAGTACTACTCCTCACTGTCTTGCTTACAGTTACAATTGGAAGCGTTGCCGCTGAAGCTCTTGTTCCTTATACGTCATATACATATGACGTATTCGGAGCTATGACTCAAAGCCCACACGCATACGTTCCTCTTAGTTATATTAATAGCACGACAATTTCTCAGTCAATAACAGAAGCTAACGTTCATAACGGCAAATATACTGTTGATTCTTTTGGTACACTCGGTAGTATTGGAGACGTTTTCGTTGATAATCTTAATCACGTCTATCTTGCCGATACAACTAACAACAGAATTGTAGCTCTTGATGAGAATTATAATCTCAGATTAATGTTAAGCTCTTTTATTAATGAAAATGGTGTTCCTGATGCTTTAAGCAAACCTCAGGGTGTTTTCGTAACAGAAAGTGAAATTTACGTTGCAGATACAGGAAAATCAAGAATTGTTATTTTTGATAAAATGGGTAATTTTCAATGTATAGTTTCAGAACCTGCAAGTGAAGTTATTCCAGATAAAAGCGTTTATACTCCTATCGCTGTTTCTGTTGACAAAGCCGGTCGTATATACGTTGTTTCTTCAACTACAAACTATGGTGTTATCTCAATGAACAGAGATGGCTCTTTCAATGGTTTCGTTGGGGCTCAAAAAGTTACTTATAATGTTTTTCAATACATTTGGAGAATGTTCCAAACGGACGAACAACGTGCAAAATCTGAAAAGTTTGTTCCAACGGAATATAATAACTGTGTAATTGACAGCGATGGATTCATTTATGTTACAACAGACTCCATTGATGAAGGTCAACAACAAAACGCAATTTCTTCTCGTTCAAGAGATTCTAATTATGCTCCTATTAAAAAGCTTAACCCAAGCGGAACAGACGTTCTTGTCAGAGGCGGTTTCTATCCTCCTTCGGGTGAAATAACAATTAATGGAGCATCACACGTTGAAAACTCTATTTCGGGTCCATCTCAGATAGTAGACGTTGCCCTTGGACCATCAGGTACTTGGAGTATCATTGATAAAAAACGTTCAAAGGTATATACGTATGACGAGCAGGGAAATCTTCTCCATATTTTTGGTGATGTTGGTACTCAGCTTGGTCAGATAAATGTTAATGGTTTAACAGCAATAGCCTATCAGGGAACAAAAATTCTCCTTTTAGACTTTACAAACTCAACAATAACAGTATACAAACGCACTGAATACGGTGATCTTATCGTAGAAGCTCTTCAAAGTAAGCTCGACCGTGAATATGATAAGGTAGTTGATTATTATACTGAGATTCTCCGTAGTAACAATAACTTTGACAGTGCATACGTTGGTATTGCTCAAAGCTATTATCAGGATGCTGAATATGAAGAAGCAATGAAACTTTATAAATACGCTTATGATACGGAAAACTATTCTCTTGCATATACAAAATATCGCAAAGAATGGATTGAAGATCGTGTTTGGATTGTTCCTGTATTTATAGTTGTTGTTTGCGTTATATTTAGTTTATTTAGTAAATATAGAAAGAAAGTAAACCTTCGTGGACAAAAAATGAAGGAAAAACGTACCTTAATGGAAGAATTCCTTTATGTTTATCACGTTATGTATCATCCATTCGATGGATTCTGGGATCTTAAACATGAAAAGAGAGGTTCTGTTAAGGGCGCAACGTTTATTTTCATTCTTACAATTTTAGGATATCTTTATAAAGCAGTTGGACAGGGATATTTATATAATCCTCATTTCGTAGGAATCAGTTTTACGATTCAAATCTTTTCAGTTATACTTCCTGTTGTTCTTTGGGTTGTTGCTAACTGGTGTTTAACAACCTTGTTCGATGGAGAAGGAAGCTTAAAAGACGTTTATATAACGACATGTTATGCATTGATGCCTGCATTTATTTGTGTTGTTATTTCTACGATACTTTCTAACGTTTTAACTCTTGACGAATATACCATAATGAATTTTGTTTCAAGTCTCGGACTTATCTGGACAGGTGCATTAATATTCTTTGGAATGATGGTTATTCACGATTATTCAATTGGAAAGAATATAATAACATCCGTTGGAACAATCGTTGGTATGGCATTGATTATGTTTATTGGTATACTCTTTACAACGTTGATTCAAAAGGTATTCTATTTAGGATATGGTATCTACGTTGAACTTTCATACCGAATGTAGAGGGGAGGAAAAGATTAAATGAAAAACATTTTGAAAAAAGTTTTAGTAATGCTTCTTGCGCTGACACTTTTCCTTCCAACAACGTTTTCTGCTTTTGCAAAAGATGATGATGGAGAAATGACAGCAGATGAAATATGGGCAGTTCGCGATCCCGCTTATATGATTGCTGGATTTAACTCAATTGAAACAAGAATTCTCGGTAATGAAACCGTTGGTAGTATGAAGCTGGTTCTTGTGAGAGAAGGTAATGCATTATATTGCGATTCATACACTGGTGAAATTATCGTGCTTAAGCTTAAAAAGGCTGAAAAAGGTGAGAAACAAGATGAAAACGGATATAAGCTCCAGGATAATGGTGTTTATGATTACGTTGGATATTGGACTTCAAACCCATATAACGTAAGCCAAAGTACAGGTATTGACGGTTCTGCAACGAGTAATACAATTAAGCAAAACCTTTTTTCACAGTTGATTATTAAGTTTACAGAAGGTACAGCTGAAAAGATCTTTTATAGCTATAAGGATTCTGTTCAGTATGGTCAGATAACAACAAAAGATATTAAAGGCGGTCTTCGTGTTGAATATGTTATTGGCCGTTTGTCTGTAAAATACCTTGTTCCTGAGGTTGTAACTCTTGATCGTTGGTTTGATATCTATATGAGATTCAAAGAACAGTATGGAGATTTTGCCGCAAAACGTTTCGCTGCATTTTATAAGTTGTATGTAGCAGATGTAACTAAAGATTCAAGAGTTGAAGAAATTAAGAATGAATGTTCATTAGCTACGTTTAGTAATCTTAATGCAGATATGAGAAAAGAATATCCTGTTGCTGTAACAGGCGGTCTTGCAGTTTGTGATATAAACATAAAAGAACAAGAACGTAAAAATATTGAATCTGATTTAAGAGTATTCTATAGCTTTGAAGAGCTTGATGCAGACCACGCTGAAACTGGATTCGTTTCTTCAGACGTTGAAACTCCCGTATTCAGACTTGCTCTCGAATATACTCTTAATAAGGATGGCGTATCTGTAAGATGTAATTCTTCAAATGTTCGTTTTGATTCAGAAAAATACAGTCTTTCAAATATTTTGATGCTTCCTTTTGCTGGATGCGGAAACGTAACAAATGACGGTTATGTTTTCTCTCCTGATGGTTGTGGAACAATATACGATTTTAAAGACGTATATTCAAAGGGTGTAGCAACAAGTGAGACTGTATTTGGTCAGGATTATGCGTTTTCAACCATTGGCGGAGCTAATAAAGAAGTTGTTAGAGTTCCTGTTTTTGGCATTTGTGAAAACGAAAAAGTAACGCTTACAACTAATAACACAGTCGTTCCCGATGATGCTCCCGCCGAGGATACTCCCGCCGAGGATACTCCAGCTGAGGATACTCCAGCAGAAGATGCTCCGACAGGCGATGCTCCTGCTGAAGACGGAACTGTTGAAGAAGTTCCTTCTGATGATACTACAGACGATACAGTAACAGAAGAATTTGTTTATAGAAAGCGTGGTTTCTTTGCAATAATTGAAAAGGGTGAATCTCTTGCAAATATTGTAATAGAAAGACAAGGTTCATACCATTCATACGTTCAGACATATACTTCTTTTAATCCTCGTCCTAAAGATACATATGCTTTAACAGGCGGTATTTCTGCTGGAGCAAATGCTCTATGGACAGTTGAGGCTGATAGAAAATATACGGGCGACTTCACTCTTAAGATTTTTATTCTTGAAGATGAAGAATGTTCATATGTTGGAATGGCAAAGAAATATAGAAACTATCTAACAGAAAAAGGCGTTTTAAAGGCACTCGAAGATAAAAAAGAAAATATTCCTCTTTATCTTGAAACCATTGGTGCAATTAACTCTACAGATAGATTTATGGGTATTCCTTATGAGATTAAGGAAAAATTGACAACATATGCAAACACTGTAAAGATTTTCGAAGAGCTTTTAGGAGAAGCAAAGATTGATAACATCAATATAAAGATGTCTGGTTGGGCAAACGGTGGCGTAAGCTCTATTGTTCCTTCGAAGGTTGAGCTTTTGAAAGAGCTTGGCGGAGACGAAGAATTCAAAAAACTCGTTAAATATTGTGAAGATAATGGATTCGGTCTTTTCCCAGAATTCGAATTCACATATATGATTGAAAACGAATTATTTGATGATTTCAACGCTAAGGATCACCTTTCAAAAACTATCGATAACAGAAATGCATTCAAAAAAGAATATAATGCTCTTATGCAAGCATATGGCTATTCTCATAAAGGTATTATTTCTACAAATTCAATGATGTCTTTCTATGATTCTCTTTATAAAGATTTGCAAAAATACGGAATCAAAAATATGTCTGTTGCTTCTTTAGGAAGCGACCTTTCATCTGACTTTAACAAAGAAGATCCTCTTAATAGAGAAGACTCTAAAATGTTGATGAAACAGCTTCTTGAAAAAATGGCAGAACAGAATGACGAAATTATGATTTCTGGAGGAAACTCATTTGCTTGGGAATATGCTGATCATATTCTTGGTCTTCCAATAGAAAATACGATGCATATATATGCCTCAGCAAGTATTCCTTTCCTTTCATTCGTTCTTCATGGAAGCGTGAGCTATACAAGTACTCCTATTAACCTTGCAGGAGACTATGATACTTTCCTTCTTAAAACAATTGAAAACGGAGCAAATCCATATTTCGTCATAGCATATGAAAACGCTTCAGAGCTTAAAGCTAATAATGTTCTTTCTGAGTATTATTCTGTAAGATATAGTATTCTTAAACAGACAATTGTTAATACTTATGGAAAATTGAATAGCGCTCTTAAAGCAACTAAGAATCTCTATATGAACTCTCACGAATTCCTTGACGATAATTATAAACTTGTTAAGGTTGGATATTCTAAAGAGATTAATGGAAATTCAAATGAAAATGAATTTATTTACTATATCAACCATAGTCTCGAAGAGCAAACTGTAGTTGATAATGGTAAAGAATATCAAATTAAACCTCAAGGCTACATTCTTGTAGACGCTAATGGAAAAATTGTGGAATAAGGAGGAGGCAGAAAATGAATCAAACTAATACAAAAGCAGCTGCTAAACCCGCTCCCAAGAAAAGAAAAGGGAAATCTCTTGAAAAGAGTAAGGCAAAAAAGGGTTATTTCTTTGTCCTTCCTTTTATACTTGGATTTTTCCTCATTTATCTACCCTTGATAGTTGAATCTATTCAGTATAGCTTTAGTACAATAACAGTAAATGGTAAGTTGGGCGGTATTGTTCTTAAGAATGCTGGATTTGAAAACTACGAGTATGCTCTTTTTGAAGATACTTCTTTCGTTCCAACACTCATAGGAAGCCTTAAAGAATTGCTTTTTGACGTTCCTGCAATTGTTATTTTTTCATTATTTATAGCTATTATTCTTAATGGTAAAATGGCAGGACGTGCAGCTTTCAGAGCAATATTCTTTATTCCTGTTATTGTATCAACTGGTATTATTGAAGCAATTGACCTTCAAAACAGTCTTGCAGCAGGACTTTCAAGTGGAAATACAATTGATACCGGTGGAGGACAAACAACCTCCGCTGGTACCCAGATTATTTCTTCTCTTGACGTTCAGAGATTCTTTGCAAATATGCAGGTAGGTAAGGACCTTGTTAACTACGTAACAGGCATAGTTAACAACGTGTACGATATCATTAACCGTTCCGGTGTTCAAATGCTCGTTTTCCTTGCAGGTCTCCAATCTATTTCACCTGCAATTTATGAATCTTGCTTTATTGAAGGTGCATCTTCTTGGGAAACTTTCTGGAAAATTACTTTCCCAATGATAAGCCCAATGATTTTCGTAAACTCAATTTATACGATTATAGATGCATTTGTTTCAGAAACGAATACTGTTATGAGTTATATTTCTGATGTATATGATAGTAGTATTCAGCATGCTACCGTAAGATCAACTGCAATGTCTTGGATTTACTTTGTTATAGTATTGTTGATCCTTGGTATTGTTTCGGCTATACTTTCTGCATACGTATTCTATCAGCGTAAAGATGCATAAGGAGGATAGGAAAAATGGATAAATTAAATACTCCTAACTTCAAACAAAAGAAAGTTGATGAAAATACACCTTTCTGGACAAGAATGAAATATAAATATTTCAATTCGTATTTTGCTGGAAAAGTTGTATTGTCTATTTTCCGTTTTCTTCTTCTTGTTGGGATATCATACGTTATACTTCAACCGTATATATCAAAGATTTCCAGCTCATTTATGGGCAGAGATGACTTTGTTGACGTTGGTGTTAAGCTCATTCCAAAGAATCCTACTCTTGATACATATAAAGCTATAATCAAAGAAAATGAATATTTTAAAGCATTGTTTAATACAACCTTGCTTTCAGTTATGGTTGCTGTTATGCAGACACTCATTTGTTCAATCATTGGTTATGGTTTTACAAAATTCAAGTTTAAAGGTCGTACAATTCTTTTTGCTTGTGTTATAATGACGATGGTTATTCCTCATAAGACTTTGCGTTCATCAATGTTTTATCTTTTCAGATATTTTGATATTTGGGGAATATATGGAAAACTTGCAAAAGCATTTAAGTGGTCCAATCAGTTAACACCTTGCATTGCCGATTTAACAAACTCGGTATGGCCTTTTGTTATTCTTTCAATGACAGGACTTGGTTTTAAAAACGGTCTTTATATCTTCATTATGAGACAGTATTACCAAGGCGTTCCCGATGAATTGGAGGAAGCGGCATACGTTGACGGAGCTGGTGTATTCAAGACTTTCGTAAGAATTATTCTTCCAATGTCAGTTCCTATGATGGTAACCATCTTTATGTTCTCGTTCTCTTGGCAGTGGTCAGATACTTTTTATACAAATGTATTTTTCCCATCAAAAGATGACTTTGTGTTCTTGTCGAGAATAGTTAAAGTGCCTTCAAGTCTTGATACTCAGTATGCGGGAGAAATGGCTTATACAACAGCTATTAATAACACTTGTGGTTTGCTTATTCTTGCTCCTCTCGTTGTTGTTTATCTCTTCGGTCAGAAATCACTTGTTCAAGGTATTGAAAGATCAGGTATCACTGGTTAATCTTAAACGCGTATTAATTCTCTTTATTAGATTTAAGTTTAACACTCTTTCAAGTATATAATCTTGATGTAATAATCCCCTTAGTGTTTATCTTAAAGTAGATGAAACACTAAGGGGATTTAAATATAATAATTAAATATGTTTTTTTATAAAAATAGCTTTCTCATCTTTGAAAATGAGAAAGCGCTTTTTTTTCATATTTGTTTTTTAAAATTTTTTCGAGATGAATTATTTTTATTTGTTTTATTTAATTTACTTTTTTTACTATTAGTTTTTTTATCTTTAAGTGTAACGTTTCTTCTATCTTTTGATTTAGATAATTGAACATTATTATATTTTTTTTCGTCTTTTTTTGTTTTTGATAATGGTCTGAACCAAATAAGACAATCTTCTCCATTTCCAATAAGGTCTTCTCGTCCAGCTTTTATAAGTGCTTTTTTAACTGTTTCATAGTTTTCTTTTCTTGAAAATTGAAGAAGAGCACGTTGCATCTTTTTTTCTTCATAGCTTTTGGGAACGTAAACGTTTTCACCCGTGAATGGATCAATTTCGGTATAAAACATACAAGTTGAAGCTGTTCCAGGGGTTGGATAAAAATCCTGAACTTGTTCGGGATTTATTTTATTTTTCTTTAAATATAATGCAAGTTCTATTGCATCTTCCAATCTACTTCCCGGATGGGAAGACATAAGATAAGGAACGAGATATTGCTCTTTTCCGTAATTTTTCGTTATTTTATAAAACTTTTCAGAAAACTTTTTATAAACTTCAAAAGAAGGTTTTCCCATATATTTTAAAACGTTATTAGAACAATGTTCAGGCGCAACCTTTAACTGTCCGCTTGTGTGTTCAGAAATGAGTTGTTTTAAAAATTTGTCATTAGAAGAGCAAAGAGCAAAATCATATCTTACTCCGGAACGAACAAAAACTTTTTTAACTCCCTTAATTTCTTTTATTCTATTGAGAAGCTCAATGTATTCGCTATGGTCTGCATTAAGATTTTTGCAAGGCGTAGGAAAAAGACAGCGTTTTTTTATACACATACCATTTTTCTTTTGCTTCTCGCATGATGCGTTTCTGAAATTTGCTGTTGGACCTCCAACATCATGTATATAGCCCTTGAAATCAGGCATAGACGCAATAATTTCTGCTTCTTTAACAACCGAGTCTATGCTTCTTGAAGTAACGCTTCTACCTTGATTAAACGTTATTGCACAAAAATTACAACCACCAAAACAACCCCTATTATGAGCAAGTGAAAATTTAACTTCTTTAATTGCAGGAACTCCGCCTTCTGCTTCATATGATGGATGGTAATCTCTCATAAATGGAAGAGAATAAACGTCATCAAGCTCTTTTCGTGATAGGGGAGGCATAGGAGGATTTTGGACTAAAATACATTTATCATATTCTTCTACTATTGCTTTTCCTGTTATATGGTCTTGATTTTCATATTGAATTTTAAATGCGTTTGCATATGCTTTCTTATCAGTCTTAAGAGTGTCGTAATGATACGTTTTAACGTAATCAAATTTTGGAATATAATCTTTTTCCGCTGTTATGCAAGTTCCTCTTACATCTCTTATTTTTTTAACGGGAACACCTTTGTCGAGAAGAAAAGCAATTCTCTTTAAAATATTTTCTCCCATTCCAAAAGCAAGTATATCTGCTGTTGAGTCAATAAGTATACTTCTTCTGACTTTGTTTGTCCAATAATCATAATGTGCAAATCTTCTTGTTGAGGCTTCAATTCCACCAATTATAATAGGGACATCTCCGTATGCCTCTCTAATTCTGTTGCAATAAACGATAACAGCTCTGTCAGGACGTTTTCCTTTAACTCCGCCGGGAGAATAATAATCATCACTTCTCGGTTTTCCTGATGCTGTGTAATGAGCGACCATAGAGTCAATATTTCCACTATTAACTAAAAATCCAAGTCTTGGTTTTCCGAATCTTTTAAAGTCTGTAACACTTTTATAGTCGGGTTGAGCAATAATAGCAACAGAATATCCCTCTGCTTCAAGAACTCTTGAAAGTATAGCAGTGCCAAAAGATGGGTGATCAACGTATGCATCGCCCGTAACAAAAATAAAGTCAGCCTGTATAATTCCAAGGTCATCAAATTCTTTTCTGGTGAGAGGTAAAAACATTTTTGTAGCTCCTTTGCGTATATATGCATTAAATATTATAAAAGAATACTGTATTAAAATATAAAAAGAGGTATATTATTATGAGTTGTAATTGTAATAAATCAAATAATACGAATATATCAAATTATAATTCGTTATCCTATAGAAATTCTGAATTAAGTTCTCAAAACTTATTCGGGGACTCTCGAAGAAACAGAGCAAATAATAGTTGTTGTTCTTCTTCTTGTTCTTGTTCTTCTTTGTCTCAGTATGTTAGAAACACTGAAAGAAGAGAGGTTGAGTATGACAACGTTCCAACAAGAGTATTTTGTGGTTCAGGACAAATTTATTGTCTTTCGTCTGGAGTGGGAAGCTCTTGTAGTTCTTGCGAAAAAAGTAGCTGCTCTTGCGGAAATAATAATTGTTCTTGCGGTGCGTGTGGTAATAATAGCTGTTCTTGCGATGCGTGTGGTAACAGTAGTTGTTCCCGTGTAAATAATAATTGTTCTCGCGGTACGTGTGGTAACAATGGCTGTTCTTTTGGAAATAATAATTGCTCTTGCGGTTCAAGTTGTAACAATAATTGCTCCTGTAGTTCTTGCGGAGGCAATAATTCAGTATTGTGTGAAAGTCAACCTTTGTTTGATCCTGTTGGTCTTCCCTTTTGGGTTGGTGGATATTATAACAAAGGCTGTAATTGTTGCAACGAAACAATAAACTGTTCTGGAAACTAAAAATATATTTTTATAAGTAATTTTAACATATAAATTTGATATCTTCAATAGGAAAAATGTAAAATACCAAAAAAGCATATTGATTTTTTCTGTTCAATGTGTTAAAATATTTCAGTAAAGAATTAAATATATGATTTCATATGGAATAATAAATTTGGAGGAAAATATGCAGGAATTTTATCATCTCAGATGTCCCGAGGGAAGTATTGGTAAATATTGTTTTTTGCCAGGTGATCCAGGAAGATGCGAAAAGATAGCATCCTTTTTTGATACCGCAGAGTTTGTTTCATCAAACAGAGAATATACGATTTATACTGGAACAATAAACGGAGCGAAAGTTTCAGTTTGTTCAACCGGTATAGGAGGTCCTTCATCTGCAATAGCTATGGAAGAACTTGTTATGGGCGGAGCAGATACGTTTATTCGTGTTGGAACTTGCGGAGGAATACAGCTTGACGTTATTGGCGGAGATATTGTGGTTGCAACGGGTGCTGTTCGTCAGGATGGAACGAGCAACGAATATGCTCCCGTTGAATTTCCAGCGGTAGGAGACTTTGATGTTGCATATGCACTTAGAGAAGCCGCACGAAAATTAGGACAAAAATGTCATATGGGTGTATGTCAAAGTAAAGATTCATTTTATGGTCAACATTCCCCAAAAAGAATGGCTACGGCTACTGCACTTCTTGAAAAATGGGAAGCGTGGAAAAGGCTTGGAGTTCTTTGCAGTGAAATGGAGGCAGCGGCTCTTTATACAGTAGCGGCAACACTTAAGGTCAGAGCAGGTTCAGTTTTTCAGGTTGTTTGGAATCAAGAAAGAGCAGATGCTGGCTTGAGTAATCCAGAAGTTCACGATACTGAGGCTGCAATTAAAACAGCAATAGAGGCTGTTAGAATTCTTGTTGAAAAAGACAAGGAATTGTCAAAATGATATTAAAGTAGTATTTTTCATATATATTATCAAATTTCAATAGAATTGATATGTTAAGAAAGATATAAGTAGGTATGATTCATATAAAAAATTATAGTTCATAATTTTTTTACAATAAAAAGGCAGCTTGTTTTGAAAAACTTCTTGACAACTGCCTTTTTTGATGTTATAATTAAAAAGCCGCTTGTATGGGGCATTTTGAAGTGCAGTAAGTGCCGCCCTAAAATACAGCGAGACATAAAAGAAAGTGAGGTGCTTTTCGTGTTTGCAGTAATCGAAACAGGCGGAAAGCAGTACAAAGTTTCCGAAGGAGACATTCTCTTCGTAGAAAAGCTTAATGTAGAGGACGGACAGGCTATCGTTTTTGATAAGGTTCTTGCCGTTTCCGCTGCTGACGGTTTCAAAGTTGGCGCTCCCTTATTGGATTGCAAAGTAAATGCTACCGTTATCAAAAATGGTAAAGGCAAAAAAATCGACATTTACCGTTACAAATCCAAGAAGAACGAAAGAAGACACATTGGTCACAGACAACCTTATACAAAGGTTCAGATCACAACAATCGAAGCATAATTATATATAATCCTAAAAGGTTATCATATGATTAAGGCTGATTTTTACAAGATTAATAAAACGGAAGATTTTTTCGTTGGTTTTAATATAAAAGGACATTCGGGCTATGCTGAAGCGGGAAGCGACATAGTTTGTGCTTCTGTCAGCTCTATGGTTATGCTTTTTGTTAATATGGTAAACGATGTTTTTCAATGTGAGTTTGATTTTAAATCTAACGAGAAAAAAGCATCTGTTGACTTTGAATTAACAAAGCCGTTTGATGCTGAAAGCGAATGTGCAATAAAGGGAATTAAAACTTTATACCTTTGTATTAAATCTGTTTCGGAGGATTATCCAGATTTTGTGAAAGTGACAGAAACGGTTAAAAAATCGTAAAATTAAGTAGATTAAAAATTCTACAAAAGCTTGAATTCTATAGAATAGGAGAGAAAAGAAATGATCAGATTATCAATTCAGTTTTTTGCTCATAAAAAGGGTGTTGGTTCAACAAAGAACGGCAGAGATTCTGAATCCAAAAGACTTGGCGTAAAACGTGCTGACGGTCAGGCAGTTCTTGCTGGAAATATTATTGTTCGTCAACGTGGAACAAGTATTCACCCAGGTAAAAACGTAGGTCGTGGTTCTGATGATACATTGTTTGCTCTTGCAAACGGCGTTGTTAAATTTGAACCTATGGCAGGCGGCAGAAAAAAGGTTAGCGTTTACGAAGCATAATTCAGAAAAAATTTATATTTATAGATTTTAGATTTATAATTATTATTTCGTAAATCAACGTTTTTTATAATTACAGCAAATTGAATCGTTGTTTGAATTGTAAGATTAGGAAGTGTGGTTGGCATACTTCCTAATTTCTTAATATAAGCAAAGTTAAAAGTGAGGTGTTGAAAATTGATTTTTATTGATAAAGTCAAAATGTATATTAAAGCAGGAAATGGCGGTAATGGAAGCGTTTCATTTCGCAGAGAAAAATACGTTCCTAATGGCGGCCCTGATGGTGGAGACGGTGGAAGAGGCGGAAACGTTATATTCATTGTTGATGAAGGAAAAAACACTTTACTTGATTATAAAAATCGAAGAAAACACGTTGCGCAAAATGGTGAAAACGGTGGCGGAAAGCGTTTTGCGGGGAAAAGCGGTGTTGACCTGATTCTTCCCGTTCCCAAAGGAACTGTCATTAAGGATGCTGAAACAGGTAAGGTTATCCACGATATGTCTGACGGTAAACCGTATATTGCGGCAAGAGGAGGAAAAGGCGGATGGGGAAACAGTCATTTTGCAACCCCAACAAGACAAGCACCACGTTTTGCAAAGAATGGAACAGAAGGCGAAGAAAGAGATATTATTCTTGAGCTTAAAATGATTGCAGACGTTGGACTTGTTGGTTTTCCAAATGTTGGAAAGTCAACTCTTTTATCAAAGATGACAGCAGCAAATCCTAAAATAGGAAATTATCCTTTTACAACCTTAACACCTAATCTTGGCGTTGCTTCTGTTTATGAAGAAACCTTTGTTGTTGCTGATATTCCTGGATTAATAGAGGGGGCATCGGACGGACTTGGTCTTGGACACGATTTTTTAAGGCATATAGATAGATGTCGCCTTATGCTTCATCTTTTTGATGCTTCATGTGAAGACGGTGAAAAGGCTCTTGACAAAATTATTAAAATCAATTCAGAGCTTGAAAAATGGAGTGAAGAACTCGCAAAACGCCCTATGATTCTTGTTGGAAATAAAAAAGACAGCATTTATGAAGAAAGCCTTCTTGAAGGCGTTGAACAGTTTTCAAAAGAGAAAAATATGCCTTTGTTTTATATTTCGGCAGTAACGGGTGAAGGAATTAAACCGCTTCTTGAATGTGTTGCAAATATGTTAAAAGAGCTTCCTCCTGTTGTTTCGTATGATAGCGAAATTTCCTTTGACGTAACACCGGAACGTATTAGAGAGACCTTCATCGATTATAAAGACGGTGTATATCACGTTACAGGAGAATGGATTAAAAGAGCTGCGGGAGGCGTTTATTTTGACGATTATGAATCTTTCAACTATTTCCAGAAGATTCTTAAAAAAGGCGGAGTTTTCGATGCTCTTGTTGAAAAAGGTATAAAAGAAGGAGATACAGTTGAAATATACGGTCTCGAATTTAACTATGTTGAATAAAAAATAGGAGAAATATAAAAGTGGTAGAACTTAAAAACGGATGTATATATTATGGCGGTAAATTCTACAATTCCGCCTCTGAGCTTCCCGAAATCGTTAAAAACATAACTGTGGAAGAATGTTCAAAAAATACGTTAGCATATTCAATTTTAAAGAATCATAACGTTGGAAACAGCGAAACACGACTTAACATAAAATTTGATGCTTTGGCATCGCACGATATAACGTACGTTGGTATAATCCAAACAGCTCGTGCAACAGGGCTTGAAAAATTCCCCGTTCCATATGTGCTAACAAACTGTCATAACAGTCTTTGCGCAGTTGGTGGAACAATAAACGAAGATGACCACGCGTTTGGACTTTCTGCGGCAGTTAAATATGGTGGAATTTACGTCCCTCCCCATATTGCTGTTATTCATCAGTATATGAGAGAATGTTTTGCAGCTCCAGGTAAAATGATATTAGGTTCAGACAGTCATACTCGTTATGGGGCTTTAGGTTGTCTTGCAATAGGCGAGGGTGGACCTGAACTCGTAAAACAGATTTTAGGAAAAACCTATGACATTGATATGCCCCGAATCGTTGCAGTGCATCTGACGGGAAAACCCTCCCACGGTGTTGGACCTCAGGACGTAGCAATTGCACTTATTAAAGCAGTTTTCGCAAACGGATTTGTTAAAAATACTGTTCTTGAATTTATTGGTGAAGGCGTTTCAAATATTTCTATGGACTATAGAATCGGTATAGACGTTATGACAACGGAAACAACTTGCCTTTCATCCGTTTGGGAAACAGACGAAAAAACAAAGAAATACCTTCAAAATCACGGAAGGGGAGAAGCGTATAAAGAAATGAAGCTTTCTTCACCTGCATATTACAGTGGTGTTGTTGAAATTGATCTTTCAAAAGTAGAGCCAATGATAGCTTTGCCTTTCCATCCTTCAAACGGATATACAATAAAGGAATTTCTTGCAAATGCAGATGAAATTCTTTATGGCGTTGAACAAAACGCCGCCGAAGTATTCGGCGGCAAAACGTGTAATTTCTCTTTGCGTGATAAGTTAATAAACGGAAAATTCTGCGTTGATCAAGGTGTTATTGCTGGATGCGCAGGTGGAGGATATGAAAACCTTATTGCAGCATCGGAAATTCTTAAAGGTCAAACCACGGGTAACGGTGTGTTCTCCCTTTCAGTGTATCCTTCAAGTCAGCCTGTTCATTATGCAGCAATGCGAGCGGGAGCTATGGAAAGCCTTATGCTTAGCGGAGCGACCTTGAGAACTGCGTTTTGCGGTCCTTGCTTCGGAGCTGGGGATGTTCCGCTTAATGGAGGACTTTCCATAAGACATTCAACAAGAAACTTTCCTAACAGAGAAGGTTCGAAGCCTGGTGAAGGTCAACTTGCTGCCGTTGCATTAATGGATGCTCGTTCAATCGCCGCAACCGCAAGAAATAAAGGCGTTTTAATTGGTGCTGATGAAATTGATTATAACGATTCTATCCCAGAATACGTTTATAATGAAGAAATATATAAAGCAAGAGTATATAATGGTTTCGGAAATCCCAACAGCTCTGCTGACCTTAAATTTGGTCCAAATATAACAGATTGGCCAGAGATGGCTCCTCTTACGGAGGATCTTCTTCTTAAAGTTGCAGCATACATAACCGATCCTGTAACAACAACGGATGAGCTTATACCTTCTGGAGAAACATCTTCTTTCCGTTCTAATCCCGAACGTCTTGCAGAATTTGCTCTTTCAAGAAAAGTTCCTTCATATGTTCCAACAGCAAAGGCTTTCAGAACCTTTGAAAAAGCCCGCAGAGACGAAACTTTAAGTAATGTTGATACTTCTGAGATTGACAATGTATTTTCATTGCTTGATATTTCAGAACGTGGAAACGTTGGTTATGGTACTCTCGTATATGCTTATAAACCAGGAGACGGTTCAGCACGAGAACAAGCTGTATCTTGCCAAAAAATATTGGGAACGTGGGCAAATATTGCTAAAGAATATGCAACAAAGCGTTATCTGTCTAACCTTATAAATTGGGGTGTTGTTCCTTTTATTTTTAAAGAAGAGCTTAAATGTTCCGAGGGAGACTATATATACGTTAAGGGAATTAAAAATGCTATTGAATCAGAGAAAGAAAACGTTTCTGCTGTGATTATTCGAAAAGATGGTTCGTTAGAAAATATATCTCTTGGCTTTGCTCCTCTTTCAAAAACAGATAGACAGATAATTCTTGATGGCTGTCTTATTAACAATTATCGTCACTGAAAACACTTTCGATAATTCTTTCAGAAGCATCGGGAGAATATACCCATCTGTCAATATGCCCTTCTGATATAAAATAATTATGTTTTGGGCGTATTGGTTCAGCATTAACGCAATCAACGATAACGAGTTTGATTTTCATCTTTTCTTTTATAATGCTTTTTATGTAAACTGTTGCTGTCTGTCCTGCGGAGATTCCTTCTTTATACTCCGCAAGACCAGCAAGGTTGGGAGCAAGTTCAACGAAAACGCCATAGCTTTCTATACTTCTGACAGGGCCCGAAACAGTTTCACCAACAGAAAACATAGATGCGTTTTCTTCCCAAGTTCCAAGAAGCTCTTTGTGGCTTAAAGTAACTCTTCCCGATTCATCAGCAGGTGTTTTGATAATAACCTTAATTGTTTCTCCTGGATAAAATCTGTCTCTTGGGTGGGATATTCTTGATATTGACATTGTATCGATGCTTAACAAAGAAATAACCCCACATCCAATATCAACAAAGCATCCGAAGTTTTCCAGATGAGTTACTTTGGCGTTTATTATGTCTCCCGCTTTGAGTTTTGATATATATTCATCAATACAGATTTTTTGTGCCTTTGCTCTTGAAAGCAAAATAAAGGGTTCTCCTCTTTCTCCGATTGTTATATCTGTTATAACGAAAGAAACGCTCTTTCCAACACGGCTGATAATAGCAACGTCTTTAATTGGAAAATGAGAAAAAACACATTCATCTGCGGGTATAATACCTTTGAAAGAACCTAATTCAACGTGAAGATTATGATGATTATCGCAAAGAACAGCTCTTCCTTCCAATATGGTTTGTTCATCCATAGCCTTTATAAGAGAATCTATGTTCTTGATTTTTGAAAAGTTTTGCGGTGTATACAATCCTTTGCCTTCGGGCATAAAGAATTGTTGAGTTGTTTCGTTTGTTTGAAGCGCTTTTGTTGTTTTCATTTGGTTTTTTTCGCCTTATGGCGTATTCTCCTTTCGGACAGAAATTTTACGAATTTTAATAAACTTTAGTGCTTTGTACTATCCTATTCAGGAGATAAGAAAAATATTACTATTGGAGGAAAAATCCATGATAGAAAAACTTCAAGGTATAGAAGTAAGATATATGGAAATCGAAGAAAAGCTCTCATCCTCAGAGGTTATGAGTGATATGGAGCTTTATAAAAAGTATTCAAAGGAATATAAGTCTTTAACAGAAATTGTTGAAGTTTTTCGTGCGTATAAACAAGCGAAAAAGAATATTTCTGACGCAGAGGAGATTCTTGCTTCTGAGCAAGACGCTGAAATGCGTGAACTTGCTAAGGCTGAAATTCAAGAGTCTATAGATTTTTGTTCAGATGCAGAACAAAAGCTCAAAGAGCTTTTACTTCCTAAAGATCCTAATGATGACAAAAACGTTATAATAGAAATAAGAGGCGGTGCGGGGGGGGAAGAAGCCTCGCTCTTTGCGGCTGTTTTATATAGAATGTATAATATGTATGCAGAGTCCGCAGGATTTAAAACAGAGCTTCTTTATGCTAACGATACAGAGCTTGGAGGATTTAAAGAAGTTTCGTTTATGGTTGTTGGAGAGGGAGCATATTCTCGTTTTAAATTTGAAAGCGGCGTTCATCGTGTTCAACGTGTTCCCGAAACTGAAACGCAGGGAAGAATCCACACTTCAACTGTAACTGTTGCTGTTCTTCCAGAGGCTGAGGACGTTGAATTTGAGCTTAATATGGATGAGCTTGAAATAACAAGGCATCATAGCTCAGGAGCTGGCGGCCAACACGTTAATAAAACAGAGTCTGCAATAAGAATTATTCATATCCCAACGGGAATAGTTGTAGATTGTCAGGATGAGCGAAGCCAGTTAAAAAATAAAGAAAAAGCTCTCAAGGTAATGAAATCCCGTTTGTATGACCTTGAATGTTCCAAAAAGGCTGATGAGGTTGCTTCACAACGTAAAAGTCAAGTAGGAACAGGAGATAGAAGTGAAAGAATAAGAACCTATAACTATCCTCAGGGACGTGTTTCAGACCATAGAATCGGACTTACCTTATACTATCTTGAAAACTTCCTTAATGGAAAACTTGACGAAATGATAGATGCTCTTATAACTGCTGACCGTGCTGAAAAACTAAAATCGGGTGATTAAGAATAAGAAGTATTTATTTTTAGTAATATATAATATTTCTTTTTGAATTGTTTTATCATAATATAAAGACTTGCAATTTACAATCGTTGTAAACTGCAAGTCTTTTTTAACGAATACTATAAAATTTTAGGAAAACATCATTCCATTATATGCAACCTCTGCTGCTTCAATATCCATATTGCATTTGAGGATATAAAGAGGAACGCTTTCTAAAATCTGACTGATAATCTTTATTGTTTTTTCAGCTGTTTCTTTATTTTTAGGGATATAAAACTGCATAAATGCTCTATCAATTATGTCTGATGGAGAAACTCTTATGATTTTATTGTAATCAGCTTGTTCCAAAAAGGCAATGCCTTCAAGAGGGGCAGAAACGGGATTATTCCAACCTTCTTTTCCGCTTCTTGGAGAACCCCAAACTTCAGCCTTTCCGTTTATAAAGCTCAAAAATGGCTTATCTCCATCAATAACAGTAACGTTTTTTCCGTATCTTTTTCCCCATAAACGAATATGAGTGCTTTTTCCTGTTCCTGATGGAGCTGAAAATAAAAATCCTTTGCTATTCATCATAATAGAAGCTCCGTGCATAACGATTCTTCCATAGTTTGGAGCTTCATTATATATTTTTTTAAAAACACAGTCAAATTCAGATAGTTCTAAGTTGTTCCAAGGGGTAAGGGCTGCTTCTTTCTTTATTTCCTCCTCAGAAATTGAAACTGAAAAATCAGGTATGCCGTTTGATAAAAAATTATTGCATTTTTTAGTACCGTATGCATACTTGAAATCAATTTCAATTTTCATACCACCAATTGAATATATCATATATGCCTTCTTTCAAATTGCCTTTTATATTTTGAATTTATTAGTAACGTTATCATTTAAATAACCTAACAAATATGGGGAAAATATATATAACAAAAGTGAGAATAATAAATAATATAATAAATAAATATAAGGAAGCTGTTTTTATATTACTTAATAAAATAGAAGAATTAAAAACTTTTTCTTCGTTTTCTTTTCTTTTGTTTTGAAAGTTTTGAGAGCTTTCTTTCTGAATTAGTTTGCTATTCTTTTTATCAAAAATCAAAAACAGAATAAATAAAACTATTCCAATTGATGTGAAAATAATTCCCGAAATAAAGCCAGTTGGTGTATAGCTCATTTCAATGTTGTTTATACCATTTGATAAAGGAATAGAATAAAAATCTCCAAATACTTTTTCAGGTTTTATTTTCTTTCCGTTTACCTTAACTTTAAAGCCTTCGTCATATGGAATAGAAACGAATAAATACTCTCCGTCTTTTCCATCAACCGTTCCATATGCTTTATTATTTTTAACATTAAGAAAACCCGATTCTGTGTTTTCAACTGCTTTTTTCAAAACTTCTTTTTTCAATCCCGAAACACCAAATGAAATTAAAGACATTTGAGGTCTGTTGGTTATAACCTTAATTGTAACTTTTTCATTTTTAAACGTTCCAAGATTAACAAATCCCGTATACATTCCATCGGGATACGTTGAAATTCTAATGCCGTTAACGTATATGTCGAATCCTCTGTTTATTGTTTGTATTAAACCATTACTGAATTCTCCAAAGGCATCAAAATATAATGTTTGTTCACCTGAAACGTTTATATAATAAATTAGTTCTCCTTCACCATTAATTATTTTTTTGTTTCCCTCTGTTGATATGGAACAGTTTTTATAAAGTGTTGGAGTGTATTTTTCAAAAAGAGCTTCATCACTATTAAAAAGAGAAGAAAATATTTTTTCTTGAAAATCTGTTCTTGATATTTCATCATAGGAGAAAACGTCATTATTCCCGTTATATTTAACTCCTAATCCTAAAGAAGCAAATGTTTCAACAATACTATAAGTTTCATTTGAATAAACGCTGTTTTCTATTTTTGAGCGAATAACTTTATATTTAACACTCATAATTGCATCAGAAAGCTCTGTTCCGCCGTATGTTGAAAGCTCCATCCAAGAAGAAGAATATCCAAGTGCTTTTGAAACGTTCATATACTCTTTATTTGTCAAAGAAGTGTAATGACCTATTGAGTTATATCCTAAAGCACCTAAAAGGTTTGAATCTTCATATTTTTTTTCAGTATTAATTCTGTAAAACTCGTCATCATTGATTTTTCCTTCTAAATCAAGAAATGAATCATATGAATTAAATATTGTTTTTTCAGAGCAAGGAACAATGTAAACGTTAATAGCAAAAATTCCTTCGCAAATAACAACGCAAAGTAGAAAAATGGAAAAGATTTTTTTTGGTATCAATTTCAGTTTATATAAAAGAGAATATATGAAATATACTAAGGCAAAAATTAAAGATACTTTAAAAGTTGTTTTAAGCTGTTTGTTGTTTCCCCAAAGCGTATCGATAAAGTTTGATAATTTATCTTTTTCATTAATAAAAACTCCCATCGACACGTTTTTATATAGGATATAAACCGTTATAGCACAAGCAACTGAGAACACAATATATGGCAAAACTTGTTTAATTATGCTTCTAAACAGAAGTTTGTTTTCGTTTAATACATTTTTATCGTTATATGAATTTAAAATAGTTTCTTTTATTTCAGCGTTGTCTTTTCTTTCCAACGAAAGACAAACTAAATATAATCCCATAAAAATAGTAATAAAAGCATATCTTCCAGGAAATGACATATAACTGCCTGTATGCCACATTTTATTTATAGGCTCTATAAATATGGGGATAAAAAATAAAAGGAATGATAAAAAAATGCGTAGCTTTTCTATTGTCGGTTTTATAAATGATAGCAAAATTATAATAATAACAGAGCTCGAAAGTAATAATAAAAGTATAGTATCAAGTCTTGGAACCCACGATGAAGAGGAAAGGGTTTTGAATATGCTTTCACCGCGTCCTGAAGAACTATATTGAATAAAAGCAGGTATCCAAGAAATTGAAGAAATTAATGCAGCAATTATAGAACCTTTTAATAAATCGAAAGAAACTGATTTCTTTAATTTTAAATCATCTTTTGAAATGAGCAAATATAGTCCAATGTAGAGTAAAATCGAAAGGATAACCATAAAGCTAAGGTAAAAGTTAAATAAAACGCATAGGCTCAAAATGACCGTATATAAGGCATATCCTTTTTTCTCCATAGCTTTTTTTATTCCCAAAATAAGCAACGGATATAGATACATAATATCAAGCCACATTATGTTTTGATAATACATAAGTCCATATGCACAAAGAGAGTATGAAACGCCAAGGGCAACGGAGATTCCTTTAGATGTATTTTTACATACTTTTACAAAAAATAATGTTGAAGTAAAAGAAGCAATGCAAAGCTTAATTATAACGAATGTACTAACTAATTTATAAAGCTCTGCTTTTTCGAAAAAAACACAAAGAAAAGAAAATGGATTTGAAAGAAAAAATAAAAATACTCCCCAAAAATTCATTCCCGAAGCGTTATTAAAGCTATAAAGTATACTTCCGTTTCCGCTTAATACGTCTTTTAAATTCATAAGCAGGGGAATACCTTGTTGTTTAAGGTCACACCAAGCAATTGACGTTTCTCCAAAGGGATATAAACCGTTTGCTTTAAAAATAATAGCAAAAACAAAAAAAGTTATTATAAATGAAAAAAATGAAAATATATAATCCTTTGCAATATAGTATAACTTTTTGTAAATCTTTTTAAAGCAAGAGGTGAGGGTTGAAATGTTGTTCATTCAAAATTCTCCAATTAAGACGATACTTTTTAATTACATAAAAAGCATTTAAAACAAGTATTCAATTAAAATCTAATAATAATATTTATAACCTAATCAACAAATTTAAAACAAACGGGACAACTTTAAGTTGTCCCGTATTAAGTTGTTAAAACTATTATGTTGTTTCGTCAGGATTGGTATAAACGCTATAATACTGAGATACAAGTCTCTTTTCAAAGAAATCTGAATATGAATTAACGTCAAGATTACTTTCTACATCAGCGTCAGACCATTTAAACGTTGATTTAGCTGTTTCATTAAATTTCTTTATTGCTTCTTCAACAGCATCAACAGCTTGAGATTGGAGTTTCTCTGCTTCTGCTGTAATTTGATCTTCTATTTGAGATACAAATTTCTTATTAACTTGTGCTATAATATATTCTTCAACAAGAGCATTATACTCTTCAGAAACGATATATGAAGCTATTAAATTCTTATATTCATCAGTTAGTTTATAATCTTCACTGATCTTCTTTTTTTCTTGGCTTATAATGTCTTTTTTGTTGACATTAATAAGAGTTTCAATATAATCTGCCGTGAATTTCGTGTCAATATAATTCTTTATTGCTTCCTCTGTAATTTTCGTATCAAGAGCAGCAGCGATTTCTTCCTCTGTTATATCGGGATTCTCTGTTTTGAGCTGTTTTGTATATTCTGTTGTGAGAGCATTCACTGCATTATTTCTAAGAGAGGCATTAACTGCATCTTTGGCTAAAATTTCAACGTTAGAAAGAAATTCTTCTGAAGAAAGATGAGCAGAATTTTTTGCAACATAATTTGTGAGAATTTTATCAGAATATGAAGTTTGAATCGATTTTTCTGCGGATTCTTTGAGGCTATCTTTAATGGATTCTTTGAATTCATCGTAATTAACAATTCCAAATGAACCGTCATTGAGCTTCAAAATGCTATCTCCAAGAACGTTTGTCATAATTTCAACATAGTTAGGTTCTGTTAAAGTCTTATCTCCAACTGTGTATGTTTTTGGAATATATGCAAAGCCTGATGTGAGAGAAAGAGATGTTGCAAGATTAATTTGTTTTATATCGTCATAAATTTTGCCATTTTCACCCTTCTTTTGTTTTGCAAGATAAACGTTTCCTGTGTATTTGTTTTCCATTACGTAAACGAATTTATTTGTATCACCGTCTTTGATTGGTTCAACAAGATCGTTGTCATCGAGAATATAATGTTCGCCTTGAATTCCATAATAGAAATAGTTCTTTATTTGTTCATCAGTGAAAAGAGCAACGATAATATCAATAAGAGTTGTAACTTCTGTTGTTGAAACAGTTGATGAAATAGAATATACTGTGTCAATTGATTTTGTTGTTGCAACGGGAGTTTTATATACAATATATTCGTATTCTTTGCCCGTTTCTTTTTCAAGAGCATCAATATCAGACGGTGTTCCTTTAACGAAGGTTACTGCAAAATCTTTATTATTATCAGAAGGATCTGCAAGATAACCTAAAGAACGGTATTTACCAATAAGAGTAGCATAATCTTCAATGATAAATGCATTAAGATCTGTATCCATCGTACCGTAAATTCTTCCAGTTGCTTCGCCTGATGTTGTAGTTGTAGGACTTATGTAGAATGGAGATTTATCTCCGAAAAGATATTCATAACCAACGGGAGTACCTGCTTTTTTAAGAGGGATAACGTTTTCATTTTTCTCTTTGATAAGTGAAAGATAATCTTCAAGGTCTTCAAGAGATTTCATCGTTTTGTAATCATACTTGTGTTCATCAAGATATTGTTTGTCAAAAACGATATATTCATATTCACCCATAGCTGTGTTGTTGGGAACACCAAAAGTTTTTCTTCCGATTTTTGCAAGAGACAAAAGTGTTGGATGGATATATTCGGAAAGAATTTTTCCTTCGTTTTCAAGGGTTGTATCTATTGCGACAAGCTTTTTGGAGTTTGCAAGTTCGAAATATTGTTCTGAGTCTTTGCAGAGAACGATATCAACTCTTGGAGCTTTAAATTCGAAATCTTTTCCGCTTTCGAGTAATTCAATAACTTTATCTTCTGTGTATGTGTATGGAGGAAGTTCACCAGATGCAAAAGATTCTTCGGCAGCATCTTCGGGCTCTTCATACTCTTCAACTTCTTTAATTGCAGCGTTGAGAGCTTCTTCATATTCGTCTTCAAAGAAAAGACGGAAGTCAACGGCAAAGGTGTATCTTGACATAAGAATACGGTTGATAGAAAGCTCAACTGCTCTGATAGCTTCGTCAGTTGTTCCTTCGCCTTTTATTCCGTAGAAAGTATAAACAGGAATAATAGTATCATTAATTTCTTCTGTGTCGCTGCAAGATGCAAGGGAAGGTACAAGCGTCAAAGCAATAAGCAAAGAAGCAAGCGCCTTAGTTAAAAATGTTTTTAAGCTGGATCTTTTCAAGATTTTGTCCTCCCGTTTCGAATAGGAATTTTAGTTCAAGCCGCAAACAATAATACGTATGAACACATATAATATAATACAACATTCTTTGCGATATGTCAAGAGAAATTTATGCTTTTTAACAAAAATAACTTATTTTTTATTGTCTGATTTTTTTGATTTTGCCTTTTATCTTTTTTATTTATATATTCTACTGTTTTTTTAATAAGAAAATTATTATTATTTTAGTTTATTTAAAAAAATAACTTGATAATATCAAATAAATGAAGTATAATTAATCAAAATAGTAATCTCAAGGGAGTTATAATATACTATGAATAATTGCAATACGCAGAAAGTTTTTGCGAAACTTCCCGTTTTGGAAACTCCAAGATTGATTTTAAAAGAAATATCTATGGACAATCTATATGATATGAACAGATATGCATCTCTTGAAAAAACGTCTGAATATCTGGCGTGGACACCTCATTTTAATATTGCTGAAACGAGGGGTACTATAGAATTTCATATGCAACAATATAAAAGAGGAAAAGCTCCCGATTGGGGAATAAACCATAAAAAAGACGGTCTGTTCATAGGAACTTGTGGATTTACTTCCGTTGATGAATACAATTCAAGTGCAGAGATTGGATACGTTTTATCACCTGAATATTGGCGTCAGGGTTTAATGAAAGAAGCTGTATCAGCTGTTATGAGAATATCCTTCAGAGAAATTGGTTTTCATCGTCTGACGGTTCGTATTATGGACGGAAATATTGCTTCAATGAAACTTGCACAGTCTTTAGGCTTTGTTTATGAAGGTGCTTTAAGAGATTCAATGTTTATAAAAGGTGAATATAAAACGATTCATTCGTTTTCAATTCTTGAAAATGAATATGAGAAATTTATATCTTTTTAGTATTAAAATATTTATATTGATTATATATAACAAATAAACATAAATTGGTAAACGGCATAAAATATAATATTGAAGGGGATATCCCTTTTCCTGCATAAGAATTATATGTAAAATGCAGGTATAGTTAAAAAGGAGAATTATATTTATGAAAAAACATACGTATACCAATAATAATCTCAATCAAGCCTTAAGTGGTGAGGCTTTAAGCCTTGTTAAATATACGTTGTGGGGAGAAAAAGCGGAAGCGGAAGGGTATCCTGAAATTTCAGAATGCTATAGAGTTGCCGCGAGAAACGAGTTATCCCGTGCAAGAATTTGGATGGATGAGCTTGGGTTAAACGGAAGCCTTAATGAAAATCTCCAAAACTCTGTAAATGAAGAAAGAGAAAAAAATGAAAGATTTACAATGTATGCAGTTGATGCAGAAAATGAAGGCTTTGACCAATTAAAAAACAAGTTTCTTGATACGTCAGTTGCGATAGAAAACCAAATGAACGTGTTTTCAAATCTTAATTCACGTTTGGTATCAGATGAAATGTTTATATCAGAAAATGAAAACTCAAAATGGAGATGTTATAATTGCGGATTCGTTTCTAAAGGGGAAGCACCTCCTTCACGTTGTCCGTTATGTTCAAGAAATGAGACTTGGTTTTCTAAAATTGAATAATTAAGTATTAATAATCTAAAATTGAATAATTGAGTGTCAATAACGTATAGTAATGATGATAAATAGTTCATAATAAAATAACACGAAATAACACGTAGTAATAAAAAACATAGTATAAATGATTATGGAGACACCAAAAAGATATAAAATATAAAATATTAAAAAATAAAAAAATGCTTCTGCGGAAAATTCCACGAAGCATTTTTTTATTTCATTTTTCAAGAACAGATTAAACAGCTCTTTGAACTTTACCTGAACGAAGGCAACGAGCACAAATATAAACAGTTTTTGTTCCGCCGTTTACAGTAGCTTTAACCTTTCTGATGTTGGGTTTCCAAGTTCTGCTTGTCTTTCTGTTAGAGTGAGAAACGTTGTGTCCAAAGGTAACGCCTTTGTCGCAAAATTGACATTTTGCCATAATAACTACCTCCCAATGATTTTACGATGATTTTATAATATTTTTATTTAACAAGATTTAAAAAACGGGAATTGGAGCAACATATGTCCCGCATACCAATATAATATAGTACAAAAAAGCATTTTTGTCAATAGTTTTTTGCAAATTACTTTGTTAATTTTTTGTTTTCTGTTTAGTTTTAGTATGAAAAAACATAGTTATAAACTTTTCAGCAGTCTTTGAGCGTTTTTTCCGTATATCATCTCTTTGTCTGAATCTGATATTTTAAGAGAATCAATAAAATGAAGTATTCTTTTGGGAGAATCCCAAGGACAATCACTTGCAAAAAGAATATGGTCTGCACCTTTTTTGTTTATAATTTTTTCAGCAAGGTTTTCATCAAGTCCAATAGGAAAAGCTGTATCGAAATATACGTTTTCTTTGTTGTATAAAAGCTCTAAAGCATCCTTCCATAAACCATAGCCTCCGAAATGAGCCGCTATTATCTGTAGCTTCGGAAAAGAATCGGCTATTTTTTTTATCATTAACGGGGTACAATGTATAGGACAACCAAGTCCAATATCATATCCCGAATGAAAAAGCAATGGAAGCTCAAGCTCTTCCATAAGACGATAAAGGGGAAAAACGTTTTCATCGTCAGCATAAAAATTCTGATAATCTGGATGGAGCTTTATACCCTTTATACCAACGTTTTTTATGTGTTCAATTTCTTCAAGAGCGTTCTCAGCTATTGGATAAACTGTTCCGAATGGAATAAACTTTGAATAGGTATTATTTTCCATAAATAAATTTATTTTTCTCGTCTGAGAAGGTTTAGTTGCTATATTGAGGCAAACCGCTTTATCTATGCCCCATTCGTTCAACTTATCTATGGTGTTTTTCGCTGTTCCATTTGTTTGAGGAGCAAGTCCGCTTCTTTCGGATAATGTTTTTATGGCTTTTTCGGCAATTTCATCTGGAAAAATGTGAATGTGAAAATCTATAATCATATATCCTCTTTTCGCGATTAAAGCCGATGTTTTCATCGGCTTTAATTGATATTATTCTTTTTCAGTGCTTTTGTTCAAGCATAAAAGTCCGTTGCAAAAAACTGAATTTATTATTGTGAAAACACTAAGGAAAAACCAAACAACGTTTCTTTGGTATTCTTCAAGCATATTTGGCATAATAACGTTTCTTTGAAGCAATATATTCGAGAAAGAGAGCCAAAAGGTAATAAATGCAACTTTTCTGAAAAAATAGCTTTTGCTTTCTTTGTAATGAAGAATAATCAAAACGAAAGCGGCTGTTATAAGTGAAATAATTCCGTTGATAAGCATAATAATATTGGTGAAATTATTATCTAAAAAACCAACAGCAAAATTAACGCAATCAATAAAATGAAAAACGAGATGCATTAAAGAAATAATTATTCCGCCGTTTGCACATATTAAAGCGATAATCATAAAAATTGAAGGGAGGTTTTTTTTATTTTTATTCATATCAATACGTTCCTCCATTAGTTATTAGAAAAGTCCTGAATAAATACCATATCGGTATTAGATCTGTTAACATCTTGGTATTTTTCATTTACAATTTCTTCGCCGAAAACCATTATTGATGAGCGACCGCCATCTAAGTTATATGCAGATTTACATTCGAGAGATTTCATAAATCTTGAAAGTGCAGCCAACGTAACCCCATATGGTTGTTCACCTCTGCCACCTGCAACAACAAAACAGTAATGACCCGGTTCGTAGTATCCTATTGCTGTTCTTGGATTTGCTTTTGCAATTTTTTGATAATCCGAGTTGAAAGAGGAAAATGCGTTTCCATCATCACTGAGGAGGGAAGGACCAAAGTCCCAAACGTGCCAAGCACCTTTTTCAAGTTCTGTTTGGGCATCAAATTCTTCGGGAGGCATTGTTACCATAGTTCCGTCTTTGTATATAATACAAACGTCAAATTGTGCAATTCCTTTACCGTATAAAACGCCATTTCTAATTGTTACACCCTTTGAATTATATCCACAGTAATCTCCGTTAATTGCGGCAACAATATTATATCCGTTGTTTCTGTAGTGTTCAACCATTTCATATATAGTTGATTTTTCACCGGAAAGGGGAGTGAGTCCCTTAGCGAAACCTGCTGCAAGGCTTTCAATATGTTTAACGTATACGTCTTGAACCATATAAAGTTTATCTTCAAAATAAATTTCTTTAACTTCTACGCTAACGTATTGGCTTTTGTAAAGAGTTTCTGTTGAGATAACCTCTCCGTCTGTGTATACACCATCTGGAATATTGCTTTCGCTTGATGTATTTTCAGATGATTCTTCGCTTGTTTCCTTTGAAGAATCATCGGAAATATCGGTATCTTTAGAATAATCAGCGTCTTTAGAATTATCAGATGAGTTATCTTCTTCTTTTGATGATTCTGAAGAGGTATCAAAAGACGGGGGCTTGATAGGATCGACGGGGGTATCATCACCCCAGCTTCTGACGTGATCAAAATACGCAAAGGTAAGTATAGATACGGCAAAAATTAAAATATCGGCTAAGACGATTTTAACAATTTTTTTCTTATTGAATTTACTTTTCATTTTTCCCTCTCTAAAATTTTAAATTGTCCTTAAAATAAAAGTTTAAGTATATTTATTGTTCGTTTTTTATATCGTTTATAAAAACTATATCAGAAATTCTTCTTCCTGTTCCTTGATATTTTTCATTTATTATTTTGTTCCCGAATACCATAACAGCTGATTTTCCGCCATCAAGATTATATGCTATTTTGCAACCCAAGCTACTCATAAAATTTGATATTTGAGTGAATGAAACACCATATGAGTTTCCTTTAGCACGTCCTCCTGCTGTAACAAAACAATAATGTCCAGGTTCAAAATATCCTATAACG
Organism: Eubacteriales bacterium; assembly: GCA_045578045.1. GTDB lineage: Bacteria > Bacillota > Clostridia > Oscillospirales > CAG-382 > SIG653. The sequence continues at coordinate 6,877 of JAZNJM010000064.1, read as the reverse complement.
GTTCGAGGATTACTTCTGCTTATACTTTTTCTTTCTGAAAACGTTGATAAAGGAGCGCCGTTTATATCAAGAAATGATGGGGCAAAATCCCAAGCGTGCCAAGCGCCTTTCTTGAGTTCGGCTTGAGCATCAAAACTTTTTTTATCAATAATTTTCATAACTCCGTTTTTATAAAGAACACAAATAGTATATTGAGCAACACCCGTTCCGTAAAGTACGCCGTTTCTGATTATAACACCCTTTCCGTCAAGACCGCAATAATCTCCGTTTATTGCTCCTACAACATTGTATCCATTTTGGTTATAGTCTTCAACCATATCTAAAACGTAGTCATTATATTTTTTTCCAAATTCAAGACCTGCAAATCCAACTGACAAACTTTCAATTTTTTTTATGTATATATCCTGAACGAAGTATAGCTTTCCTTCGTAGGTTATTTCTTTAAGGGATACGTTAACAAATTCGCTTATATAGCTGTTTTCAGTTGAAATTACTTCTCCGTCTGTAAACTTATCCTTAAAACGTTCTCCAGCCGATTCAATTGTAACTATGTCTTCTGAAATATCTATTTCAGGTTCTTCGGAAGGCGTTTCAGAAGTGTCTTTTGATGTGTCTTCTGATATGTATTCCGATGCGTCTTCTGATATGTATTCCGATGTGTATTCTGATGTGTCCTTATCTTGTTCAACACTTTGTTCACTATTGTCTTTTGAATCGTCTTCAAAAACGTCTTCGATGCTTGAATCAGATTCTGAGGTTGCGTCAGAAACTTCCAAATCTTCTGATATATCTGATATATCAGAAATATGCTCCTCAGACAATTCAGATTCATCAAAGGATGAAATAGACTTAGAAACGTCTGAATATTCAGATAAATCAGTTTCAGCAGAATTTTCGACTAATACAGAACTTTCATTCTCATTTGACAAAATTTCTTTTGATAAAACATTTTCAGAACTTGTTTTTTCAGCGGAAAGCTCTGTATCAGTTGGTATGCACGAAGAAAGAAGAAAAATTCCAGAAAGAGCAAAAAGCGATAATTTTCTATATGCATTAGAAGTTGTTTTCAAATTTTTCCTCCCGAAATATCACGCCTTGAAAATAAATTTTTTCTGAATGATATAATTCAGAACATAAACAGGAATCTGAGCTATAATATAAGCTATTGTAAGGTTATCTAAATAATATCTTAGTAAAGAGGTTATAATGCTATTCAGAACAAGATTAAAAGCTGCAAGAGAAAAATATTTGATAGCTATACTTGAGCCTTTTTCGTTAGATTTAAAAACAAATTTTTTGTTTAGTGTGAAATTAACAATCATACTTATGATTCTTGCAAAAGCAGTGGAAAGGGCGGTGGTAACTGTTCCTCCGCTGAAAGAAGCAAGAGAGCCAATTTTATAGATACCGTCTGAAAAAACAGGTGAGAGAACAAAAGAAAAAATATGAGCAAGAATGAAATCAACAATAAATGATATTATTGAAGAAAAACAATATTTTAAAATGCAAGAATAAATTTTAATTGAGTCTCTTACGGGATGAAAATGTGAAGATGCGTTTTCATCAATATATATCGTTTCAATTTCTATCTCGTTGATTTTGATTTTTCGTTTTGCAACGTGAAGCAATACGTTTATTTCATATTCATATCTGTCTCCGTCTATCTGACAAAGCTCTGAAAAAAGTCCTTTGGAAAATCCTCTGAGACCAGTTTGTGTATCACCAATTTTAACACCGCTCGCAAGAGCAAATGCACCAATTGTTATTTTGTTTCCATATTTGCTTTTGAAAGGAACTTCACCTGTGAATTTTCTGCTTCCAATAACAAACGTTGAAGAGTTATCATTGGACGAAACCAAAAAATCTGCAAGTTTTGTTATATCCTCAGGTGTGTGTTGTCCGTCTGCATCAGCTGTAATAATATATTTTGCAGATGTATTTTCATTTATATATGATATACCCGTTTTTAAAGCTCCGCCTTTGCCTTTATTTATAGGATACTCTATAACCTTTGCTGAACGAATGGAATCAAATATATGTTGAAACTTTTCACCGCTTCCATCGTTAACAACAACGATATCATATTCTGCTTCATTAAGTTTATCAATTAGTTTTAAAAGTTTTTCATCAGGCTTATATGCTGGAATAAGTATAGTAACATCTTTTCTTTTCAAAATACTTCACGTCCTTTTTTTGCTATTCGCTTTTTTCTTTTTCTTTTTTTTGGTTTTTTTATTTCTGTTTACGTATATAATAGAGGCAATTCCAAAAAAAGAAGCAAATATAATTATAAAAATGCAAATTGATTTTGTGAATCCTTTCGTTGTTCTGTTTGGCTCTCCAACTTGCTTTGATGAATAATCATCAATAGATGGAGTTGCAACGTAACTTTCGCTTATAAAGAATATTTTAATAACGTGGTCCTCTTCAATATTTTCGAGAACGTATTCACCATTCCAATCCTTGCTGAAAAAAACAACGTTATTATTATCGTTTATATCGAGAGGGAGCCTGTATTTTTTTGCGGGAGTGAATTTTAAAGTGATATTTTCGCCCTTTTTAACTTTAATGTTTTTCTCAGGAGAAACGTTTCCCTCTCCTTCTGAAATAACAGTAATTAAAAATTCATCCTTTTTCTCGGATGACGTATCATCTTCAGAAGATGGTGGTTCGGGTGGGGTTATTTTTGAGAAAACAGCATCTATGTATACGTCATCATTTTGAACTGAAACACTTAGCTTTGAAACCGCCCCCTTTGAAGAACCGTTTAATTTAATATCAGATATATAATATCCTTCATCAGGAGTAAACTCAATGTCGTATTTTCCGCCGGAAAGAATATATATTTTAGAAATTGAAGCCTTTCCGCCTTTTGTTGTGTTAACGGTTATTTTTTTATAATCAATTTTTTCTCCGTCAACAGACCAAACGGGTTTGATAACCGTATTAATATTCTTAATTTCATAGCTGTCTTTTGGAGAATAGAGAACTGTTCCTTCGTTGTCTGTCCAACCACAAAATTCATAATTTGATGACGGAGCAGTTGGAGCATTTTTCAAAACTAAAATTTCTCCAACGTAATGTTCGGTTTTATCGTTTGAATCTGCATAAGTTGCATACGCCTTGATTTTTAAATCCGTTTTAGCTTTTGTCCAAGTTGCCTCGAGCTTCATATTGCAATTTATATTTTCAATAACGTCTCCGTCATTGTAGTATAAAGACTTTTTTTTGCCGTTTTTATCTGTATAGGTATATTTCCAACCGCCGAAAGAATAATCTCTGAAAGTGAATGTATTTTTTGCAACAGTAACAGAACCGTTTTTGTTAACAACCTTAGAAGCGGGAGGATCTCCTTTGATAAAGTTCTTTGGCTCAGAACCTGCATAGGAAATATATATACCTTTTCCGTATGAAACAGTATAAGAAATATTTTCATCATTTTCAGCAAAAACAGGAAAGCCAAAAGAAGCAACAAGGATAAAAAGGCATATGATTATAGAAAAAAACCGATTATTTTTTTTCATATTCAAAAGTATACAATATAAATCTTAAAGAATACTTAAACGTCATTTCTCCCATTTTCTACAAAGGTCATTTATTTGAGAAGTGAGTTTACTTTGTTCTTTGCTTTTACTGTATTTTTTCCTTTCTATTATTGTCAAAAGTCTTCTTCCGGCTGCCAGTAGTTTTTCGTAAGACGTTGATATTCTCTTGGTAGTTGGAATAGAACTTTTAGTAATTTTAACTGTGTTTCCGTGGTTAATACATTCCATTGTTGATAAATCATAAACTGCACCATTATATGGAGCAACAGCCGGAACGTCTAACTTTTTCATTATTTTTTCAGCAAACGTATCGCAAACACCGTCTCCTCCGTGGTTGACAAAAACCATTTTGGGAGGCGTTTGTATATTCTTTATCCAGTCAAGAATCATATTCATATCTGCGTGTCCGCTAATTCCAGACATAATTTCAATATTTGCGTTAACTGCTATTTGCTCTCCCATTATAGTAACGCGTTTCGCACCGCTTGAAATGATTCTTCCAAGTGTTCCGTCTGATTGGTAACCAACGAAAAGAACAGTACATTCCTTACGCCATAAATTATGCTTAAGATGATGTCTTATTCTTCCCGCTTCACACATACCGCTTGATGAAATTATTATTTTAGGTTTATTATCTCTGTTTATAGAGACAGATTCTTCTGTTGAAACAGAGAGATTAAGTCCATCAAAATCAAGAATATTAACTCCATTTTTCAGATATTCGAGAGTTTCTTCATCATAATAATCAACAAGGTCTCCCGCATATATCTTCGTTGCCTCAACAGAAAGGGGACTGTCAACGAAAACGGGAATATTTACGTCAATAAGTTTTTCATCTTTCAGTTTATGAATGAGATATAAAAGCTCTTGAGTTCTTCCAATGGCAAAGGATGGAATAATAACGTTTCCGCCCTTTGAGATTGTTTTGTTGATAACGTTTTCAAGCTGAGATAAATAATCTTCTCTTTCTCCGTGAAGTCTATCACCATATGTTGATTCAACAACTACAATATCTGCTTCCAACGGCTTTTGAGGATTTTTTATAAGAGGTCTGTCAATGTTTCCAATATCTCCTGAAAACAATATTTTTTCCGTTTTTCCATTTTCCGTAACAGTAATTTCAATACTTGCAGAGCCGAGAAGATGCCCTGCATCTATGAATTTTATTTTGATTGAATCAAAAATTGTATATTCTTCGTTATAATTGCAAGAAATAAATTGTTCACAGCATTTTTTTGCATCTGTTGTTGTATAAAGGGGAATATATTCTTCACTGCCCGAGCGTTTAGCTTTTCTGTTTCGCCAGATAGCTTCTGTCTCTTGTATGTGTGCAGAATCAAGAAGCATTATCTCACACAATTTTTTTGTTGCAAAAGTTGAGTATATTTCTTTACCATATCCGTTGGCTGTAAGAAAAGGGAGTTTTCCTGAATGGTCAATATGAGCGTGAGTGAGTAAAATACAATCTATCTCAGAAGGAGAGAGGGGAAAGGAACAGTTTTCGTATGTGTCTTTTCCTTGTTCAAGACCGCAATCTATAATAATATTTTTTCCACACGCTTCAAGAAGTGTACAAGAACCTGTAACCTCGTGAGCCGCACCCAAAAAAGTCAATTTCATATTAAAAACCGTTCCTTTCTTTTTAGTTTTTCATAATAATATTATTTATCAAAAACCGCAGGATTCAACAAGCCATTTTTTGCTAAGCTCAATCCATTGTTCACAATGGGGATTAATTTGATTAGAGTTAACAGAACTTGCGGTTGTTATATTGCAATTAGCAAGTCCATGTGAACCGTTTGGAAAAATATGAAGCTCAAAGGGAACTTTATTTTTCGAAAGTGCTTCTGCAAAAACAATAGAATTTAAAACAGGTACACACGAATCGTTTGCAGTATGCCATATAAAAGTTGGAGGAGTCTCAGAAGTAACTTGTTTTTCAAGAGAAACTTTTGTCATCATATCTTCGTTGTTTTTTTTCCCGAGAAGACCTTCAAATGAACCGCTGTGGGAAATTTTTTCATCAGATGAAATAACTGGATAAGCAAGAATTGAAGCATTAGGCTTATTTGAATCCATTTCAATTCCGAGTTTATCATATATTTCCTTTTCTCTCCAAAGGGTTGATAGGGAACAAGCAAGATGTCCTCCTGCGGAAAAACCGATAACAGCAATTTTTTCTGTATCAATAAACCATTCGTCTGATTTTTTTCTCATAAGAGAAATTGCCGCCGAGGCTTCAATAAGCTGTTCAGGATAATTTTCGGGGAAAACGCTATACCAAAGAACAAAAGCATTGAAACCCATTGAAAGATAGTTAAGAGCAATGGGCTCTGCTTCTCTTTGTGAAACAAAGCGATATCCACCACCTGGAATAACGAGGATGGATGGATGTTTTCTATCTGCACCTATTTCGTCATTAGGCGATAATAAAAAGCAATCGAGAATTGGCTCTTGAGCTGTATCAAGATTAAACAATTCTTTTAAATTTAAAGAAAACGTTTTCATAAAAAATCCTTTCCAAAATTATAGCAAAAAGCTATATAATCGTCAATCAAAAGTGAAAATTTATCTTATTGAATAAAACACAATAATATTTATTTTTAAAAGTCTTAAAACTTCAATTAAACACAATAAAAATACTACTTTACAAATTTGCATTATACCATATTAAGATTGAAATTTCAATACCTTCGAAAGAATTAAACACACTGTTTTTTAGTTTTGATTCTTAAATTCATCATAAAAATACATTTTTATTCAAAATAAACTTCCAATTCGCAATTTTTAGGAGGGATAACAATAGGAAACGTTGTTTCAGCTCCGTCAAGAAGAATTTTATTTTTTCCGTTTTTAACTGAAACGTTTAAGGTATAGTCTTCTAAAGAGATTTTAGCCTTATAAGGAATGATAGGTTTTATTTCAAGACATTTAAAAGCGCCAACGTATTTTTCAACACCGTTAACAGTCATACTTCCTTTGAATTTTAATCCTAAAACATATTCCAGAAAGGCAACGCTGAACCAAGAAGCAGCACCCGTATACCAGCTCCATCCTCCTCTGGAATTTGTTGATATATCAGCAGAAAGAACATAAGGCTCATTTTTGTAAACAGATGCATCTTCAATTGTTTTACAACGAGAAATGGGACTTATATCTTTGAGTAAAGAAATACCTTTTTCTGTTTCTCCGCATTTAATAAGAGCGATAGCGGTCCATACAGCTGCGTGGGTATATTGTCCGCCGTTTTCTCTGATAAATTCAGGATAGGAGTTAATATATCCACCAATTTCAGTCTCATCATTAAATGGAGGCGAAAATAACATAAGAGT